>NZ_JBIVJP010000017.1:144174-235912 GCF_044750285.1 Streptomyces sp. NPDC088812 | reverse complement strand
GCGGCGTTCGGGCGCCGGGTCGACCAGGGCGATCCGGTCGGGATGGGCGGCCGCGCGGGCGCGCAGCACGCCCCCGAAGGTCTCACCGCGCCAGTAACCGGCCGCGCGGTAGCGCTCGGCGAACTCCGCGGGCCAGGTGGGGGAGTCCACGCCCGGGGTGAGCGCGTCGGCGGCCTCGGGCCGGGCGGCGGACGGGCCGGGCCGGGCGGCGGACGGGCCGGAGCGGGCGGATGTCGGGTCGACGGTCACGGCGAGACTCCCACAGGGTCCAGGACGGTACGAGGGAACGGAACTCGGCGGCACTCCACCGGGGCGGTCAGGCGCGGAGGGTGGCACCGCCGTCGACGTACAGGTCGTGCAGGGTGATGTGCCGGGCGCGGTCGGAGACGAGGAACGCGACGGCGTGCGCGACGTCGACCGGCTCGGCGATCCGCCCCAGGGGGATGCCGGTGCGGTACGCGTCCGGGTCGCCGTCCAGGACGGCCCGCCGGCCCGCCTCCGCACCGCCGGGGGACCTCTCCCACAGGGCGCGCTGCATGTCGGTCAGGGTCGAGCCGGGGGACACGGTGTTGCAGCGCACCCCGTGCCGGGCGACCTCCAGCCCCAGGCACTTGGTGAACATCACGGCGGCGGCCTTGGATGCGGCGTAGGCGGCCATGCCGCTGCGCGGGACGCCGGCCGCGTTCGAGGCGACGGTGACGATGCTGCCCCGGCCCCGCGACGTCATACGGCGGGCCGCGGCGCGGGAGACGTGGAAGACGCCGTCGGTGTTGACGGCGAACACGGCGGCCCAGTCCGCGTCGTCCAGCTCGACCACGGACGCTCCCCGCAGGATGCCGGCCACGTTGACCACGATGTCCAGCGGGCCGAGGGTGCGCTCGGCCTCGGCGACGGCGTCCTCCACCGCCGTGGCGTCGGTGACGTCGAGGGCGCGGGCGACGACCCGGTCCCCGTACCGCACGGCCAGCGCCTCGGCGGCGGGTGCGTCGACGTCGGTGGCGAGGACGCGCGCACCGCGTTCGGCCAGCACCTCGACCACGGCGGCGCCGATACCCCGGGCCGCCCCGGTCACCAGGGCGAGCCGTCCGGCGAGATCCCGCTCGGTACTCACTCGGCCATCCTTTCCGGCGACGCCGGAGCGGTGAGCGGACTGGTGCCGACTCACTTGGACTGAAGCGAGAGCGTGCAAGTTAGGGGTGGCTCACCATACCTACGCGGCGGGTCGGTCGCCAGGGCCGCGCAGGACGGGCGGTGCCGGGGGCGGGCAGGACGGGCGGTCCGGCGCCGCCGCGCAGGACGGGCGGTGCCGGGGGCGGGCGAGTGGCGGTGCCGTAGGGGGTCGGCTGACCGGGGCCTGATCGGCGGTCTTCAGGGCATCCGCCACCTCCCGAAGCGCGAACGCCCTGCCGGACGTGCACATCCCGTTTGCCGGACGCGCGAGTGTGGAACCCGGCGGCGCATGAGCGCAACGACACGTCGCCGCCGGATGAAGCAGAGCCGAGTGCTGTGGCTCCTGGACCGTCTGGAACGGGATCCACGGGCCGATCAGCTGATCGCCGCCCTTCGGACGGGAATCCGCTCCCTGCCGCTGGGGCCCGGCCGGGACGTGCTGCACGGCAGGTGGCTGGGGCACCCGGTGCATCCGCTGATGGTGCAGGTGCCGGTCGGCAGCTGGCTGTCCGCGGCCGTGCTGGACCTGCGGCCCGGCCGTTCCCGTGAGGCGGGCCTGCTCGTGGGCGTCGGCCTGGCCGCGGCCGTACCCGCCGCGCTGGCGGGCGCCGTGGACTGGGCGGAACTGCACCAGGAGCAGTCACGCGTGGGCCTGGTGCACGCCCTGGCGAACGGCGCGGCCGTGGGACTGTACGCGGCCTCCCTCGCCTGCCGCCTCAAGGGACGTACGGGAGCCGGCCGGACGTACGGCTTCCTGGGCCTGACGGCGGTCGGACTGGGCGGCATGCTGGGCGGTCATCTCGCCTACCGCCAGGCGTCCGGCGCCAATCACGCCGAAGAGGTCCCGCACGTGATCCGGGACGTCTGGCACCGGGTCGGCGGCGTCTCCGAGTTCCCGGCCGGGCAGCCCGTACGGCGTGTCGTGGACGACGTGCCGGTCCTGGTCGTCCGCGAATCCGGCGGGACGATCCACGCCCTGGCCGAACGGTGCAGCCATCTCGCGGGTCCCCTGTCGGAGGGCACGGTCGCCGACGGGTGCGTCCGGTGCCCGTGGCACGGCAGCGTGTTCCGCCTCTCGGACGGCTGGAACGTGCGCGGCCCCGCCACCGCACCCCAGCCCGCCTTCGACACCCGCATCCGCGACGGACACGTCGAGGTGCGCCTGCGCCGGGACGGTCGGGAGGCCAACGGCGAATGGAGCGGAACGGAGACGGAAAGCGCCCACGGGCGGGCCGGCTGACAGCCGGCCCGCACCTCCCGCACCGTCCGGGGCGCTGCCCCCGGACCCCGGGGTGAAGCTGAGCAGGCACCGGGGCCGCCCCGACTCTCCGCGCTGGAGAAGCAAGGGGCTCGCCGACCGGCGCCCGGTCCGGATCACCGCCCTCCCGCGCGGCGGCGCCCTCCGGCCCCACGGTCGGGCAGGCCGGCTGATGTCGGACGTCGGCGGTGGCCGGGCCGCGCAGCGGACGCGGGCTGCCGCGGGCCGCAGCGGTGGCGCGGCCCTTCATCCGTTTAGGCGCGGCTCGACGTCCGCGGCCGGAGGCACCGAGGGAAGGCGACGACGCACGCCCTCGACCGGCCCGCGGCGACATGAGTTGAACTCGCCGGGTCGCTGACGACGTCACACCTCTTGTCATACCTGCACAGTGATCCTACGTTGAAGGCGCTTCAGTGACGTGTCGATTCACAGCATGAAGGCGTCGTCCTCCGGCCTCCTCCCTTCCCTACGCCTGTCGCCGCTGCCAGGAGGCCTGCGTACGCACCCAGATGGACCTCGACGGAGAGGAACCCATGCGTTCACGTATTCACACCACGGTCGGCCGGAGACGGCTGTCCGTGGGAGCCGCCATCGCCACCGTCGCCGCGCTCATGGCCCAGGCGAGCGTGCTCACCCCGCCGGCCGCCGCCCATGGACATGCGTCCGCGCAGCCCCGGCTCGGCTCACGGGACGTACCGATCCTCGGCCAGGACGGCATCCGCTTCCGCGACCTGGACCGCAACGGCCGGCTCACCCCCTACGAGGACTGGCGTCTGAGCGACACCGAGCGCGCCCGGGACCTGCTGTCCCGGATGACCCTGGAGGAGAAGGCCGGACTCCTGGTGCACGGCAATCTCCCCACCTCGGGTGACGGCTACGACACGGCCGGGACGACCGCACTCGTCGGCGACCGCCACGTCACCACCGCCATCACGCGCCTGTCGAAGGACCCCGAGAAGGTCGCCGCGGCCAACAACAGCGTGCAGGCGATCGCCGAGAAGCAACGGCTCGGCATCCCCGTGGTGATCTCCACCGATCCGCGCAACGGCTTCTCGGTGGTCGAGGGCCAGACCGTCGCCGGATCCGGTACGACCGCCATGCCCGACGCCATCGGCATCGCCGCGGCGGACGACCCCGGACTCACCCGGGAACTGGGCGACATCATCCGCCGCGAGTACCGGGCCGTCGGCATCGCCGAGGCGCTGTCACCGCAGGCGGACATCGCCACCGAGCCCCGCTGGACCAGGATCAGCGGCACCTTCGGTTCCGATCCGCAGGACGCCGCGCGACAGGTGAACGCCTATGTCACGGGGATGCAGGGCGGTTCCAAGGGGCTGGGGACGGACGGCGTCGCCACCGTCACCAAGCACTGGGTGGGCTACGGAGCCCAGGAGAACGGATACGACAGCCACTACTACTACGGCCGTTACGCCGCCTTCCCGGGCGACGACTTCCAGGACCACATCACGCCGTTCAAGGGCGCGTTCGCCGCGAACACCTCCGGCATCATGCCCACGTACTCCATCCTCAAGGACCTGACGTACAAGGGACACGAGCTGGAGCAGGTGGGGGCGGGCTTCAACTCGTACCTGCTGAAGGACCTGCTGAGGGGCACCTACGGCTTCGACGGGGTCATCGTCTCCGACTGGGGCATCACCGGCGACTGCCCCGAGCAGTGCCGGAACACCCGGCCGCCGGCGTCCTTCATCGGACCGTGGGGCGTCGGCATGCCGTGGGGCGCGGAGAGCCGGACCGTCCTCGAACGCACCGCGCTCACCCTGAACGCCGGCGTCGACCAGATCGGCGGCAGCGACCAGCCCTCCTACGTGGTCCAGGCCGTCCGGCAGGAACTGGTCACCGAGAAGAGGGTGGACGAGGCCGCCCGGCGAGTGCTGGAACAGAAATTCCAACTGGGCCTGTTCGAGAACCCGTACGTGGACGAGGAGGCCGCCGGCCGTCTCGTCGGCAACGCCTCCTTCCAGGCGGTGGGAGACCAGGCGCAGGCCGACTCGCTGACCCTGCTGAAGAACGACGACCGGACACTGCCCGCGAGCCGGGGCGAGGTCCGTGACGTGTACCTCTACGGAGTCTCCGCCGACGAGGCCGAGGCCCGTGGTCTGAACGTGGTCGACGACCCGGCCGACGCCGATCTGGCCCTGGTGCGACTCGCCGACCCGAGGGGCGGATCAGACCTCACGGGCCTGGAGTTCAGCGGTTCCGAGCCCGATTACCAGGCCCTTCAGAAGGCCGTGAGCAGCGGTGTCCCGACCGTAGCGATCCCCGAACTGGACCGGCCGCTCGTCCTCACCGACGTGGCACGCACCGCCGACGCCGTACTGGCCAACTTCGGGGTCTCCGACGGCGTGCTGCTCGACACCGTCTTCGGCAAGCGCAGCCCGGGCGGAGAGCTGCCCTTCGAACTGCCGTCCTCCCAGGAGGAGGTGGAGGCACAACTCGGCGACGTCCCCGACGACACCGCACACCCGCTGTACGAACGCGGCTACGGCCTGCACTACCTCCCCTCGAAGGGGCGGTGACGGGCTCACCCGACCACGGCCGCGGGCACCGCTCCCGGTGCCCGCGGCAGGGAGGGCCCTGGCGGTTCCGCACAGCAGTTCCGGGCTCGACGACGCCCCCGGCCTCGTCCCTCCCCGGAAGGCCCACCGGGACGCGGCGCGGCACGCCGCCTCGCCCGCGGAGCTCGGCGCACGGCTGCGGAGCCTGCTCGCCCGGCGGCCCGCCGACGCCGACCTGTCGCTCTGCCAACCCGGATTCCCGCATGTGCCGCTCAGGCCCCTCTCGCTCGCCCGGATCGGGACCGGTCCGGAGAGCGGACGGCTCGCGAGCCGCTACCTCGACTTCCTGCAGAGCGCGGTGCCGGCCGAGAGCGGCGTTTGAGAGCTTTCCCAAGGGAACTCCGGGTCGGCCGAGGGAATTCGGACCGTTCGGTGTGCGGCCGCCGGATCGTGGATCCGATCCGGTGAGGCATTCCCGCCGCGTACCGTGCCGCCGAACTTCCCGGCCGGCCCCGCGAAGCCGCCGGCAGGAACACACCGCACCCGTTCAACGCGTACGGAATTTCAGGTCGCCGGTCTCTTACACCACGAGCACGGCCTGCTCGTCCGCCAGATGCTCCAGCACGTAGCCGTGCAGGTCGTCGCGGGCCAGGTCGGCGTCCCACTTTGCCCGCCCGAGCAGGTGCTGCAGCCCGTCCGGGGTGGTGTCCCGGATGTGCTCGGCTATGGTCCAGCAGTTCTTGCGCGGCAGGTCCGAGAGCAGTCCAAGGACCAAGTCCTGCACCCGGCGCCGGGGTTCAACCCGCGCGAAGCGGCTCGCGATCCGATGCATCAGGCCCTCGAATGACTCCTGCCACCGTGCACGGTCTACGCTGTGACCTGCGGCCACCGCATGATCTCCAGTCTTCACACACCGATGATCAACGGTGGCCGCACCCGTTTTCACAGCGCCCTCACCGCAGATCGTGCCAGGAGGACATATGCAACACGGCGAAGTCTGGTGGGTCGAGTTCGATGAGCGACGGCCGGTCGTGCTGCTGCCGGGAGACGAGGCGTCCGGGCTCCGGGCGATGCAGGTTGTCGCTCCGGCGGGCGTCGACATCAGCGGTCTGGGCATCGAAGTGGCCGTGGGCGCCACGGAAGGACTGCCCTTTGAAGGCGTGCTGCGGTTCGCGTTCCCGCGTCCAGGCTTCACCCCTTGCACGTGGCTGACCATCGTGTCCCGGGACGACCTGGTCGAGCGGGCAGGCGTGCTGTCCTCCGTGAAGCTCAGGGAGATCGAGGACGCCCTCCGTGTTGCTGGACAGCCGCAGGACTGGACCGCGACGGCAGCCGCGAAGCTCAGCGAGATGAAGGATGCCCTCCGCCTCGGCGGACTGGAGTAAGCGGGCCAGGGACGGACGCCGCCGATGGGGTGGGTGATCTCGTCCGGATGATCAACGCTGGCCATCTCCGCGGCGTCCCACACCAGCAAGATCACGATCTACGGCTGGAGTATCAGGAGGCTGGCGCTGACCGGCCAGCCGCCCGGTCCTGCTGGCGCCGGCCTTGTGCTGGGAAGTGACCCGCCAACGTTTCTTATGTGCCTGACGTTCCGTCAGTCAGGTCAGCGTTTCGTCAGCATCAGTCCTGCGCATTCCGCGAAAAGCGTCCGAGCAGGTGCATGGGCGGCGATTTCACGACCCACCTGGTTCGCGCTGAGGCCCAGGTGCGGAGCCTGCTCGCCGGAGTGAAGCGATGTTCCCCACAATCGTCGACTCCGACGCGTGCCCGTGTAGAGTGAAGACCGCCCTTGACCTGCACAAAGCAGGCAGGGAGCCGTCTTCCAGGAGTCCAAAGTGCTGCGTACTCTGTTCAAGTCCAAGATCCACCGCGCCACCGTCACCCAGGCCGACCTGCACTACGTGGGATCGGTGACCATCGACGCCGACCTGCTGGACGCCGCCGACCTGCTGCCCGGTGAGCTGGTCCACATCGTGGACATCACCAACGGGGCGCGGCTGGAGACGTACGTCATCGAGGGCGAGCGCGGTTCGGGTGTCGTGGGGATCAACGGGGCCGCAGCCCACCTCGTGCACCCCGGAGACCTGGTGATCATCATCAGTTACGCTCAGGTGACCGACGCCGAGGCACGGACCATGCAGCCGAGGGTCGTGCACGTGGACCGCGACAACCGCATCGTGAGCCTGGGTGCCGACCCCGCCGAGCCGGTACCGGGCTCCGACCAGGAGCGCAGCCCGCAGGCCGTGTCGGTCTGACCGTTCCGGCCGGCCCGCCACCGCGGCGGCCGCCGCATCCGCCGCATCCGCCGTACCCACCGCATCCCCACCCTCCCTCGCCCCAGGAGCGTGCCCATGAGCGACATCCGGATCCGCGACGACCGGGCGGCCGGCCGCCTCGAAGCCCTCGACGAGGACGGCGACGTGGTCGGCCGTATCGAGTACTTCGTGCTGGAGTCGCCCGGCCGCGCCCTGGTCCCGGTGCACACCATCGTCGAACCGGCCCACGAGGGCCAGGGCATCGCGGGGTCCCTCGCCCGTGAGCTGTACGTCCTCGCCGCACGTGAGGAGACACCGGTCGCGCCGCTGTGCCCCTACGTCGTGAAGTGGGCCGAGCGTCACCCCGAGGAGGCTCCGGTGGCCGACCCCGCGCTGCTCGCCGCGGCCAAGGACTGGCTGCGCGCGCACCCCGGGCGGTTCTGAGGGTGCTGGCCCTCCTGCACACCTCGCCGCTCCACGTCCCGGTCTTCGAGGCCCTGCGTGACGAGGACCACCCGGGCCTGGAGCTGCGGCACTTCGTCGACGAGGACCTGCTGTCCCGGGCCCGCGCGCACGGTCCCGACGCGGTCGCCGCCGACGTACGGGCCGTGCTCGACCGGGCCGTCGCCGAGGGGGCACGGGCGGTGCTGTGCACCTGCTCGACCCTCGGCGCGGTGGCGGAGGCGGCCGGTGCGCGGGTGCCGGTGGTGCGCACCGACCGGCCCATGGCCGCCGCGGCGGTCGCCGCCGGTCCGCGCGTCGTCGTCCTCGCGACCGTGGAGAGCACCTTCGAGCCGACCGTCGGGCTGCTCGAGGAGGAGGCCCGCCGCGCGGAACGCGCCGTGCACGTCCGCACGGTCCTCGTCGACGGCGCCTGGTCCCGTTTCGCGGCCGGCGACACGGAGGGCTGTGCCCGACTCGTCGCCGAAGCGGCCGACGCGGTCGAGGACGCCGACGCCGTCCTCCTCGCCCAGGGCTCCATGGCCCCGGCCCAGCGGCTCACGCGGACCCCGGTACCGGTGCTGAGCAGCCCCCGCATGGGGCTGGCGGCGGGAGCGCGGGCGGCGCGGGGGGACGAGGGAACGGGCGCGGAGGCCCCGGCGGGCGCACCCGCTGCCACCGGCGGGTGACTGTCCGCGCGCCCTCCGGGTACGCGGAGGAGTAGTCCAGCGCCACGCTGCACCACTGGCCGGAGGACGTGAGGACACCATGACCAGCCCGCAGTCCGACCCCGTACAGCCCCCGCCGACACCGGGTCCGGAGCCCTATCCCACTCCGGTCCCGCCCCCCGAGCCGCCGCCGGGCCCGAACCCCACCCCGGCGCCGGTCCCGCCGTACCCCGGCCCCACTCCCTCCCCGGCCCCGCCCCACCCGGGCCCGCCCCCGGAGCCCTCCCCGTCCCCGATCCCGCCGGGCCCCGAGCCGGTCCCCGACCCGGAACCGGGACCGCCGCTGAGCTGACCGGGTGTGGGGACGCGGAACGGCCGCGGCCGACGGGGGCGCGGGCACCTGCGCCCCCGCCGAGCACGGCGTGAACGCCCCTCGGGCGCCTACGCCGGCACCTCCGACCGGTCCCCGCCCCACAGGGTGTGGAACGCCCCGTCCCGGTCGACCCTCCGGTACGTGTGCGCCCCGAAGAAGTCCCGCTGCCCCTGGGTGAGGGCCGCGGGCAGCCGCTCGGCGCGCAGCGCGTCGTAGTAGGCGAGCGCCGCCGCGAACCCCGGGGCGGGCACGCCCTGGAGCGTCGCGGACACCAGCACCTCGCGCCACGGGTCCTGCGCGGCGGCGATCTCCGAGGCGAACGTCTCGTCCGACAGCAGGCTGGGCAGGTCCGGCCGCGCGTCGTACGCGGCGCGGATCCGGTCGAGGAAGGCCGCCCGGATGATGCATCCGCCCCGCCAGATCGCGGCGACACCACCGAGGTCGATGTCCCAGCCGTACTCGTCGCTGCCCGCGGCGATCTGGTGGAAGCCCTGCGTGTACGACACGATCTTCGAGGCGTACAGCGCCTGCTCCACCCGGTCCGCGAAGGCCTGCGCCTCGGCCCGGTCCAGCGCGGCCGGCTTCGGCCCGGCCAGCCCCCGGGACGCCTCCCGCAGTGCCGCGTGGCCCGACAGCGAGCGCGCGAAGACGGCTTCGGCGATGCCCGACACCGGTACGCCGAGGTCCAGCGCGATCTGCACGGTCCAGCGGCCGGTGCCCTTCTGCTCCGCCCGGTCCACCACCACGTCCACGAAGGGCGCCCCCGTCGCCGCGTCCACGTGCGACAGCACCTCGGCCGTGATCTCGATGAGGTAGGAGTCGAGCCGGCCGGTGTTCCAGGTGCGGAAGACGTCCGCGATCTCGGCGGGGGAGTATCCGGCGACGTCGCGCAGCAGTTGGTACGCCTCGCCGATCAGCTGCATGTCCGCGTACTCGATGCCGTTGTGGACCATCTTCACGAAGTGCCCGGCTCCGTCGGGACCGACGTGGGTCACACAGGGCGCCCCGTCCGCCGCCTTCGCGGAGATCCTCTCCAGCATGGGGCCCAGTGAGGTGTACGACTCCGTGGAGCCGCCCGGCATGATGCTCGGTCCGTGCAGGGCGCCCTCCTCACCGCCGGAGATGCCGGTGCCGACGAAGTGGATGCCCCGCTCGCGCAGTTCGCGCTCCCGGCGCCGGGTGTCGGCGAAGTGCGCGTTGCCCCCGTCGATGATCATGTCGCCGGGCTCCAGGAGCGGGGCGAACTCCTCGATCACCGCGTCGGTCGGCCCTCCGGCCTTGACCATGATCACCAGGCGGCGGGGCCGCTCCAGCGCCGCCACGAACTCCTCGGCGGTCTCGGCCGCGACGAAATCGCCCTCGTGCCCGAACTCCTTCACCAGCGCGTGCGTGCGCGCCGCCGTCCGGTTGTGCACGGCGACCGCATAGCCGTTGCGGGCGAAGTTGCGCGCGAGATTGCGGCCCATGACCGCGAGTCCCGTGACGCCGATCTGGGCTGACGTGCTCATGCTGTTGGCTCCTTCAGGGGGTCCTGGTGGTCCTGGTGGTCCTGGTGGTCCTGCTCGGTGCGGTGGGGTCCTGTGCTCGGTGGTGCCGGTCCCGCCGCTCGTTCTCCGTCGGTCCCACACCGCTCGTTCTCCGTCGGTCCCACGCCGTTCGTTCTCCGTCGGTCTCGGCCCGCCCGCCGACCATCCTGGCGTGGCGGGGGGCCGACCGCACGTCCTGACACGGCGGCGCGCCCGTCCCCCGCGCGTGCCGGCCGGCGTGGGCCCGGCTCTCGGGTCTCCTGTGTCCCACCGTCGCGCAACAAGGGGCGCGTACCGGTCGAGTTGAGACAGGGCGGCCGATAGTCGTCTTGTCCCGGCCGCTTGACAGCCCTTACTTTTGCCCCTCCTGACGCATGTCGAGGGGGATCTCCATGGCCGTACGCGGCCGGCACCGCCGGTATCAGCCGAACAGGATCAACCGCGCCTCGCTCACCGTCACGGCGGGCGGTGCCGGCATGGCCCTCCCGCTCATCGGAACCGGCGCCGCGCAGGCGGCCGACGTGGGCACCTGGGACAAGGTAGCCGCGTGCGAGTCGAGCAACGACTGGGACATCAACACCGGCAACGGCTACTACGGCGGGCTGCAGTTCACCCAGTCCACCTGGGAGGCGTACGGCGGCACCCGGTACGCGCCGCGCGCCGACCTCGCCACCAAGGACCAGCAGATCGCCGTGGCCGAGAAGGTGCTCGACGGCCAGGGCCCCGGCGCCTGGCCCACCTGCTCGGTCCGCGCCGGACTGACCCGGGGCGGCGGCACCCCCGACATCGACCCCGGCGGCACGGCGAAGAAGACCGCCGGGAAGACGGAGACAGCCGGGAAAACCGCCGGGAAAACGGCCAAGAACTCGCTCAAGGACGTCCAGCCGCAGGCCACGCCCCAGTCCCGGGCAGGCACCGCCGAGATGTACACGGTGGTGCGCGGCGACACCCTCTCCGGTATCGCCGACGAACAGGACGTCCGCGGCGGCTGGCAGCGGCTGTACGCCGGCAACCGGGCGACCATCGGCGCGGACCCCGACCTGATCGTGCCGGGCCAGCGGCTGGCGCTGCAGCAGAGCTCCTCGGGCACCGGGGCGGCGGACAGCAAGGCGACGACCGGCAAGCAGGACGGCAAGACGAAGAGCACCCAGCAGAAGAGCGGCGCGGGCAAGAGCGCGGAGAAGAAGGCGACCGGGAAGAAGAAGTCGTCGACCGGTCACGCCCTCGTCGCCCCGGTCAGCGCGGCCACGGGCACGCCGTACCACGCCACGGGCTCCTCCTGGTCGAAGGGCTACCACACCGGCGTCGACTTCCCCGTCGCCACCGGCACGTCCGTGCAGGCCGTGGCGGCGGGCAAGGTGGTGAGCGCCGGCTGGGAGGGTTCGTTCGGCTACCAGGTCGTCATCCGGCACTCCGACGGCCGCTACTCGCAGTACGCGCACCTGTCCGCGATCTCCGTGCGGGACGGGCAGTCGGTCGGCGCCGGTCAGCGCATCGGCCGCTCCGGCTCCACGGGCAACAGCACGGGCCCGCACCTGCACTTCGAGGTGCGGACCGGGCCCGGATTCGGTACGGACATCGATCCGGTGGCCTACCTGCGGGCCGGCGGCGTCACGATCTGATACGCACGCGGTGCCGGACGAGGACGGGCATCGGGACGTACGGGCCGCCGTAGACCGGTACGTACCCGGCGGCCTGCGGTTCGGCGGTGTCGTCGGACGCCGCCGCCACCGGCTCGCCCCGGGTCTGGGCCGGTACGAACGCGCCCTCGCGGACCTCGCCCGCCCGGGCCTCCCGTACGGCCTCTTCCCGTGGCGCCGCGCCCTGCGGCTCCGGGGAACCGCCGGGCAGCCCGCCCGCGGCCGCGGAGACCTGCTCCGGCTCGGGCCGGGGCTCCGGCCCGGGGCCCGCGAGCCGCTCGGTCGTCAGGAGGATCAGGCCACCGGCCGCCACCACGCCGCAGCTCAGCGCCAGCACGGTGCCCGTGCTGCCGTAGCGGAAGGTCTCGCCGAACATCGTGATGCCGACCGCGGCCGCCACCACCGGGTTCACCACGGTCAGCGTCGCCAGCGGGGCCGCGAGACCGCCGCCCTTGTAGGAGGCCTGCGACAGCAGCATGCCGGCCGTGGCCAGCACGCCGATCACGGCGAGGGACGGCAGGTCGGCCGCCGAGACGCCACCGGTCCAGTCGACGGCGACGGTCTTGGTGAACACCGACGACATGCCGAAGGCTATGCCGGACGCGGTCGCCAGCAGCATGCTGCGCACCGCCGGGTGCCGGTGCGCCGCCCGCCCGGCGACCATCAGGGCCACCACCGCGCCGCCGGTGACGACCGCGGCGCCCACCCGCTGCGGGGTGCTGAGCGACTGCGCGTCGGCCGCGCCGACCAGGGACAGCAGACCGGCGAGACCGACCGTCGCCATGATGGCGCCCCGCCAGGCCGTCGCCCCGGCCCTGCGGCCCACGAAGAGGGCGGCCATCGGCAGGGCGACCACGATCGTCAGCGCGCCCAGCGGCTGGACCAGACTGAGGGGACCGTAGGCGAGCGCCACGACGTGCAGCAGACCGCCCAGGCAGTTCAGCCCCACCGCCGCCCACCAGGCCGGCCGGCGCAGCGGCGCGTACTGCTCTTCGGGGGAGGAGACCGCGACCTGCTCCTGCACGATCGCCCCGGCCGCGTAGGCGACCGCGGACACGAGTGACAGGACCACGGACAACGCGAGGGCGCTCATGAGCTGCTCCTCTGCGCGAGGCGGGGGGCCGGGGCCCGGCGCGGCGAACGGTCGGCTTCCATACTCAACACGATGCCTTGTCGATCTGTTCCCGTCGTCGTACCTGAGCACTCAATGGGTCCTACTGCCGATGGAGTACGAGGCGACCACAGTCCTCCCCAAGGGGGGTGATATTCGCCGGATGCCACCGGATGCCACCGGATGCCACCGGATGCCACCGGATGCCGATGGTTGCCGACGGTTGTCGTCCGATCGCCCGGTCTCCGGATTCCCGGATCCCGCGCCCGGTCTCCGGATTCCCGGATCCCGCCCTCGAACCGCTGGCGGCGGCCCTGCGCGCCCGCCATCCCGTCGCCCCGGGGCTGCTGCGCGGCAACGCCGCGTAGGCGCTGGCTGGAGCGGCCCGCGGGCTGGAGGAGTGGGCGCGGGCGCACGGCCGTACGGACGTCGTGGCCCGCTCCCGCGCCCTGACCGCGGAGCTGTTCGCCCACCCCCTGCTCGCGGACACCGGCATCCGCACCGGCACCGCTTTCCGGCGCCGCAGCTGCTGCCTCTCCTACCGGGTGCCCGGCGCGGGCGTCTGCGGGGACTCCTGCTTCCCGAGCCCCGCGCTCTTCCCCGCGCGCCCCGTCTGGGTGACCATGAGGGAACCGGCCGCGGCGATCGGAGGATTCCGGGTGCGAGTGGGACTGCTGACCCGGGAGTATCCCCCGGACGTGTACGGCGGCGCGGGCGTCCACGTCGAGTTCCTCGCCCGCGAGCTGCGGGACCTGGTCGACCTCGACGTGCACTGCTGGGGCGAGGGGTCCTCGGCGGACCGGGCGGCCGGGGTGCTGCGCCACCGCCCCTGGTCCGCCCTCGACGGGGCCAACGACGCCCTGCGCACCTTCTCCGTCGACCTCGCCATGGCCGCCGCCCTCGAAGGCCGCGAGCTGGTCCACTCCCACACCTGGTACGCCAACCTGGCCGGTCATCTCGCCAAGGAGCTGTACGGCGTCCCGCACGTGCTGACCGCCCACTCGCTGGAGCCCCTGCGCCCCTGGAAGGCCGAGCAGCTCGGCGGCGGGTACGCCCTCTCCGGCTGGGCCGAGCGGACGGCCGTGGAGGCCGCCGACGCGGTGATCGCGGTCTCCGGCGCGATGCGCGAGGACGTCCTGGCCTGCTACCCGGCCCTGGACGCGGACCGGGTCCACGTCGTGCACAACGGCATCGACACCGCCCTGTACCGGCCCGACCACGGCACCGACGCCCTCGCCCGTGTCGGCCTCGACCCGTCCCGCCCGTACGTGCTGTTCGTCGGCCGGATCACCCGCCAGAAGGGCGTCCCCCATCTGCTGCGGGCCGTCCGGGACATCGACCCGGCGGCCCAGGTCGTGCTGTGCGCGGGCGCGCCCGACACACCCCAGATCGACCGGGAGTTCCGCGAACTGTTCGAGGAACTGGGCCGGGCCCGGGACGGCGTGTACTGGATCCCGCGGATGCTGCCGCGCCCGGAGGTCGTCCAACTCCTCACGCACGCGGCCGTGTTCGTCTACCCGTCGGTGTACGAACCCCTCGGGATCGTCAACCTGGAGGCGATGGCCTGCGGCACACCCGTCGTGGCCTCGCGGGTCGGTGGCATCCCCGAGGTCGTCGAGGACGGGGTGACCGGGCTGCTGGTCCCCCCGGGGGAGGGGGGCGAGGAGTTCGAGGCGGGTCTCACGCGGGCGCTGGACTCCGTCCTCGGCGACCCGGAGGCGGCGCGCCGTATGGGCGAGGCCGGACGGGTCCGCGCGGTGGGCGAGTTCGGCTGGGACGCGGTGGCCCGGCGCACGGTCCGGGTGTACGAGGAGATCGTCAAACAGGCGTAGCGCGCCCCGTACGGGGCAACCATGGTGCACGACTCGGGTGAGGGGAGCGGCGATGCGTCGTGGGGGACCTTCGGTTCTCGGAATCGTGCTGGCGGGCGGCGAGGGCAAGCGTCTGATGCCCCTCACGGCGGACCGCGCGAAGCCCGCGGTCACCTTCGGCGGCACCTACCGGCTCGTCGACTTCGTGCTGTCCAACCTCGTCAACGCGGACATCCTGCGCATCTGCGTCCTGACGCAGTACAAGTCGCACTCGCTGGACCGGCACATCACCACCACCTGGCGGATGTCCAGCCTGCTCGGCAACTACATCACCCCGGTCCCGGCCCAGCAGCGGCTCGGCCCGCGCTGGTACCTCGGCAGCGCGGACGCCATCCTCCAGTCGCTGAACCTGATCCACGACGAACAGCCCGAGTACGTCGCCGTGTTCGGAGCCGACCACGTCTACCGCATGGACCCCCGCCAGATGCTCACCCAGCACATCGACAGCGGGGCGGGCGTCACGGTGGCCGGGTTACGGGTGCCGCGTGCGGAGTCGTCGTCCTTCGGCGTCATCACCCCGGGCTCGGACGGGCAGACGGTCGAGCGCTTCCTGGAGAAGCCCGCCGACCCGCCGGGCCTCGCCGACGACCCGGAGTGCGTGTTCGCCTCCATGGGCAACTACGTCTTCACCACCAAGGCGCTCATCGAGGCGCTCCACCGCGACGCCGAGGACGAGGCTTCCGTGCACGACATGGGCGCCTCCATCCTGCCCCAGCTCACCCGGCGCGGCCAGGCCCGACTGTACGACTTCGGCGACAACCACGTCCCCGGCGAGACCACCCGCGACCAGGGCTACTGGCGGGACGTCGGGACGCTCGACGCGTACTACGACGCCCACATGGACCTGATCGCCGAGCGCCCCGCGTTCAACCTGTACAACCGCAGCTGGCCCGTCTACACCCACTCCAACCAGTTGTCCCCGGCCCGCTTCAACGCGGGCGGCATCGCCGGAGAGTCGATCATCAGCGCGGGCTGCCTGATCCGGGGGCAGGTCACCCGCTCCGTGCTGTCACCGGGGGTGGTGGTCGATCCGGGGGCCGTCGTCCAGGGCTCGGTCCTGCACGACAACGTCCACATCGGCCGCGGCGCGGTGGTGCGCGGGGCGGTCCTGGACAAGAACGTCGAGGTGCCGCCCGGGGCCACCATCGGGGTCAACCCGGAGCGGGACGCGGAGCTGTACTCCGTGTCCCAGGGCGGGGTGATCGCCCTGGGGAAGGGCCAGCGGGTGTCCTAGCCTCTGCCGTCGGATTCCCGTCCGTCCTGCGACTCCTGCACGCACTCTCTCTTTCTCTTTCACCAGTTGTTTACTGTGCGTAACATGATGGTGCTTGACCGTAATCGCCCGAAGGCGATTGACTGCTGCCTCACCCGTCGTCGACGCGAGGCAAGCCCGTGACTGCTGATGATCTGCTGGCACCCCTCGACCTGGCGTTCTGGAACATCGAGTCGCCCGCGCACCCCATGCACCTCGGCGCCCTCGGCGTGTTCACGGCGCCCTCTCCCTCCGCGGGCGCCCACGCCGCCGATCTGCTCGCCGCCCGCGCGGCCGCCGTCCCCGGACTGCGCATGCGGATCCGGGACGTCTGGCAACCCCTCGCCTTCGGCGGCGCGGTGCGCGAGCCCGACCCGGATTTCGACCCCCTCCACCACGTCCGGCTGCACGCTCCGGCCGCCGACTTCCAGGCCGCGGCCGGCCGGCTCATGGAGCGCCCGCTGGAGCGCGGCCGCCCGCTCTGGGAGGCCCACGTCCTGCCGGAGGAGGGCGGCGAGCGCTTCGCCGTCCTGTTCAAGTTCCACCACGCCCTCGCCGACGGCCTGCGCGCCCTGACCCTCGCCGCGGCCGTGCTGGACCCGTTGGACCTGCCCGCGCCCACGCCCCGGCCCGCCGGGCCGGACCGCCCGTCGCTGCCCGACGTGCGACGACTGCCCGGACTGCTGCGCGGCGCCCTGTCGGACGTGGGCCGCGCCCTCGACATCGGCGCCTCCGTCGCCGTGCACACCCTGGGCCGGCAGTCGACGGCCGCGCTCACCGCCGGACCCACCGGAACCCGCCGCACCGCCGGCGTCAGCCTCGACCTCGACGACGTGCACCGCGTCCGCAAGGTGGTCGGCGGGACCGTCAACGACGTCCTCATCGCGGTCGTGGCCGGCGCCCTGCGCCACTGGCTCGACGAACGCGGCGACGGCAGCGAGGGGGTGGCGCCCCGCGCGCTCATCCCGGTCTCCCGGCGCCGTCCGCGCACCGCGCACCCGCAGGGCAACCGGCTCTCCGGATACCTGATCCGGCTCCCCGTCGACGACTCTGACCCGCTCGGGCGGCTCGCCGCGGTCCGCGCCGCCATGGACCGCAACAAGGACGCCGGACCGGGCCGGGGCGCGGGCGCCGTCGCCCTGCTCGCCGATCACGTCCCCGCCCTCGGCCACCGCCTCGGCGGACCCCTGGTCGGCCAGGCCGCCCGGCTCTGGTTCGACATCCTGGTCACCAGCGTGCCCCTGCCGAGCCTCGGCCTGAAGCTCGGCGGCAACCCGGTCACCGAGGTCTACCCGTACGCCCCGCTCGCCCGCGGCCAGGCCCTGGCGGTGGCCGTCTCCACCTACCGCGGCCGCGTCCACTACGGCCTGGTCGCCGACGCCGAGGCGGTGCCCGACCTCGACCGGTTCGCGCGGGCGCTGACCGGGGAGGTGGAGACGCTCATCACGGCCTGCGGCTCTTGACCCGCACGGGTTTGGAGGTGTGGCCCGGCGCTCCGTAGACTTCCCCGTTCGACAGCGGGCGCGGTCCGAGCGCCGCACGGGTGAGCAGGGAACGGCAGCGCGATGACGGTGACAGAGGGCGGCTCGACGGCCACGGACGAGGTCGTGCGCACGGCCGCCGACGAGGTCGTGCACGCGACCGCCGACGGGGTCGTGTACGGACCCGGCATCGACCCCGAGCGGCTCGCCGTATGCCTGGCCGTGCTCGAGGAGCTCGACAAGCTGGAGGTCGACCACCCCGACGCCATCGCCGTGCGCCGGGCCACCGCCGGCGTCTACCGCACGGTCAAGCAGCGCCGCCGCCAGGAGCGCCGGGCCGCCAAGACCGCGCACGACAAGGCGGTCACCGAGGCCACCGCGACCGGCTCGGCCCAGCGCATCGACGACGAGACCGAGGGCATCCTGCCGTCCTCGATCACGGAGGAGGGCAGGATCGCGGGGATACTCCAGCGCCCGCGCTCCTGCTACACCTGCAAGAGCCGGTACGTCGAGGTCGACTACTTCTACCACCAGCTCTGCCCGGACTGCGCCGCCGAGAACCGCGCCCGGCGCGACGCCCGCACCGACCTCACCGGCAAGCGCGCCCTGCTCACCGGCGGCCGCGCCAAGATCGGCATGTACATCGCGCTCAGGCTGCTGCGCGACGGCGCGCACACGACGATCACCACGCGCTTCCCGAAGGACGCCATCCGCCGCTTCAAGGCCATGGACGACTCGGCCGACTGGATGCACCGTCTGGAGGTCGTCGGCATCGACCTGCGCGACCCGGCGCAGGCCGTGGCCCTCGCCGACCGGGTCGCCGAGGCGGGCCCCCTCGACATCCTCATCAACAACGCGACGCAGACCGTACGCCGTCTGCCCTCCGCCTACGCCGCCCTCGTCGAGGGCGAGAGCGCCCCGCTGCCCGCCGGCGAACTGCCCGCCCACCACGTCATCGGCGCCTTCAACTCCGGTGCGGTCGACGGCCTTGCCGCACTGCCCGTCGGCATCAGCGGCCTGGACGCGCAGAAGGTCGCCGACCTCGCCCTCGTCGCCGGCAACGCCAGCGTCGCCCGGCACCTCGACGGCACCGCCATCGACGCGGGCGGCCTGGTCCCCGACGTCGTCGACACCAACACCTGGGTGCAGACCATCGAGCAGATCTCCCCGGTGGAGCTCCTCGAGACCCAGCTGTGCAACTACACGGCGCCGTTCATCCTGATCAGCAAGCTCCGCCCGGCGATGGCCGCCGCCGCCCGGAAGGCGGCGAGCGGGCGCGCGTACGTCGTGAACGTCTCGGCGATGGAGGGCGTCTTCGGCCGCGGCTACAAGGGCGCGGGCCACCCGAACACCAACGCCGCCAAGGCGGCGATGAACATGGTGACGCGGACCAGCGCCCAGGAGATGTTCCAGACCGATGGCATCCTCATGACCTCGGTGGACACCGGCTGGATCACCGACGAGCGCCCGCACTACGACAAGCTGCGCCTCGCCGAGGAGGGTTTCCACGCCCCGCTCGACCTGGTCGACGGCGCGGCCCGGGTCTACGACCCGGTCGTGCGCGGCGAGGCCGGCGAGGACCTGTACGGCGTCTTCCTGAAGGACTACGCACCCGGCAAGTGGTAGGCGAAGGGCGACCGTCGGTCGGCCCGCTCGCGGCGTCCGTCCGCCACCGTCGGCGGTGATGCGTTCCCACCGGCGGTGAACCGTCCCGGCCGGGCGGTGAGCCGTTCCGGTCCGGCGGTGAGCCGTTCCGGCCCGGCGGTGAACCGTCCCGGCCCGGCGGTGAACCGTTCCGGTCCGGCGGTGAGCCGTCCTCGTCCGCGGTGAGCCGTCCCGGTCGTCGTAGCGGGGCGCAATGGCATCCGGGCGGCGCGGCGATGGAGCGCGGGCCGTCCCCGCTGTAGTCCGTTCGAGTGAAGCTCAAAGGGCGTAAGAGTGGGTGAAAGGGTTCAATTCACCTGCGGGGACACAGGGGCGACTTGCCATGGTTACCCCAAATTTTCAGCCCTATCGAGCGACCCTCCGCTCATTTGGTTAATCTGTAGCGGACGGACAGCAGAACGGAGTGCCACCCCACACCCACGGTCCGTCACGGGACAGCCGGTTCACCACGGCCTGCTCTCCTCGGAAACACCGGCGCCACCGCGTCCGAACCGCCTTCAGACAGACAGACCCGAGGACGCGCCGAGCCGGACCGATGCAGACCGACCGGCACGCCCGAGGGTGATCCGACACTTAAGGAGTGCGCGGTGACACCGGAGACGACGAATCGCGAACAGCGCCCCAAGGAACGCGCGGAGCGCGCCGGCCGCAGGCCCGGAGACATCGGCAGCCTCGACGTGTGGGCCCGCTCGGCCCCCATCCGTCTCGCGGGCTACGAGGAGGACCTCGCCGAGCCCCACATCCTGCCCAGCGTGGACTGACCCCGCGCGGGTGAACCACCCCTCGCGAACCCTCCCCATCGGCTGACGCATGGGCGTGCGTGTGACACGCCCATGCAGACCCCGCCGCCCGTCCGAGCGGCACGCGGAACGGCTTCCGGTGGATGTCGTCCCGAGCCGTGGGCCGAGCCGACGGTTCAGGTCGGCGGGTCGGATCGGGTCGGCGGATCGGGGCGGGTCGGGCCGGGTCGGATCACCGTCGTACGTCAGGAACCCGGCCGGCCGGGCTCGGGTCCGGTGCGGCCCGTCGGCGCGGCCGCCCCCTCGCCGAGCTGGGCCCGCAGCCACTCCTCCACCGCACCCACGTGCGCGGCCGCCGCCGCTCGTGCCGCCTCCGGATCCCGGGCGGCCAGGGCGCGGTGGATCGCCGCGTGCTCACGGCGGGTACGGTCGAAGGCACCCTCCTCCCGGTAGCCGCGCCAGACCCGGGCGCGGAAGGTGCGGGAGGAGAGGCCCTCCAGGACCGCCGCCATGGTCTCGTTGCCGGCGGCCGCCGCGATCTCCCGGTGGAAGGCGAGATCGTGGGCGAGGATCTCCTCCGGGTCGTCCGTCGCGTTCATCGCCGCCAAGTGGCCCTCCACGGACGCCAGTCGCTCCGGGGTGATGCGGGCCGCGGCCAGCGCGGTCGCCGTCGACTCCAGCACCCGCCGCACCTCCAGCAGTTCCACCAGCCGCGGGCCGCGCGACAGATCGGCCACCACCCCGAACGTCTCCAGCAGGTCGCCGGCCTGAAGCTGCGTCACGTAGATGCCGGAACCGTGCCGCGCCTCCAGGACGCCCAGTACGGTCAGTGCCCGGATCGCCTCCCGCATCGAGCTGCGGGAGATGCCCAGCTGCGCCGCGAGGTCGCGCTCGGTGGGCAGCCGCTGGCCCGGCTCCAGCAGGCCCTCCGCGATCATCGCCTTGATCCGCTCGATGGCGCGCTGCGTCACCGTTCCCCTCGGGGCGGCGGGTCCGCCCGGCCGGCTCCCGTCGGTCCCGTCGGCCTTGTTCACGTCGTCTCTCCCGTCACCGGCGCGTTCTCTCCTGTCGCCGGTCCGCCGCAGTCTAGCCATCGATGTGGTCGGACCACTTCAGGTATGAGAGCGACAATCTGCCGTGTCAAGGGTGTCGGCGACGGCAAGTGGTCTGATAAATATGCGGCATGGCGTCCTCGACCCCCGCCCGCGTCACCGCGGTCGACACCCACGACATCCGCTTCCCCACCTCCCGCGAACTCGACGGCTCCGACGCGATGAACCCGGACCCCGACTACTCGGCGGCCTACGTCGTCCTGCGCACCGACGCCCCCGACGGCCACGAGGGACACGGATTCACCTTCACCATCGGCCGGGGCAACGAGGTCCAGGTCGCCGCCGTCGAGGCGTTGCGCCCGCACGTCGTCGGCCGGTCCGTGGACGAGCTGTGCGCCGACCCGGGCACCCTCAGCCGCGCCCTGGTCGGCGACAGCCAACTGCGCTGGCTCGGCCCCGAGAAGGGCGTGATGCACATGGCGATCGGCGCGGTCGTCAACGCCGTCTGGGACCTCGCCGCCAAACGCGCCCGCAAGCCCCTGTGGCGGCTGCTCGCCGACGCCGACCCCGAGTGGCTCGTCGGCCAGGTCGACTTCCGGTACCTCACCGACGCCCTCACCCCCGACGAGGCCCTCGCCCTGCTGCGCCGCGGACGGCAGGGAGCGGCCGAGCGCACCGCACGACTGAAGTCCACCGGCTACCCGGCTTACACCACCTCCGCCGGCTGGCTCGGCTACGACGACGACAAGCTCACCCGCCTCGCCCGCGAGGCCGTCGCCGACGGCTTCCGGCAGATCAAGCTCAAGGTCGGCGCGGACCTCGCGGACGACGTACGGCGCTGCCGCGTCGCCCGGTCCGTCGTCGGCCCCGACATCCGGCTCGCCGTCGACGCCAACCAGCGCTGGGACGTCGGCGAGGCGATCCGCTGGACCCGCGCCCTCGCCGAGTTCGACCCCTACTGGATCGAGGAGCCCACCAGCCCCGACGACATCCTCGGACACGCGGCCGTCCGCGAGGCGGTCGCCCCGGTCAAGGTGGCCACCGGCGAGCACGTCCAGAACCGCGTCGTCTTCAAACAGCTCCTCCAGGCCGGCGCCCTCGACATCCTCCAGCTCGACGCGGCCCGGGTCGGCGGCGTCAACGAGAACCTCGCGATCCTGCTGCTGGCAGCCAAGTTCGGCGTGCCGGTCTGCCCGCACGCGGGCGGCGTCGGACTGTGCGAACTCGTCCAGCACCTGGCGATGTTCGACTACGTCGCGCTCTCCGGCACCACCGAGGACCGCGTGATCGAATACGTCGACCACCTGCACGACCACTTCCTCGACCCCGTGGTGATCAGGGAAGGTCACTACGCGGCACCCACCGCGCCGGGCTTCTCGGCCGCCATGCGGCCCGAGTCGATCGCGCGGTACACGTTCCCCGGCGGCACCTTCTGGGCCGCCGACCTGGCGGCGCACGAGAAGGAGCGGACGGCATGACCGATTTCGAGGGACTCAGGGCCGTGGTGACCGGCGGCGCCTCCGGCATCGGCCGGGCCACCGCCGACCTGCTGGCCGAACGCGGCGCCCGGGTCGCCGTCCTCGACCTGGACCCGACGGGTGTGGGCGAGCCGCTGCGCGGCTACCGCGCCGACGTCACCGACGACCCCTCCGTACGCTCCGCCGTCGCGGCGGCCGTCGCCGACCTCGGCGGCCTGGACGTCCTCGTCAACAACGCCGGCATCGGTGCGCAGGGCACCGTCGAGGACAACGACGACGCCGAGTGGCACCGCGTCCTCGACGTCAATGTCGTCGGCATGGTCCGCACGGCCCGCGCCGCCCTGCCCCACCTGCGCCGCTCCGCGCACGCGGCGATCGTCAACACCTGCTCCATAGCCGCCACCGCCGGCCTGCCGCAGCGCGTGCTCTACAGCGCCACCAAGGGAGCCGTCCTCTCCCTCACCCTCGCCATGGCCGCCGACCACGTCCGCGAGGGCATCCGCGTCAACTGCGTCAACCCGGGCACGGCCGACACCCCGTGGATCGGCCGTCTGCTCGACGCCGCCGACGACCCGGCCGCCGAACGCGCCGCCCTGGAGGCCCGCCAGCCCACCGGCCGCCTGGTCAGCGCCGCCGAGGTGGCGGGCGCCATCGCCTACCTGGCGAGCCCCCTGTCCGGCGCCACCACCGGCACCGCCCTCGCCGTCGACGGAGGTATGCAGGGCCTGCGCCTGCGGCCGGCGGAGCGCCGGTGAACGCCCTCGGCCGCAGCGGCGTCCAGGTCACCCGCCTGGGCCTCGGCACGGCCGGCCTCGGCAACCTCTACACCGAGGTCGGCGACGAGCAGGCCCACGAGGCCGTCGCCGCCGCCTGGCGCCAGGGCGTCCGCTACTTCGACACCGCCCCCCACTACGGCCTCGGCCTGTCCGAACGGCGGCTCGGCGCCGCCCTGCGCGAGCACCCGCGCGCCGCGTACACGGTGTCGACCAAGGTGGGCCGCCGCCTGGAACCGGCCGACGGCACCGGTGACGACCTCGCCGACGGCTTCGCCGTACCCGCCACCGCCCGCCGCGTCTGGGACTTCACCGCCGACGGCATCCGCCGCACCCTGGAGGCGAGCCTGGACCGCCTCGGCCTCGACCGCGTCGACGTCGTCTACCTCCACGACCCCGACGACCACGCCGAGGAGGCCTTCCGCGAGGGCTATCCGGCCCTGGAACGCCTGCGCTCCGAGGGCGTGGTCGGCGCGATCGGCGCCGGTATGAACCAGACGGCGATGCTCACCCGCTTCGTCCGCGACACCGACGTCGACGTGGTGCTGTGCGCGGGCCGGTACACCCTGCTGGAACAGGGCGCGCTCACCTCGCTCCTCCCCGCCGCCGCGGCACGCGGCATCTCGGTGGTGATCGGCGGTCCGTTCAACTCGGGCCTGCTGGCCGACCCGAGAGCGACCGCCACCTACGACTACGCGCAGGCGCCGCGGGAGCTGATCGAGCGGGCCCGGCGGCTGAGCGCCGTCGCCGAACGCCACGGCACCACCCTGAGGGCCGCCGCCCTCTCCTTCTGCGCCGCCCACCCGGCCGTGGCGAGCGTCCTGGTCGGCGCCCGCTCGGCGGCCGAGGCCGACGACTGCGCACGGCGGTTCGCGGCGACGGTCCCGGCCGCCTACTGGCGGGAGCTGCGCCGGACGGGCCTCCTGCCGCCCGACGCGCCCGTCCCCGCCGAGGAGCCGTCATGAGGGCCGCCGTTCCACCCGCCGTTCCACCAGCTGCCCCACCTGCCGTCCCGCCCGCCGTCCCGCCCGCCGTGCGGGAGCCGCGATGACGGTCGACGCGCACCACCACGTCTGGGACCTCTCCGTCCGCGACCAGGACTGGATCGACGGCGACAGCCCGCTCCGGCGCGACTTCGGCCTCGCCGACCTGGCACCCGAGGCCCGCGCCGCGGGCGTCGACCGCACGGTGCTGGTGCAGACGGTCACCGTGGCCGAGGAGACCCCCGAACTCCTCGCCCTGGCCGCCGCGCACGACCTCGTCGCGGGTGTGGTCGGCTGGACGGACCTCACCCGCCCCGACGTGGCCGACGAACTGGCCCGGCTGCGGGAACTCCCCGGCGGCCGCCGGCTCAAGGGCGTCCGCCACCAGGTCCAGTCCGAAGCCGACCCCGACTGGCTGCTGCGCCCGGACGTCCGGCGCGGACTGGCCGCGGTCGCCGACGCGGGCCTCGTCTACGACCTGGTCGTCCTGCCCCACCAGCTCCCGTCCTGCGTCCGGGCCGCCGCCCGCCACCCCGGCCTCACCTTCGTCCTCGACCACCTCGGCAAACCCCCCGTCGCCTCCGGCGCCCGCGAACCGTGGGAGTCGGACCTGCGCGCCCTCGCCGCCCTGCCCAACACGGCCGCCAAGCTCTCCGGCCTGGTCACCGAGGCCGACCCCGCCGGCTGGACGCCCGAGGAACTGCGCCCGTACACCGACGCGGCCCTGGAAGCCTTCGGCGCGCACCGCCTGATGTTCGGCTCCGACTGGCCGGTGTGCACCCTGGCCGCCTCCTACGGCGAGGTCCTCGACGCCGCCCGGACGGTGACCGGCGGACTCGGCGCCGCGGAGCGCACCGAGCTCTTCGGAGCCACCGCCGCCCGCGTCTACGGCCTGTGACCCACCGCCGCCCGCGTCCACGGCTTGTCCACCACCGCCGCCCGCGTCCACGGCTTGTCCGCCACCGCCACCGCCACCGCCACCGCCGCCCGCGTCCACGGCTGCGACCCACCGAGACCCGTGTCTACGGCATGCGACCCACCGCGACCGGTGTCTACGGCCTGTGCGTCACCGTCGTCAGCCGGGTCGGCGGCAGGTACTCCCGCACCACGGTCCGCTCCCAGCACGCGCCCGTCTCCCGCAGCTCCCGCCAGGTCGTGTACCGGTAGCGGAAGAGGCGGGCGCGCACGTAGCGGGGCGGGCGGTCGGGCGGGAAGGGGGAGCGGCGCAGGAGGCGCAGCGTGGCGCGGTCGTTCTCCAGGAGCCGTTCCACGAGCGCGCCGAACCAGGAACCGGCGTAGGCGGGGGAGAGCGCGGCGAACCACATCATCCAGTCCAGCCGCAGGTGGTAGGGGGCGAACTGGCGCGGCCAGCGGCGCGGGTCGCCCGGCTTGCCCCGGAACTCGTACTCCCGCCAGTCGGACTCCTCGCGCGGCACGTCGTCGAGGGTGCCCTCGATCACCACCTCGTGGCGGACACGGCTCACGCTGCCGAACGCGCCGTAGGTGTTGACCAGGTGCAGCGGGTCGAAAGAGCGGTTCATGACCTGGCCGCGGGAGAGCATGTTGAGCACCGGGCGGTGGCTGAGGAACAGCAGGAACGCGGCCACGGCGAGCACCACCACGACGTACCACAGCGGGGCGTCCGGCAGGGACGGCGGCTCGCCGGGCAGGGCGAGCGCGGGCACCGCCAGCACGATGGTGATCCAGTTCAGCCAGGCGAAGTTGCCCGACAGCACCAGCCACAGCTGGGTGAGGACCATCAGGGACGCGGCGGCCGTCGCGACCGGCTGCGGGGCGAACAGCAGGAACGGCACGACCAGCTGGACGACGTGGTTGGCGGCCACCTCCACCCGGTGCAGGGGCCTGGGCAGATGGTGGAAGAACCAGCTCAGCGGGCCCGGCATCGGCTGCGTCTCGTGATGGTGGTCCAGGCAGGTCAGGTTCCGCCAGCAGGGATCCCCCCGCATCTTGATCAGGCCCGCGCCGAACTCGACCCGGAACAGGATCCAGCGCAGCAGGAAGAGCACCACGAACGGCGGAGCCACCTCGTCGTTGCCGAGGAACACCGCGAGGAAGCCGGTCTCCAGCAGCAGCGACTCCCAGCCGAAGCCGTACCAGGTCTGGCCCACGTTGACGATCGACAGGTACAGCGCCCACGGCACCAGCCACAGCAGCATCGCGCCCCACAGCGGCAGGAACCCGTCCAGTCCCGCCAGCAGGACCGCCGACACCGCGCAGCCCGTCCACGCGCAGACCGCGAAGAAACGGTCCGAGTAGCGCCAGTGGAACAGGCTCGGCGCCCGCCGGAACGGCACCCGGGCGGTGAAGCGCGGCACCGGCAGCATCCCCCGCTCACCCATCAGCGGGCGGAACTGCCGGGCCGCTGCCAGGAACGCCACGAGATACACCCCGGCCAGGGCCCGCTGGAAGACCAGCCGGCTCATCCAGTACTCGGGTGCGGTGAACCACTCCACGGCCGTGCGCTCCTCTCACCATTGTCCCGCCGGTCACTGCCCGTGCCCCATGCCCCCGCCCCCGCGACCCGCGCGCTCCGGCGGCCTGCCGCACCCCCTACGCCTTCCCCCGCCCACCGGTCGAAGAATCCGGCAAACCCTGGCAAGGTGGGCGCATGGTTGATCGGGGAGCGAGCGCGCTGTCCCTCCCGGACGACTGGCCCGCCCACCCGGATCCGATCCTGGCGCTCAACCGCATGGGCAGTTTCGACTGGGACCTGGACTCCGGGCTGTTCCACATGGACGCCCGCGCCCACGAGATCTTCGACATCCCTCCGGAGGAGTACGACGGCCGCCCGGAGAGCCTGTCCGTGCGCGTCCCGCCGACGGAGGGTTTCCGTCTGGACGCCCTGGTCGCCCAGGCGATCAAGGACGGCAGCGAGAACTACGGCGCCTACTTCCGCGTCCGGCGCCGCGACGGCAGGCTGTGCTGGACGCACACCCAGGGCTACATCCGGCGCGACGGCACCGGCCGCCCCCGCCGGATCATCGGCATCGTCCGCGACGCCGCCGAGGAGATCCGGGACCTCGCGGCCCGCCGTCAGGAGGCCGCCCTCGACATCGCGCGCCGCGAGCAGACCAACGTCGTCCAGCTCACCACCGCCGCCCTGGCGCACGCCCGCACGGTGCAGGACGTCATCGACGTCCTCAAGGACACCCACGGCCTCACCCACCTCGGCGCGGCCAGCCTCGTCATGGGCCTGGTCGAGGCCGGCCGCGTCCGGCTGATCGCCGAGGGCCCCGAGGGCAGCTTCGTCCCCGGCACCCTGGTGACCCGGATCGACGAGCCGTACCCGATGAGCGAGGTCGTGCGCACGCTCACCCCGCGCTTCATCGAGTCGCCGGACGAGTTCGCCGCCGGCTACCCCGTGCTGTGGCCGCACCTCACCGACCTGCGGATCACCTCGGCCGCCTATCTGCCGCTCATCGTCCAGGCCCGCCCGATCGGCGCCATGGGCCTCCTCTACAACGACCGGCGCGGCTTCACTCCCGAGGAGCGCAACATCCTCGTCGCCCTGGGCAGCAGCATCGCCCAGAGCCTGCAACGGGCCATGTTCTACGAGCAGGAGAAGGACATCGCCCAGGGCCTCCAGCGGGCCATGCTGCCCCGCACCATCCCCGGCGTGCCCGGCGCCGACGTCGCCGTCCGCTACCGCGCCGCCACCATCGGCGGCACCCACGGCCGGGACATCGGCGGCGACTGGTACGACCTCATCCCGCTGCCCGGAGGCCGCGTCGGCGCCGTCATCGGCGACGTCCAGGGCCACGACACGCACGCGGCCGCCGTCATGGGCCAGCTGCGGATCGTCCTGAGGGCCTACGCAGCCGAGGGCCACCCCCCGGCCACCGTGATGGCCCGTGCCTCCGTCTTCCTGCACGAACTCGACACCGACCGCTTCGCCACCTGCCTGTACGCGGAGGCCGACCTGTCCACCGGCGTGGTGCAGGTGGTCCGGGCGGGCCACATCGACCCGCTGGTGCGGGGCACCGACGGCACCTGCCGGCGCGTCACCGTACCCGGCGGGCTGCCGCTCGGCCTGTCCGCCGAGTTCGGCAGCCTCACGTATCCGGTCGCCACCCTCGAACTCGACCCCGGGCAGACCCTGCTGCTGTGCACCGACGGCCTCGTCGAACAGCCCGGCACCGACCTCGACGACGGGATGCGCGCCCTGACCGCGTTCATCGCCGCCGCCCCCGACGACGTCCGCCGGCTCGCCGACCTCCTCATCGACATGGCCGAGGACCGCGGCGGCGACGACGACGTCGCCCTCCTCCTGCTGCGGCGCCGCAGCCCGGACACCCCGCGGACCGGGGGCCGGCTCCAGCAGCACGTCGCCCCCGGTGACCCCGAGGCCCTCACCGGCGCCCGGCACATGATCCGCGCCGCCGTCCGCGCCTGGGGCGCGCGCGACCGCGCCGACGAGATCGAACTGATCGCCGACGAGCTCATCACCAACGCCCTGATGCACACCGAGGGCGCGGCGATCGTCACCGTGCGGGTCCTGAACGGCACCGGCCGCCGGCTGCGCGTCGAGGTCGAGGACTCCTCCAGCGCCCTGCCGCGCCGCCGTGAGGCGGGGGAGTCGGGCGTGTCCGGACGGGGCCTGCTCCTGGTCGACCTGCTCAGCGACGGGTGGGGCGTGGAGGCGCGGGGCGGCGGCAAGTGCGTGTGGTGCGAGTTCGCGGTGGGACGGCGGACCTGAACGGCGGGTGCACCGATGGCACCCTGGACGTATGCCGGAACTGCCCGAGGTCGAAGCGCTCAAGGACTTCCTGGCCGAGCACCTGGTCGGCCACGAGATCGTGCGCGTCCTGCCCGTCGCCGTCAGCGTCCTGAAGACCTACGACCCCCCGCTGAGCGCCGTGGAGGGCCGGGAGGTCACGGCCGTGCGCCGGCACGGCAAGTTCCTCGACCTGGAGACGGCCGGCGGGCTGCACCTCGTCACGCACCTCGCCCGCGCGGGCTGGCTGCACTGGAGGGACCGCCTCCCGGACGGCCCGCCCCGCCCCGGCAAGGGCCCCCTCGCCCTCCGCGTCGCCCTGGAGACCGGCGAGGGCTTCGACCTGACGGAGGCCGGCACCCAGAAGCGTCTCGCCGTCCACCTCGTGCGGGACCCTCGGGACGTGGACGGCGTGGCCCGCCTCGGCCCCGACCCGCTCGCCCCCGACTTCGACGAGGACCGCTTCACCGCCCTCCTCGCGGGGGAACGGCGGCAGCTCAAGGGCGCCCTGCGCGACCAGTCCCTCATCGCGGGCGTCGGCAACGCCTACAGCGACGAGATCCTGCACGCGGCGCGGATGTCCCCCTTCAAACTCGCCGCCTCCCTCACCGCGCCGGAGACCCACACCCTCTACGAGGCCCTGCGCACCACGCTCACGGACGCGGTCGAACGCTCCCGCGGAGTGGCGGCCGGCCACCTGAAGGCGGAGAAGAAGACCGGCCTGCGCGTCCACGGCCGCACCGGCGAACCCTGCCCGGTCTGCGGCGACACCATCCGTGAGGTGTCCTTCAGCGACTCGTCGCTCCAGTACTGCCCGACCTGCCAGACGGGCGGCAAGCCGCTCGCGGACCGCAGGATGTCCAAACTGCTCAAGTAGCCGCAGAGGTGCCCTGGCGTGGGCAAGCAGCCGCAGAGGTGCCCTAGCGTGCGTCCAGCCGCACCAGCAGCTCCCCCAGTTCGGTGCGCACCTCGTACCGGGCGATCTCTTCGGGGTGCAGGGCCGCGCCGCCCCTCATCGTGCTGGGGCGGGCGTCGTGGTGCGGGGCGTTCCAGCTGGTGACCGTCTGCTCGGACCCGTCGCGGCCGACGACGACCAGACGGCAGACGCGGGGGCCGGCGGCGTCCTTGACCTTCAGTTCGACCTGGCTGCCGTACACCTCGTTCGCGGTCGTCACCTGGGCCCACACGCCCGACTTCTCGTCGGTGGCGGTGACCCGGACCGCCTTCTCGCCGCCGGCCGCCACGAGGGCGGTCGCCGGGACGGCGAGGGCGACCACCACCGACGCGGCCACGGCGTACAGCCGCCGCCTCCTGGCGGTCCGGTGCCGGGCCGCGACCTCGCCCAGGAGACGGTCCAGCAGCCGCGGTCCCGGTCCGGCGAAGGGGTGCACCGCGCGCGGGGTCGCCCGGCGGTACAGCATCAGCTGCCGGGTGGTGGCACCGAACTCGGTGACCTGCGTCGTGCACCGAGGACACTCCATGAGGTGGTCCTCGAAACGGAAGGCCTCCGCCTCGTCCAGCACGCCCAGCGCGTACGCGCCGACGTCACGATGCCTCTCCAGGGACCTCATGCCGAAACCTCGTGCCGTTGAGTGCCAGTGGGGTTACTCCTTGCTCCCACCGGTACGCACCCGGCCGGGGATTCACTCAGGCCCGTACCAAATCGTGACCCAGATGTTCGGAGCGGTCGGGCCCGCGGATTGGTCGGATGCGGAAGGGGATTCAGAAGAGGTGGATCGCGAGGTGTCCGAGGGGCAGTCCGAGCTGCCAGGCGGGCGTCCAGACCTTCGGTCCCTCGTCCTCGCCGGCGCCCTGCGCGCCCCCCGGCACCGCGTCGAGGTCGGGGGCGAGCAGCTCGGTCTCCTCCAGCCAGCGCCAGGCCGCCGACGCCAGCTCCAGATCGGGCGCGGGTCTGCCCGACTCGGCGGCCAGGGCGGCCAGCCGGGCCATGCGCTCCGCCACCCAGCTCTGCCACGGCTGGTCGTAGGCGGTCAGCGACAGCCAGGTCTCCAACTGGGTGACGACCCGGATGCCGGGGAGTTCGCCGTCGGTGTCGGAGAGGAAGATGGTCAGGGCCAGGGCATCGCGCCCGGCGCGGAACTCGAAGGACGTCGGCGGCATCAGATCGCCGGTCCGCAGCAGTTCGTCGGCGATGTACTCGGCGTACAACCAGGCCATGGGGACGGTCAGTTCACCGCCGTCGGTGCCGTCCGTGCTCTGATGACCTCTGTGCAGCATCCCTTCCTGCCTTCCTCCGGTGCCTGCGCGTCGCCCGGTGCCGGGACCCTCATCCGGAACACGGATAAGGACACCCGATTACTCAACCGGGGGCGTCGGCAAGGCGCTTTACGGAGGCTTGACTCGATCGTGGGTTTCAGCCCAGGTCGGGCGCGTAACCCGGAAGCACCCGGCGCAGGGCGCGCAGCGCGTAGTACGCGCGGGACTTCACCGTACCCGGCGGAATTCCGAGGGTTTCGGCGGCTTCCGCCACACTCGCCCCTCGGAAATACACCAGCACCAGGACTTCACGGTGTTCCGGCGTGAGGGTCTTCACAGCCTCGCGCACGTCGAGGGTGGCGACCGCCCGTTCGGCGTGGTCGTCGCAGAGGGGCGCGTTCTCCAGCACCGTGTCCCCGACCTCGGCCGGCCGGGCCTGCCGGGCGCGCCGCGCGTCGATCGCCAGCCGCCGGGCGACCGTGAGCAGCCAGGGCCGTACGGAGTCGAAGGCGTCGGCGCGCAGGGCCTCGGGATGCTGCCAGGCGCGCACCAGGGTCTCCTGGACGAGGTCCTCCGCACGCTGGCGGTCGCCGTCGCACAGCCTCAGCAGCAGCGCGTAGAGCGGCCGTCCGTGCTCGCGCTGGAGCGCGGCGAGCTCGTGCTCGGCGGTCGTCGGCCTGGCGGTGAGGAGGGGCGCGGCGGTCATGCGCGTATGGCACCGCAGGGCGGCCGGGAGGGACAGGCCGCGCACACGGGTCTGCGACGGACGGTCGATCGCGTCGGCGAACGGTTCGACGAACGGTCCCGTCCGCCGCGCGAGCCGGTCCCGGCTACGCCGATCGCGCGCATCGCGGCCGGGCGGAGGGAGCGCCGGGGCCGCACGGGTCAGGTCATGAATTAGTAGTGATACGTGCGTAAATATGACGAGCTGTACGAAGTGGGGTGATCCGGTGTTCGCGCGCAGACACCTGGTGGCCGCGGTCCTGACGGCCCTCCTCGCCTCGGCCGCCGCCTGCCGGGCCGACGAACAGGGGCCGGCCGCCCGGCCCGGAGCCCCGGCGGCGTCCACCGGCCACGGCTTCACCCTCGTGGCCACCGGTGAGGTCCTCCCGCACACCTCGGTCATCGACCGGGCACGCTTCGACGCCCGCGGCAGCGGCCATGACTTCCGCCCCCTGCTCGACGGCGCCCGCGCCGACGTCCTGGGCGCGGACCTCGCCCTGTGCCACCTGGAGACCGTCTACGGCGCCGACGGCGCGTACACCGCCCAGCCCCTCTTCAAGTCCCCGCCCGAGATCGCCGACGCCCTCGCCGCCACCGGCTACGACGGCTGCTCCACCGCCTCCGAGCACAGCCTCGACGACGGCGCCGCCGGCATCCGCCGCACCCTGGACGCCCTCGACGGCGCCGGCGTACGGCACGCGGGCACGGCCCGCACCGAGGCCGAGGCGGGCTCCGTCACCCTCCTGCGCGCGGGCCCCGCCGAGGTCGCCCACCTCGCCTACACCCACGGCGCGGCCGGCGGACCGCTCCCCGCGGGGCAGCCCTGGGCCGTCGGCCGCATCGACGAGAAGCGGGTCCTCGCCGACGCCAGGGCCGCCCGCCGGGCGGGCGCCGACGTGGTCGTCGTCTCCCTGCACTGGGGCACCGAGTGGCAGGAGGCACCGGACGGCGTCCAGCTCTCCCTCGCCCGGACCCTCACCGCCTCCCGCACCGACGGCCGCCCCGACATCGACCTCATCCTCGGCACCCACGCCCACGTCCCGCAGCCGTACGAGAAGGTCAACGGCACCTGGGTGGTCTACGGCCTGGGGAACCAGGTCGCCGGCGCGATGGCGGACCGCGGGGGCCGGCCCGACCCGCGCGGCAACCAGTCCAGCCTCGCCCGGTTCACCTTCTCCGCGCCCGCCCGGCCCGGCGGCCGCTGGGAGGTGACACGGGCCGCGTTCGTCCCCTACGCGTTCGACGTCGACGCCGGCCGGGTGATCAGCCTCGACCAGGCCGTCGCCCGGGGAGCCGACGCGCGGGGCCTGCGCGACCGCATCAGGGACGTCGTGCTCAGCCGGGGCGCGGCCGAGGACGGCCTCGTGACGGAGGGGTGATGCAGGGGGTGCGGGAGGTGCGGGAGGTGCGAGGGGTGCGGGGGCGCAGGGTGTGCCGGGGCCCGGGGCGTGCGCTCCCCGAGCCCCGGGGGCGCTACGGCACCACCGTCACCGGCCACCGTCCCGCCTTCACCAGCCGCACCGCCACCGACCCCACGATCCGGTGGCCCGCCTGCTCGGAGGCGCCCACCACCACCGCGTCCGCCTTCAGCTCGTCCGCCGCCCGCACCAGACCGTTGTAGGGGTCGCCGCGGAACGTGTGGAACTCCCAGCGCACGTCGAATATCCCCTTCAGCCGCTCGGCGGAGTCCCGGATCTGCGCCACGATGTCGTCGGCGATCTCGTCGGTCGTGTCCGCGACCGGCGCCCCGAGCACCGCGCCCGCCGCCATCACCGGCTGCACGTACACGACGGCCAGCAGCGCGCGCTGCCGCCGGGCCAGACCGGCGGCGTAGGCCGCGGCGCGCAGGGAGGAGTCCGAGCCGTCCACACCGGCGACGATGACCTTCGGACCGTCCGTGCCCCGTTCGAACGCGGAGGAGTGCTGTTCCGTCACGGCCCCGAGGTTATCCGAACGGTTGTCGGGACGTCCGGGCCCGGCCGGGTCGCAAGGGGTGTCGGGCCCGGCACCCGCCACTGCGCCGGGCGGGTGGATTCGTGAGGCCGCCCCGGTGTCGGCGGGGGCCGCCCGGCGCCCGCCGGGCGACTGATGACTCATGCAGAAGGATCAGATGTTCACGCGCCGTCGGATGCTGCTCGCCGGCTCCGCCGCCGTCGGTACGGCCGGTACGGCCGGGCTGCTGGCGTGGGGAACGGGCGGCGAGCCGGTCCGCACCGCCGCCCCGGCCGCCGGCGCCCCGGCGCACCGCCTCCCGATGAACCCCTCCGCCTACCGCCTCCAGCCGCTCGCCGGACCGCTCCCGCCGGCCGCCGCGCTCCGCCGTCCGCCGGTGCGGCGGGTTCCGCTGCTGCGGATCACCGGCCGCGGCCGGACCATGGTGCTGACCTTCGACGACGGCCCCGACCCCCGCTACACGCCCGGCATCCTCGACACCCTCGCCGAGTACGACGTGCGCGCCATGTTCTTCGTGTGCGGGGAGATGGCCGCGGCGCGCCCCCGTCTGCTGGAGCGGATGGCCGACGAGGGGCACGTCGTCGGCAACCACACCTGGTCCCACCCCCTGCTCACCCGGCTCACCCGGCGTCAGATCCGCCGCGAGATGTCCCGTACCTGCGAGGTCGTCGAGGACCTCTGCGGCGAGCGCCCCCGCTGGTTCCGGGCCCCCTACGGCGCCTGGAACCGCTCGGCGTTCCAGCTCGGGGCCGAACTCGGCATGGAACCGCTGGCCTGGACGGTGGACTCCCTCGACTGGACCACCCCCGGCACCCGCACCATCGTCGACCGGGTGGAGGACGGCGCCGGTCCCGGCGTCGTGGTGCTCTCGCACGACGCCGGGGGCGACCGCACCCAGAGCGTGCGGGCCCTGCGCACCTATCTGCCGCAGCTGCTGGACTCCGGTTACCACATCTCCGTGCCGTACCTGTCCCCCGACTGACGGGTGACGCCGTGTCGGAGGCGGGGTGCCGGGCGGGCCGTCCGCCCGCCCGGCCGGGGCGTGTCAGCGGACCTCGGCCAGGCGGGCGAAGACGACCACGTTCGCCTCGTATCCGTTCACCTTGGAGAAACCGCCGCCGCAGGTGATCACCCGCAGCTCCGCGGCGCCCTTGGAGGCGTAGACCCGGTCACCGGGGAAGCCGCTCTTCGCGAACACCTCGACTCCGTAGATCTCGAAGACGGCCGTCTTCCCGTCCTGACGCACCACCTCGACGTGATGTCCCTTCTTCAGGGCCCCGAGGCCGTAGAAGACGGCGGGGCCCTGATGGTTGTCGACGTGGCCGACGACGACCGCGGTCCCCTTCTCGCCGGGTGTGACCGCGCCGGTGAACCAGCCGGCCAGGTTCGGGTCCTCCGGCGGGGGAGCGCCGACCCAGCCGTCGGTGTCCAGCCCGACCGCCATGACCGGGGCGTCCACCTGGATGGCGGAGATCCGGATCCGGGCGGGCACGCTGTGCGACAGCGGGGCCGGGGCCCCGCCGACGGCGCCCTGGGCGGTGCGGCCGTCCGCGGCCGCCGCCGAGGCGGGCTGCGGCGGACCGATGTCGAACTCCCCCGAACCATTCCGGATGAGCGCGAGACCGGTCAGCAGAACAAGCGCTATCACTCCCCAGGGGGCGCGCTTCCTCGGCCGCACCTCCTCTTCCTCCGCCATCCCGGACAGCCCGTACCCAGCCATTCGCCATCCCCTTTCGACGCGGCCGTCGCCACGTCCCTCCGCGCATACGAGAACGCTAAGTGCCGGAGCGGGAACCGGCGACGGGGCGGCACCGAACGGGTGGCCCCCCGCCCTTGCGTGCGCCATCCGAGTCGCAGCCGACGAAGAATTTCTGACAGTCCGTGACCTGCGGCGATATCGATCACACGGTGTGCGCCCGGCATGTCCCCTCACCAGGACGGACCATTCCCGAAATGCGGGCGCGTGCGGAGCAACTGAGGGTCGTGACGGGAGGCGTTCGCTCGCCGACATGCCGGGGACGGTCCCCGGGGCGCCTTCCGCGGAGGATCACATGAGAAACACACGCGCCCTCGTGGCCGCGGCCACCGCGGCCGCCGTCCTCGGGCTGGCCGCCCCCGTGGCCGTCGCGGACGGCATCCCCAGTCCGGGCAGTCTGAACATCGACACGGGCCTCGCCGGCGTGGGCGGCAACGACGGCGGCCGCCCGGGCAACAACTTCGGCGGCAACGGGAACAACGGAAACGGGAACAACGGGAACGGGAACGGAGGGAATGGGGGGAACGGGGGCGGCGGCGGTGGCAATGGGAACGGGAACGGGAACAACTTCGGGGGGAACGGCAACAACAACTTCGGCGGGAACAACGGGAACGGCAACAACAACTTCGGCAACAACAACTTCGGCAACAACAACGGGAACGGGCCCGGTAACGGCAACAACAACTTCGGCAATAACAACTCCGGCAACAACAACGGGAACGGGCCTGGGAACGGCAACAACTTCGGCGGTAACGGGAACGGCGGCAACGGGAACGGCAACAACAACTTCGGCGGCAACAACGGGAACGGCAACAACGGGAACGGGAACAGGCCCGGGAACGGGAACAACGGAAACAACGGGAACAACGGGAACAACGGGAACGGGCGCGGGAACGGCAACAACGGGAACAACGGGAACAACGGGAACGGAAACGGGGGCCACGGCGGCAACGTCGGCGGCAACGGCAACAACCACTTCGGCCTGGGCCCGAGCAACATCGTCGCGCTGCCCAACGTCGTGGCCCCGGGCGGCCAGCTGACCGTCACGGTCGACGGCTGCCGCAACGGCGGCACCATGAGCTCGGACGCCTTCCGCAGTGCCAACCTGTCGCCGGTCAACAACGCCGGCGGGACGGCGCGGGGCACCACCACGGTGAACAGCAACGCGAGCCCGGGCTCGCACAGCATCACCGTCAACTGCAACGGCCGCACCCTGACGAACCCGGCCGCCTTCACCGTCATCGGCGGCGTCCGCGGCGGTCTGGGCGGCAGCAGCTCCAGCGGTGCCACCCCGGCCGACATCGCCATCGGCGGCGGACTCGTCGCCGCGGCCGTCGTCGGCGGCGGAGTCTTCTGGATGCGGCGCCGCGCCGAACGGCGCCTCTAGCGGCGCCGTCAGGGGCACCCCGTGGGCCGCGCGCGGCACAGGCCTTCGCCCCGGTCCCTCCCGGGATCCGGGGCGAAGGCCTGTCATGCCGCCGGCGTCGGACTCCGGCCCGGGGGGCCTCAGCCCCCGGCGCCCGGGAAGAGGGCCAGGAAGGGTTCGGTGGTCGCGGTGATGCCCCGGCTGTAGGGCGCGTCGAAGTCCCAGATCAGGAAGAGGAGGAAGGCGATCAGCGCCGAGAAGAGCCCCGCCAGGATCAGCTCGCGCATGGTGCGCCGGATCTGGAGGGCGAAGACCATGCCGATGGTGATGACGGCCCCGATGACCAGGCCGAACCACACCACCCCGGGCATCGTGGGATCCATCGAGCCCGCCCGGGAGTTGCGCGCCTGGTCCGCGACGGCCATCTGGTCCAGCAGGGGCTGGTAGGCCTGCGCCTCGAAGTCGGACTGCGGCTGGTAGTCGGTGAGGTCCGCGCGCAGGCGCCCGAGCAGTTCGTCGCCGTGCCGCGTCACCTCCCCCTTGTCGGCCATCACCTTCCACTCGGTGGTGACGACGTGTCCGACATAGGCGTTGACATCCTCCCGAACGCGGTCACGGACGTCGGCCGGGTACACCCGCACCCGCTCCGAGATCTCGTGCAGCGCCTGGGCCTCCGTCTGCACGTGGTCCTGCGCGACGCCACGGGCCTCCCAGACCCCGGCGATGGCCAGGCCCAGGACGATGGCGTACACCACGCCGATCCACATCGTCATGTACTCGATGACGTCAGGGGTCTCCGAGGGGTCCTCGTCCTCCGACGCCGTGCGGTGCCGCACGAGGGTGATGACGACCACCACCGCGCAGGCGGCGAGCATCGCGAGGGTGAGAACAAGCCATTCCGGCAAGAGATGCCTCCAGGGTCGGCGTTAACGCGGCCGCAGCGCGGCGACGGCGACCACCGCGGGCGCGGTGATGAGCAGGACGTAGGTGACCGGCGAGGGGCCGTGGCGGGTGGGCCGCTGGCGCGGCGACGTGTGGTACTCCGGGTAGTGCACGGGAGCCACCGAGGGGCGCGGCGTGGGCTTCGGTGTCGGTGTCGGCTCCGGGGGCGGAGCGGGTGTCGGGGGCGGGGCGGGGGCCGGTGGCACGACGGCCGGGGCCGGCCGCGGCGGTGCGGGAGCGGGGGGACGGGCCGGCCGCGGGGACGGCGAGGGCTTCGCGGGCGGCTTCGGCTTCGGGCTCGGACTCGGGCTCGGCTTCGGGCTCGGGCTCGGCTTCGGGGGAGGCGTCGGTTCCGGTGGGGGCGTCGGCTCGGGCGGAGGCGGAGGGGTCGGCTCGGGCGGAGGCTTCGGCTTGGGCGGGGTGGGCGTCGGAGTCGGGACCGGGCACACCGGTGACGTCGGCCACGGGGGCTTCCCCGCGACCGCGACCGCCTCGGTGCCGTCCGGGCCCGTCGAGGCGTACGCGCAGGCGTCGGCCACGGCCGTACCGGCCGGCGCGGCCGCCAGGAACCAGGCCGCGGTCGTCAGGGCCAACGCCCGGGCGACGAGGGCGGATCGGGTCGTTTCGGGTCCATGCACGACGGAGATCATGGGGCCGGTCGCCCGCGTGCACGCCCGCGCGCGGACATGATTGCCCCGAACGGGTGACGCCCGCTCCCCGGTGGTCCGGCCGGAGCGCGCTCGTGTGTCCGGCCCGCCGTACGCGTGTGCGAGTGCGTCGGCGGTGAGCGGGCCCGGTCACGGACGGCGGAAAGAATTTCGCGCCACGGTTGAACACAACGACCACCGATATGCGTACCCATGGCCGTGCGGCGGCGCAGCAGGGCGCTGCAACACCCTTGTGATGATCGGGGAGTTGTTGACGATGAAGACCTCCTGGCGGAGCGCCGCACTCGCGGCGGGCGCCGTGTCCGTTCTGGCGCTGACGACGGCGTGCGGTCAGGAAAGCGGATCGTCGAACGCGAGCCAGAACGTGGGGGCCACCGCTCAGGCCGGCGTCATCGCGGGCGTGGGCAGCGGCTACGGCGGGGTCGGCGCCGGCACGAGCCCCAGCGCCTCGGCGTCCGCGGGCGCCGCCGGAGCGGCCGCCGGTACGGGCACCGCGGGTGAGCTGTCCGTCTCCGCCAACGCGGAGCTCGGCAAGGTACTCATCGACGCCGACGGTATAACCCTGTACCGCTTCGATGCGGACACCGCGGAACCGCCCAAGTCCAACTGCGACGGCGACTGCGCGACGACCTGGCCGCCCGTGCCCGCCGACGACGCCACGGCGGGCGACGGCATCGACAAGTCGCTGCTCGGGGAGGTCACCCGGTCCGACGGCACCAAGCAGCTGACCGTCGACGGCTGGCCGGTCTACCGCTACGCCAAGGACACCAACGCCGGGGACACCAACGGCCAGGGCGTGGGCGGCAAGTGGTTCGCCCTGGCCCCCGACGGCAAGAAGGCCAAGGTGTCCGACCTGCCCGGGCTGTCCGTCCGCGAGGACCCCAACCTCGGCGAGATCGTCGTCGACAAGAACGGCATGACGGTCTACCGCTTCGTGAAGGACCAGGCGTGGCCCGAACCGGTGACCGAGTGCCTGGGCACCTGCCTGGAGAAGTGGCCGGCCGTCGCCCCGGTCGCCACCGACGACACCGAAGGCGTCCAGAAGAAGGGCCTGATGAGCTTCACCCGGCCCGACGGCATCAAGCAGATGACGGTCAACTGCTCACCGATCTACACCTTCTCCGGTGACAAGGCTCCCGGGGACATCAACGGCCAGGGGGTCGGCGGCACGTGGTACGCCGTGGCCCCCGACGGTGAGCTGGTCGGCGCGCCGGAGCAGTAGGGACCGCCTCCCCAGGGCCGGTCCCCGCACCCTGTCACGGCCCGTCCGACCCCCGGTCCGCCCCCTCCGCGCCGCACGGAGGGGGCGGACCGCTGTGCTGTCGGCGCCGTCCCCGGTCGGGTACTTTGCGTGGGTCCCTGCGGGGAGGGCGACGCGGCACGTGCCGCAGGCAGTGACCGGGAACGGACGGTCAATTTCCGTTTCTGCTCGCCCGTTTGGCGGGCGATCAGTAGCCTCTGGTCGAACACCGGATCGCCTACGCCTTGGAGAGACAGATGGAGCGACCCGCCTGGGCTCCACGGAGCATCGACGTCTCCGTGCCCAGTGTCTCGCGGATCTACGACTACTACCTGGGCGGTTCGCACAACTTCGAGGTCGACCGGGAAGCGGCCCGCAGGGCCATGGAGTTCCTGCCGGGACTCCCCAAGATCATGCAGGCGAACCGGGCGTTCATGCGCCGCGCGGTGCGGTACGCGGCGGGCGAGGGCATCACCCAGTTCCTCGACATCGGGTCGGGCATCCCCACCTTCGGCAACGCCCACGAGGTGGCCCAGGAGGCCAGCCCCGGTGCCCGGATCGTCTACGTCGACCACGACCCGGTCGCCGTCGCGCACAGCCAGGCGGTGCTGGCGGGCAACGAGGACGCGGACGTCGTCGCCGCCGACCTGCGCAAGCCGCGGGAGATCCTGACCAGCCCCCAGGTGGAGCACCTGCTCGACCTGAACCGGCCGGTGGCCCTGCTGCTCGTTGCCATACTGCACTTCGTGGAGGACGAGGACGACCCGTACGCGGCGGTGGCCGAGCTGACCGACGCGCTCGCGCCCGGCAGCCTGCTCGTCCTCACGCACGCCTCGTACGAGGGCATACCGCTGCCGCCCGAGCGGGCCGGCGGCGCGGTGGACGTGTACCAGGACATTCGCAACCCGCTGATCATGCGCTCGCGCGACGACATCGCGCGGTTCTTCGAGGGGTACGAGATGGTGGAACCGGGACTGGTGCCGATGCCGCGCTGGCGGCCGGAGACAGCGCCGGAGGACGAGGATCCGTACGCCTTCTCCGGATTCGCGGGCGTGGGGCGTACTTCGTGATCGCCGAGCCGGACGGGCCGGAGGACAGATTGCGGCGGTTCGCGACGATCTGGAGCCGGGCCGTGTACCCGGTGACCTCGACGTCGCTGACCCGGCCGGAGTTCGAGGAGCAACTGCTGCCACTGGCCCGGCGGTTGAGCGAGGCACTGCGCGCCAGGACGTTCGAGGCAGAGACCGCGAAGGCGATCGGCGCCGCGCTGGTCGACGCGCACTGCACCGACCCGGAGGCACTCGCCCACAGTCTGGACTGCGTGGACGCCTACCTGGTGCTGTACTGCGGCGGGGACGGCCCCCAGGAGGACCTGCGCACGCGCTGCTCCCGGCTCCAGCACGCCATGGCCGCCGGGTTCGCGCAGGCACTGCGGGAGCGCACCCTGGCCGAGCAGGAGGCCATCGCCCGGGCGGCGCTCCAGGCGCAGGGCGTGGTGGCGCAGGCGCTGCACGCCAGCGAGGCCCGCTTCCGCGCCGTCTTCGAGGGCGCCGCCATAGGGATCGGCATCGCCGACCTGGACGGCAACGTCCTCCAGGTCAACGGGGCGATGCTGCGCATGTTCGGCGGCGGCGAGCAGTCGCTGCGCGGCCGCAACGTCCGCGCGTGGACGCACGCCGAGGACGCGCCCCAGGTCTGGCGGCTCTACGAGGAACTGGTGCGCGGCGAACGCGAGCACTACCACGTGGAGAAGGCGTTCTACCGCCCCGACGGAACGGTCCTGTGGACCAACCTGACGGTCTCCCTGCTGCGCGACGCGGACGGCGACCCCCAGTACCAGCTGGCGCTCATGGAGGACACCACCGAGCGCCGCCTGCTCAACCTGCGGCTGCGCTACGAGGCCACCCACGACGCGCTCACCGGCCTGCCCAACCGCACCCTGTTCTTCGAACGCCTGGAGAAGGCGCTGGCCGCCGGGGAGGGCCAGCGCTTCGGCCTGTGCTACCTGGACCTGGACGGTTTCAAGACCATCAACGACAGCCTCGGCCACGCGGCCGGCGACCGGCTGCTCGTCGAGGTCGCCGACCGGCTCCAGTCCTGCGCGACCGCGCCGGGCGAGATGGTCGCCCGGCTCGGCGGCGACGAGTTCGTGGCGCTGACCACCGGCCCCGACACCCGCCGTGAGGTCGACGAGCTCGCCGCGCGCATCATGCACGTCCTGGTGGCGCCCGTGCGCATCGACGGCCGGGAACTGACCGTGCGCGGCAGCATCGGCATCGTGGAGGGCCCGGCGGGGGAGCGCAGCCCCGCCGAGGTGCTGCGCAGCGCCGACATCACCATGTACCGGGCCAAGTCGGCGGGGGGCAACCGCTTCGAGCTCGCCGACCCCGAGGCCGACGCCCGCGCGATCACCCGGCACGGTCTGACCACCTCCCTCCCGGTCGCCCTGGAGCGGGGCGAGTTCTTCATCGAGTACCAGCCCCTGGTCCACCTCGGGGACAGCAGCGTGCGCGGCGCGGAGGCCCTGGTGCGCTGGCTGCACCCGCAGCACGGCGTGCTCGGCCCCGACCGGTTCATCCCGCTCGCCGAGCACACCGGGCTGATCGTGCCGCTGGGCCGCTGGGTCCTGGAGCAGTCGGTGCGCCAGGCCCGCGCGTGGCGCGAACGCAACGGGGACACCAGCTCCCTGCGCATCAACGTCAACCTCTCCCCGTGCCAGCTCACCCACCCCGGACTGGTGCAGGACACCGTCGACATCCTGGAGCGCGCGGGCGTCGAGCCCGAGGCCCTGTGCCTGGAGGTCACCGAGTCCGCCCTGATCGGCGCCGACGACGATCTGCTCAAGCCGCTGCGCCGGCTCGCCGAGATGGGCGTCGACATCGCCCTGGACGACTTCGGCACCGGCTACTCCAACCTCGCCAACCTGCGCCGGCTGCCGGTGAGCGTGCTCAAACTGGACCGGTCCTTCACCCAGAGCATGCAGCAGTTCCCGGCCGACCCCGTCGACCTCAAGATCGTCGAGGGGATCGTCTCCCTGGCGCACAGCCTGGACCTCGCGGTGACCGTCGAGGGCGTGGAGACCGGAGCCCAGGCCGAACAGCTGCGGATACTGGGCTGCGACACCGCCCAGGGCTGGTACTACGCCCGCCCGGGCCCGCCCGAGCGGCTGCACGACCTGGCCCTGGTGGACGCCACGGGGTGATGCCGGGGCGCCGGGGCCCGCAGGACCCCCGGGGTTCCCCTCGGCAAGGCGGCCCGACGCCCGCTCGCCCGGCCGCAGCGGCTCGGCGGGTGGCCCAGGCCGCGCACCGCGGCGGGCGGCGCGTCCGTGCTCCGTGCCAGCCGCACCGCCGCGGCGGGTGGCGCGTCCGCGCATCGTGCCGGCCGTAGCGCCGCGGCGGGCGGCGCGTCCGCGCATCGTGTCGGCCGTAGCGCCGCGGCGGGCGGCACATCCGCGTGCTGGTCCGGCAGTGGCGTCGCGGCGGGCGGCGCATCCGCGTGCCGGCCCGGCCGCAGCGCCCCGGCCGGCGGCGCGCCCGCGCACCGGTGCCCGACCGGACGGCGGCGTCTCCGCCCCGCGGCGGTGCCCGGCGGCTCACCGCTCCAGCAGCATCCGCTGGAGTTCCCGGGCCGCCCGCGGCGGGGCCACATCGCTGCGGTGGGCCAGCGCGATCGTCCGGTTCAGCCCGGGACGGGCCAGCGGGGTCACGCGCAGTCCGCGCCCCGACCGGGCCGCCACCATGCGCGGGACGACCGCCACGCCCAGCCCCGCCCGCACGAAGCCCAGCACCGCGTCCATCTCCCCGCCCTCCACCGCGAAGTCCGGCTCGAAGCCCTCCGCGCGGCAGGCGGCGACGGTCAGCTCCCGCAGGTCGTAGCCGTGGCGGAACATCACCAGGCGTTCGCCCTCCAGGTCGGCCACGCGGACCGTGCGCCGGCCGTCGCCCGGCCGCGGTGCCTCCGGGGAGGAGACCACCACGAGGTCCTCGCGCAGCAGCTCCACCGTCGTCAGGGCGGGGGAGGGCGTCGGCAGGGGCAGGACGACCAGGGCGAGATCCAGGGCGCCGCGGGCCAGCCCGCGGACCAGGTCGTGCGAGCCGCCCTCCTCGATCAGCAGACGGATGCCCGGGTAGCGGTCGTGGAAGGCGCGCAGCACGTCCGGCAGCAGGCCCGTGCACAGACTCGGGGTCGCGCCGAGCCGTACGCGGCCGCCGCGCAGCTGCACCAGCTCCTGCACCTCGTACCGGGCCGTCTCCGCGTCCGCCAGGATCCGCCGGGCCAGCGGCAGCAGCGCCTCGCCCGCGTCGGTGAGGGTGATGTTGCCGCGCGCCCGCAGGAACAGATCGGCTCCCAACTCCCGCTCCAGCGCCTTGATCTGCTGCGACAGCGAGGGCTGCGCGACGTGCACGAGGTCGGCGGCGCGGGTGAAGTGCCGGGTCTCGGCCACCGCCACGAAGTACTGGAGCTGCTGGAACTGCATCCCGCCAGCATACGGCTTCGATAGGCATCGGCTATGGAAACGAGGTGGACCATGTCTTGGACCGATGGGGTCGTTCGGCCCTAGCGTCTCGGTCATGGCTCTGGCAACGCGGACGGACCGACGGCCGTCCATGGCACGCACCGTGTGGGACTCCTCCGTCGGCAAGAAGACGGTGATGGCCGTCAGCGGTCTGATCATGCTGCTGTACCTGGTCGTCCACATGATCGGCAACCTGAAGATCTTCTTCGGAGCGGGCGAGTTCAACCACTACGCGCACTGGCTGCGCACGGTCGGCGAACCGTTCATGCACTACGAGTGGACCCTGTGGCTGGTCCGCGTGGTGCTGGTCGTCGCGGTGGTCGCCCACGCCGTCTCCGCGTACCAGCTCAGCCGCCGCGACATCAAGGCGCGCCCGACCAAGTACGTCCACAAGAAGCCGCGGGCGAGCTACGCCACCCGCACCATGCGCTGGGGCGGGATCATCCTCGCCCTGTTCATCGTCTGGCACCTCCTGGACCTCACGACCGGGACCGTGCACTCCGGCGGCTTCCAGGAGGGCCGTCCGTACCAGAACGTCGTGGACACCTTCTCCACCTGGTACGGCAACGTGATCTACATCGTCGCGATGCTCGCCCTCGGCCTGCACGTCCGGCACGGCTTCTGGAGCGCAGCCCAGACCCTCGGCGCCGGCAGCCGCACCCGCGACCGTGCCCTCAAGACCGTCGCCGACGTCCTCGCGCTGGTGCTCACGGCCGGTTTCATCGCCGTCCCCGTGGCTGTCATGACCGGAGTGGTGAGCTGACATGACCTCGTACACCGACTACCTGACCGGCGAGCCCGTCGCCGACACCAAGGCCCCCTCCGGGCCGATCGGCGAACGCTGGGACAAGCGCCGCTTCGAGGCCAAGCTGGTCAACCCCGCCAACCGGCGCAAGCACACCGTCATCGTCGTCGGCACCGGCCTGGCCGGCGGCTCCGCCGGGGCCACCCTCGCCGAACAGGGCTACCACGTGGTCCAGTTCTGCTACCAGGACTCCCCGCGGCGCGCCCACTCCATCGCCGCGCAGGGCGGCATCAACGCCGCGAAGAACTACCGCAACGACGGCGACTCCGTCCACCGGCTGTTCTACGACACCGTCAAGGGCGGCGACTTCCGGGCGCGCGAGTCCAACGTGCACCGCCTCGCGCAGATCTCCGTCGAGATCATCGACCAGTGCGTGGCGCAGGGCGTGCCCTTCGCCCGCGAGTACGGCGGCCTGCTGGACACCCGCTCCTTCGGCGGAGTCCAGGTGTCCCGCACGTTCTACGCCCGCGGCCAGACGGGCCAGCAGCTGCTGCTCGGCGCCTACCAGGCGCTGTCCCGGCAGGTTGCGGCCGGGAACATCGAGCTGCACCCGCGCACCGAGATGCTCGACCTGATCGTGATCGACGGACGGGCCCGCGGCATCGTGGCGCGCGACCTGATCACCGGGAAGATCGACACGTACTACGCGGACGCGGTCGTCCTCGCCAGCGGCGGCTACGGCAACGTCTTCTACCTGTCGACGAACGCCATGAACTCCAACGCCACCGCCGTGTGGCGGGCGCACCGGCGCGGCGCCCACTTCGCCAACCCCTGCTTCACCCAGATCCACCCCACCTGCATCCCGCGCACCGGCGACCACCAGTCCAAGCTCACCCTGATGAGCGAGTCGCTGCGCAACGACGGCCGTATCTGGGTGCCGAAGGCCAAGGGCGACGACCGGCCCGCGAACAAGATCCCCGAGGACGAGCGCGACTACTACCTGGAGCGCATCTACCCGTCCTTCGGCAACCTGGTCCCGCGCGACATCGCCTCCCGCGCCGCGAAGAACGTCTGCGACGAGGGCCGCGGCGTCGGCCCCGGCGGCCAGGGCGTCTACCTGGACTTCGCCGACGCGATCCAGCGCATGGGCCGCAAGGCCGTGGAGGCCAAGTACGGCAACCTCTTCGACATGTACCACCGGATCACCGACGAGGATCCGTACCGGGTGCCGATGCGCATCTACCCGGCCGTGCACTACACGATGGGCGGCCTGTGGGTCGACTACGACCTCCAGACCACCGTGCCCGGCCTGTTCGCGATCGGCGAGGCGAACTTCTCCGACCACGGCGCCAACCGGCTCGGCGCGTCCGCGCTGATGCAGGGCCTGGCCGACGGGTACTTCGTGCTGCCGGCGACCATCAACGACTACCTCGCCCGCAACCCGCACCAGGGTGAGGTCACCGACGGGCACCCGGCCGTGCAGGAGGTGCTGGCCGAGACCCAGGACCGCCTCAACCTGCTGCTGTCCGTGGACGGCGACCGCACGCCCGACTCCTTCCACCGCGAGGTGGGCGAGCTGATGTGGGAGTTCTGCGGCATGGCCCGCACGGACGCCGGACTGCGCAAGGCACTGGAGCGCATCCCGCAGATCCGCGAGGAGTTCTGGCGGCGCATCAAGGTCCCCGGTACCGGCGAGGAGTTCAACCAGTCCCTGGAGAAGGCCAACCGCGTCGTCGACTACCTGGAGCTCGCCGAGCTGATGTGCCTCGACGCCCTGCACCGCGCCGAGTCCTGCGGCGGCCACTTCCGTGAGGAGTCGCAGACCGCGGACGGCGAGGCCGCCCGCAAGGACGACGAGTTCGCCTACGCGGCCGCCTGGGAGTTCACCGGCACCGGCGAGGCGCCCGTCCTGCACAAGGAAGACCTGGTCTTCGAGTACGTCCACCCCACTCAGCGGAGCTACGCATGAAGCTCACCCTGCGCGTCTGGCGGCAGAAGAACGCCGACGCCGACGGCGCCATGTCCACGTACGAGGTGGACGGCATCTCGCCCGACATGTCCTTCCTGGAGATGCTCGACACCCTCAACGAGGAACTCATCCTGCGCGGTGAGGATCCGGTCGCCTTCGACCACGACTGCCGCGAGGGCATCTGCGGCGCCTGCTCCCTCGTCATCAACGGCGACGCCCACGGCCCCGAGCGCACCACCACCTGCCAGCTGCACATGCGCTCCTTCCGGGACGGCGACACGATCGACGTCGAGCCGTGGCGGGCGTCGGCGTTCCCGGTGGTCAAGGACCTGGTCGTGGACCGGTCGGCCTTCGACCGGATCATCCAGGCGGGCGGCTACATCACCGCGCCGACGGGTGCCGCCCCCGAGGCGCACGCCACGCCGGTGCCCAAGCCGGACGCCGACCTCGCCTTCGAGCACGCGGAGTGCATCGGGTGCGGGGCATGCGTGGCCGCCTGCCCGAACGGCGCGGCGATGCTCTTCACCTCCGCCAAGGTGAACCACCTGAACGTCCTGCCGCAGGGCGCGCCCGAGCGGGAGACCCGGGTGCTGGACATGGTGGCGCAGATGGACGCCGAGGGCTTCGGCGGCTGCACGCTCGCCGGTGAGTGCGCGACCGCCTGCCCCAAGGGCATCCCGCTGGTCTCCATCACCGGCATGAACAAGGAATGGCTGCGGGCCACCCGCAAGGCCAAGCGCTGACAGCGACGCGGTAGAGCGCCGGCAGCGACGCGGTAGAGCGCGCCGGCAGGGCGTCGGCACGGGCGCGGAAGACGTTCGCCGGACAGGACGGTGGACGGGCGGGGCCGGGAGTGGTGCTCATCCCCGGCCCCGTCTGGCGTCCGGGTGAACGGCGCCGCGGGTTCCGGCTGACGGTCCGGGCACCGGAACATGGACGCCCGGAACGCGTCCGTGCCGTTCAGCATCCGCACATCCACTCTCCTGACACAGGTCACGTACACGCCAATCGGCATCGGAAGAACAGGGGCGGTGGGCCGGATCCCCCCGGCCCACCGGGTGCCGTCCCCATTTCCGGCCCGTGACCAGGAGAGTGCCATGACCGGGATTTCCACCCTCGACCGTCCCCCGCAGAGCACCGCGCCGGCCCGCTACACCGTCACCCTGGCCCGCGACGAAGCCGACGTACGGGCCGCGCAGCGGCTGCGGCACGACGTCTTCGCCGGCGAGATGGGCGCCCTGCTCACCTCCGCGCAGCCCGGCCTCGACGTGGACCCCTTCGACGCCTACTGCGACCACCTGCTGGTGCGCGACACCGGCACCGGACAGGTCGTCGGCACCTACCGGCTGCTGCCGCCCGAGCGTGCCGCGGTCGCCGGACGCCTGTACTCCGAGGGCGAGTTCGACCTGAGCGCACTGGACGGCATCCGGCCGGGGCTCGTCGAGGTCGGCCGCTCCTGCGTGCACCCCGACCACCGCGACGGCGCGGTCATCGGGCTGATCTGGGCCGGCATCGCCCGCTACATGGTGGACCGCGGCCACGAGTGGCTGGCCGGCTGCTGCTCCGTCCCGCTCGCCGACGGCGGCACCCTCGCGGCCGGCACCTGGGACCGGGTGCGCGACAAGCACCTGGCGCCGGAGGAGTTCCGCGTACGGCCGCTGCTGCCGTGGACGCCGCCGGCGGACGCCGCACCGCCCGCCCGCACCGAACTGCCCGCCCTCCTGCGCGGCTACCTCCGCCTCGGCGCCTGGGTGTGCGCCGAGCCCGCCCACGACCCCGACTTCGGGGTCGCCGACCTGTACGTGCTGCTGTCGATGCGCCGGGTCAACCCCCGCTACCTGCGGCACTTCCTCTCCCTCGTCCCGGCCTGATGAGCGGCTGGCTGCCCGGTGCGCCCTGCACCCCGCGGGCGTGCGTGGAGACGACGGGGTCCCCCGCCGCCGTCCCGCGGGCCGTGCCGCGGCTCGTGGCGGTGGTGCTGCTCGTCCTCACCGGCATCCTGCTGTCGGCGCTCGGCCGGGCGTTCCCCCGACTGTGGGGGAGCGTCCCGGCCGGTGCGGTACGGCGGTGGAGCCGGGCGGTCGTGCGGGCGGCGGGCGTCCGGGTCCGTACGACCGGCGCCGCCGCGCCCGACGGCGGGCTGCTGCTGGTGGCCAACCACATCTCCTGGCTGGACATCCCCCTGCTGGCCGCCGTCCGCCCGGCCCGGATGCTCGCCAAGACCGAGATCCGGCGGTGGCCGGTGGCGGGGGCGATCGCCGACCGGGCCGGTGTCCTGTTCATCGACCGCGACCGGTTGCGCGCCCTGCCCGGCACGGTCGACCGGATCGCCGGGACGCTCCGCGCCGGACGGGCCGTCGCGGTGTTCCCCGAGGGCAGCACCTGGTGCGGCCGGGCCCAGGGGCACTTCCGGCGGGCCGTGTTCCAGGCGGCGCTGGACGCTCGGGTCCCCGTCCAACCGGTGCGCATCCGGTACCGGGCGGACGGGGGCGGGGCCAGCACGGCGCCCGCCTTCGTCGGCGACGACTCCCTGCTCGCCTCGCTCTGGCGGGTGGCGACGGCGCGGGCACTGGTGGCCGAGGTGGAGGTGCTGCCGTCGATCGGGCCGGAGGCCCACCCGGACCGCAAGGGGCTCGCGGCCGCCGCCGAGGCGCAGGTGCTGGGGCCGCGCACCACGGCCACCTCACACGCCGGGCACCGAGCGGCACGGTCCGGCGCCCTCCACCGCACTGCGTGACAGGGGCCGCCGGCGCGCTGACAGGGGCCGTCGGCTCGCCCCGTGTGGTGGCCGTCGGCGCACCGCGTGGCGGCCGTCGCGGCGCGGTCAGGCGAGGGGCGCCGCCGTGTCGGCGACGGCCCTCCCCGGGCGCTCGCCCGTGTCCGCCACGGCCCCTCCCGGGAGCCCGCCTGTGTCGGTGGCGGTCCTCCTCGGGAGCCCGCTCGTGTCGGTGGCGGTCCTTCCCGGGTGCTCGCCTGTGTCCGCCACGGCTCCTCCTGGGAGCCCGCCTGTGTCGGTGGCGGTCCTCCTCGGGAGCCCGCTCGTGTCGGTGGCGGTCTTTCCCGGGTGCTCGCCTGCGTCCGACGCGGTCTTTCCCGGGTGCTCGCCCGTGTCCGCCACGGCATTCCCCGGGTGCTCGCCCGTGTCCGCCACGGCATTCCCCGGGCGCACGATCCCGGCCAGGCGCCGGTAGGAGTCCAGCAGGGCCCCGCGGTCGTGGGTGCTGGTGGTGACGAGGACCTCCTGCGCGCCGGTCTCCGCCAGGAGGGTTTCCAGCGCGTGGGCCACCTCCTCCTCGGTGCCCGCGATGTGGCCGGCCAGACCCGCTTCGAAGAGACCGCGCTGCTTCGCGGTCATGGCGCGGGCCTCGACCTCCTCGGCGGGCGCCAGCGGCGGAAAGGTGCCGTGGGTGCGTGCGTACGCCATCGACCAGGCCTCGGGGAGCAGCAGCCGGCGGGCCTCCCCGGGGGTGCCGGCCACCGCGATCGTGCCCGAGACGACGACGTACGGTTCCGCCGCCCAGGGGGAGGGCCGGAAACGGGCGCGGTAGCGGTCGATGCCGCGCCGCATCCTGTCGCGGTCGCGGAGGTCCCCGATGACCATCGGCAGGCCCGCCTCCGCCGCGATCCGGGCGCCCTCACCCATGGCCAGCACGAACGGCGGCACCGTCAGGCCCTCGGCGGGCCGGGCGTGCACGCCGGTCGGGGACGTGCCCCGGAACCAGCCCAGCAGCTCCTGAAGTTGCCCGGCGAAGTCGTCCGCGTCGTCCTTGTCGCGCCCCAGGGCCCTGCGCACGCCGTCGGTGAAGCCCACCGAGCGGCCCAAACCCATGTCGATCCGCCCCGGGAACAGGGACTCCAGGACGCCGAACTGCTCGGCCACGACCAGCGGCCGGTGGTTGGGCAGCATCACTCCGCCGGTGCCGATCCTGATGGCGCGCGTCGCGCCGGCCACCGCGGCGGCCAGGACCGTCGGCGCGGATCCGGCGACCCCGGGCACGCCGTGGTGCTCCGCCACCCAGAAACGGTGGTAGCCCAGCCGTTCCGCCTCCCGCGCCAGCCGCACGGTGTCCCGCAACGCCTCGGCGCCGGTGTGCCCCTCACGGACGCGGGAGCGGTCGAGGACGGAGAAACGGGCCGAGGCGAGCGCGGAGGTCATGAAGGGTTCAACAGCGCGCGGCCCGCGGGATTCCCGGCCGGGCCCCTGGCCGGTCTCCCGGAGGGAGGGGGAGCGGGCCGCGCCGGTTGCCGGTCGGGTCGGTCGGGCGTCGCCGGTCGGTCGGGCGTCGCCCGCGGCGGGAGATCCCTAGGGTGGGGGTGTGACCGACACCCGCAGGCGGCCGATCGCCGTGTTCGACCTGGACAACACCCTCGCCGACACCACCCATCGACAGCGCTTCCTGGAACGCAGGCCACGGCAGTGGGACGCCTTCTTCGCGGCCGCGCCGCAGGACCCGCCGATCCCCGAGGGCGTGGCGATGGCTGTGGAGAGCGCGGGGGAATGCGAGGTCGTCTACCTGACCGGGCGCCCCGAGCGCTGCCGGCGGGACACGCTGGAGTGGCTGGAGCGGCACGGGCTGCCCGCCGGGCGGGTGTACATGCGGCGCGACGACGACCGCCGGCCGGCCCGCCGCACCAAACTGGAGACACTGCGCCGGCTGGCCCGCGACCGGGAGGTGCGGGTCCTCGTGGACGACGACGACCTGGTCTGCGACGACGCCGAACAGGCCGGTTTCCGGGTGGTCCGGGCGCGCTGGACGCCGCCCTCGGTCACCCTGCGGGTGGCTCAGGAGCGGGAGGGCCGCACCTGAGCGTCGTGCGGCGCCGAGGGGACCGCCCGAGGCCCGTCACCCCCGGCTTCACTCCGACTCCTCCAGGCGGAAACCGACCTTCAGGCCCACCTGCCAGTGGGCGATCCCGCCGTCCTCGATCTGGCCGCGCACCTGGGTCACCTCGAACCAGTCCAGGTTGCGCAGGGTCTGCGAGGCGCGGGTGATGCCGTTGCGGATCGCCTGGTCGACGCCGTCCGGCGAGGTGCCGACGATCTCCGTGACCCGGTAGGTGTGGTTCGACATACGGGACTCCTCTCCGCGGCCGTGCTCGTGTCGCGCAGGTCACGCGTCACCGCGTCACTCCACCGTGCCCCACGGCACGACAGAACGCGAGGCGTCAAAGGGGATATTCCTATCTATCTGATGATATAAGGATCATGTTGCTGGGGGTGTGGCTGTCTGCGTCGAAGCTCCAACAGCCGCGCCCGCGATCCGTGATTGGGGGTTTGAAGGAGACCATGCGGCGGTTAAGAAACGCGATGTCCCGACAGGCGCCGGTCCCCGTGGCGCGCCACCCCATCCACCGCGAGGAGACGAGGGCCCGTTGGTACGCCCCCGTCGCGGTGGGTGTCGATCTCCTCGCCGCGGCCCTGCCGGTCGCGGCGGCGTTCGTGGAGGTCCACGAACTCCACCCGCTGCGCTACGCGGCCGCCGCCGCCCTGCTGTGGCCCCTCATCGGGGCGGTGAGCAAGCGGTACACCCACCAGAACTGGGGTGACGGAGGCGGCCTGAGGGCGGTGATACGGGACTGGCTCGTCCTGGTCGGCGCCCTGGCGACGCTCCGCGTGGTCTGCGGGCTGGACAGCGTTCCCGCCGAGGCGTTCACGGCGCTGATCCCCGCGCTGGTCCTGACGGGCGTCAGCCAGAAGCTGATCCACCGTCATCTGCTGGCCGCCCGCCGGGACGCCCGTGCCCTGCGCCACGTGCTGGTCGTCGGCGAGGCCTCCACCGTCGACGCCGTGGTCGAGCAGCTCGCCCAGCGCACCGACCACGAGTACGTGGTCGTGGGCGCCTGCCCGGTGGGCGACGGCGACGTCCGCTCCGGGGTGCCGGAGTGCGTCCGGCTGCCCCGCACGGCGCCCGACCTGCCCGAGGAGGACGCCACGGCCGTACTCGGGGCGGCCGACGAACTCGCGGCCGACCTGGTGTTCGTGGCGCCCGGCCCGCACCTGTCCGGTGAGCGGGTGCGCCGGCTGTCCTGGGCGCTGCACGACCAGGGCCGCTCGCTCATGGTGCTGCCCGGCATCGTCGAGGTGTCGCGCCGCCGGGTGCGGCTGACCACGGCGGCCGGCCTGACCCTGCTGCACATCGCACCACCGCTGCAGCGCGGTGCGCACACCGTGGCGAAGTCCCTCGTGGACCGGTTGGGCGCGCTGGCGCTGATCGCCCTGTTCTCGCCGCTGCTGTTCCTGCTCGCCCTCGCCGTCCGGCTCGGTTCGCCCGGTCCGATCCTGTACCGCCAGACCCGGGTCGGCCGCAACGGGGAGCCGTTCCCCATGTGGAAGTTCCGCACGATGGTGGTCGGCGCCGACCGGATGAAGAGCGGGCTGGAGGCGCAGAACGAGAACGACGGGCACATGTTCAAGATGCGCCAGGACCCGAGGGTCACCGGCGTGGGACGCGTCCTGCGCCGCTACTCGCTGGACGAGCTGCCCCAGCTGTTCAACATCCTGTTCGGTCACATGTCCCTGGTCGGTCCACGCCCCCCGCTGCCCGAGGAGGTCGCCAAGTACAACGGCGTCGAGATGCGCCGGCTCAGCATCAAGCCGGGCCTGACCGGCCTGTGGCAGGTGAGCGGGCGGTCGGACCTGTCGTGGCGCGAGACGGTCGCCCTCGACCTGCGCTACGTCGACAACTGGTCGCTGGCCGGCGACATGAACGTCATGGCCCGCACCCTGCGCGTCGTCCTGGACGGGCAGGGCGCCTACTGAGGACGGATGCGGTCCCCTTCCCGGACCGCATCCGCCATCCGGGCACGTCTGCGTCCAACACGCGGTGAACACGGCGGATCAGCCCCGGGCGACGTGAAGGATCGCGGCGACGGGGACGTCTTGGCCCTCGGGAAGGGACACCGCCATGGCACAGACCTCAGCCGCACACCCCACCGCCGCACAGCGCGCACCGGCCCCGCCCCCGGACGGGGCCGGAGCCACCGGCCACCGGTCGACGGTGACGTGGTCGCTGCGCGGCTTCACCGGCGCCGGATACGACAAGGGGCGCCCGCTGCCGGTCCAGGCCGCCTGGTTCGCCGCCCTCCACCTGCTGTTCGTCAAGTGGTGGTTCCCGGCCCGCTGGCGGCCGGCCCTGCTGCGCGCGTTCGGCGCCCGCGTCGGACAGCGGGTGCTGATCCGGCGCGGAGTGCGCGTTCACTGGCCCTGGAAGCTGGACGTCGGCGACGACGTGTGGATCGGCGAGGACGCCTGGATCCTCAACCTCGAACCGGTCACCATCGGCAGCGACTGCTGCGTCTCGCAGGGCGCGCTGCTGTGCACGGGCAGCCACCGCCGCCGTTCCGCCACGTTCGAGTTCGACAACGGCCCCATCCGGCTGGAGCCGGGCAGCTGGGTCGCGGCCCGCGCGGTCGTGCTGCGGGGCGTCACCGTCGGCCCCGGCGCCGTGGTCGGCGCCGGAGCCGTCGCCCACCGGGACCTCGCACCGGGCGCGGTCCTGACGGCGGGCGGGACGCCCGGAACGGACCCGTCCGGGTCCGGCGCGCCCGGCGGGTCCGCCGTGTCCACCCCCGGGGCGAAGGGAGCCACGGCATGAGACTGGTCCACGTGGTCACGCTCGTCAGCGACGACGGCGCGTTCGGCGGACCGACGAGCGTGGCCGTCGCCCAGCTCGAGGAGTGCGCCGCCCGCGGCCACGACGTGACGCTGGTGTCGCTGTGGCGGGGCAGGGCGCCCGCCGCACGGCGCATCGGCGCCGTCCGGTTCGTCTCCCGTCCGGCCTGGCGCTTCGTGCCCGGCCAGGGCTGCCTCGGTCTCATGCACCCCCTGCTGCTGCGGGACCTGTGGCGGGCCATGGGACGCGCCGACGCCGTCCACGTGCACGCGGGACGCGACCTCGTCTCCCTCGCCGCGCTCGCCGTCGCCCGGCTGCGGCGCACCCCCTTCGTCACCCAGACGCACGGCATGGTCGAGCCCCGCACCGGAACCGTCGCGCGGGTCTTCGACCGTCTGTACGTGCCCCTGCTGCGCCGGGCGCGGTGCTGCCTGGTGCTCACCGAGCGGGAGCGGCGGGCGCTGACCGAGGTGCTGGGCCCGGCCGGACCCGCACTGGTGTCCCTGCCCAACGGGCTGCGCCCGGGCGGTGCGGACACGGGCGCCCGGCGGCGCGACGACCACGAGGTGATCTTCCTGGCCCGCCTCCACCCGCGCAAACGCCCCGAGGCCTTCGTCGAGATGGCCGCCCTGGTCCACAAGGAGATGTCCGAGGCGCGCTTCACGCTCTACGGCGCGGACGAGGGCTCCCTGCCGGCGGTGCGGCGGCTCGTCGCGGACCGCGGGCTGACCGACGTGGTCACCTACGGCGGCGCGCTGGAGCACTCCGCGGCGCTGGAGGCCTACCGCAGGGCCGCCGTCTACGTCCTGCCGAGCGTGCGGGAGCCGTTCCCGATGACGGTCCTGGAGGCGCTGGCCGAGGGCACGCCGGTGGTGTGCACGGACAGCAGCGGCATCGCCGCCGAACTGGCGCGCCGGGACGCGGCGCTGGTCACCGACGGCAGCCCGGAGGCCCTGGCCGACGCGGTGTGCCTGCTCCTCGCCGACGAGGACCTGCGCGCACGGCTGGCCGCGGCCGGCCGGCGCGCGATCGACGAGGTCTTCTCGATCCGCGCGGTCGCGGACCGCCTCGAGGACGTCTACCGGGACCGCCCCGCCCCCGGAGCACACCGGTAGCACCCACCGCACGGACGGCCCCGCGCCGAGGAGACACCCCGGGAAGCGCGGCGCCGGCCACCGCGGGCCCGCCGTCGCAACGGCTGGCCCGCGGTGGCCGGCGGCACGCCGGGCCGTCAGCGCGCCGGGGCGCGGCCGACCGTGCGGAGGATGTCCTCGAAGCGGGAGGCGCAGTCCTCCAGGGAGAACTCCCGCTCGGCCAGGGCGCGGCTCTCCTTGCCCAGCGACTCGGCGCGCGCCGGGTCGGACAGCACCTCCTGGACCCAGGCGCAGGCGTCGTCGAGGGCGGACTCCTCCGGCGGGAAGACCGCGGACCCCGCCTGGCGGAGCAGGTGCGCGGCCAGGTTGCCGGCGGGCATCAGCCCGAGGACCGGGCGCCCCGCGCACAGGTACGACAGTGTCTTGGACGGTACGGAGAACTCACCGGCGTCCGCCGCCAGGAGGACGACGAGGAGGTCGCCGGCGCCCAGCACCTCGGGCAGCCGCTCGTAGGGCTGGAAGGGCAGCAGGGTCAGGTCCACCCCGCGCGCGGCCGCGGCCTGCCGGAGCACCGGTACCGCCGGGCCGTCGTTGACGACGACGAGCCGGACCGGTGTGCCCCGGTCCCGCAGCCGCTCGGCCAGCTGCACCAGCAGGACCGGGTGGTGCTTCAGGCCCAGCGTGCCGGAGTACAGCACCGTCCGTACCCCGTCCAGACCCTGCTCGGCCGACCAGGCGTTGGCCCGGTCCACCGGGACGATCTCGTCGAGCGGCGCCCAGTTGGGGATGACGGTGACCTTGTCCGCGGTGCCCCACCTGCGGTGGATGCGCACGAAGGACTCGGCGATCACCACGATGGCCGCCGCCCGGCGCGCCGACCACTTCTCGCCCGCCCCGAAGACCTTGGCGGCCACGCCCATCGTCTTCGCCACGTCGGCCGCGGCGAAGCTCTCCAGCGCGACGGCGGTCACGTCCTGGTGCCACAGCACCCAGGGGATGCGCAACCGCCGCAGCACGGCCGCCGCCACCACCAGCACCGGGATGGGCAGGTTGGAGAGCATCGCCACGTCGGGCTTCTCCCGCCGTACCTGCCGGGCCAGCTCCAGGCCCAGCAGGCTCTCCTGGCGGAGCCGGTGGAAGTAGGCCTCCTTCCGGAGCGCGGTGCCGTCCCCGATGGTGGCGAAGCGCAGGCCCGGGGCGTCTCCGGCGAGGTTGCCCTTGCCGGAGACGTAGGCCGTGCACGTCGAGTGGACGACGTCGTGGCCGCGGCGCGCCAGTTCCCGGCTCAGCTGCGCCTGGAACGGGTGGCCGCTGTAGTCGTGGACGAGGATCCTCATCGGCCCTCCAGGTCCTGGTGCGCGGCGTACTCGGTCGGGTCTCACTGCTGGGAGCGCTTGACCTGGTCGTAGACCCAGGCGTAGGTCTGCTCCAGGCCGTCGAGCAGGGTGACGGACGGTTCCCAGCCGTGGATCTCGCGGATCAGGGTGTTGTCCGAGTTGCGGCCGCGCACGCCCTGCGGGGCGTCGAGCCGGTGGCTGCGCTCGCAGCGGACGCCCGCGATCTGCTCGACGATGTCGACGAGCTGGTTGATGGTGACCAGCTCCGAGGAGCCGAGGTTGACCGGGACGCCGCTGTTCCCGTTCATGATCATCTGGCTGCCGTGGAGGCAGTCGTCGATGTACATGAAGGAGCGGCTCTGCCGGCCGTCGCCCCAGATCTCGATCCGGTGGTCGCCGGAGACGACCGCCTCGGCCACCTTGCGGCACACCGCGGCCGGGGCCTTCTCCCGGCCGCCGGTCCATGTCCCGTGCGGGCCGTACACGTTGTGGTAGCGGGCGACGCGGGTGACGAACCCGTAGTCCTCGGCGTAGTGGCGGCACATGCGCTCGGAGAACAGCTTCTCCCAGCCGTAGCCGTCCTCCGGCTGCGCGGGGTAGGCGTCCTCCTCCTTGAGCGCGGTGAGGTTCGGGTCGGTCTGCTTGCCGGCGGCGTACACGCAGGCGGAGGAGGAGTAGAAGTAGCGCTCCACGTCGGCCTCGTGGGCGGCCTGGAGCATGTGGGTGCTGGTCAGCACCGACATCATGCAGGCGGCCTTGTTGTTCTCGATGAAGCCCATGCCGCCCATGTCGGCGGCCAGCATGTACACCTGCCCGGCGTCCCGGACGCCGGCGCGCGCACGGTCCAGGAGCGACAGGTCGGCGACCACGTTCTCGGCGTCCTGGTGGACCTGGTACCACTCGTGCCGGGGCTTGATGTCGATGGAGCGGACGGTCAGCCCCTGGGCGAGGAGGTCGCCCACGAGATGCCCTCCGATGAATCCCCCGCCACCGGCGACGACGACGTCGACCTGCTTGCTCATAGCGCGACTCCCTGAGTGCTCCGGAGATGTGATCTGCGGTCAGCCGGTCCTCCGCCGCCGGCGGCGCCGTCCGGCGCCGGGCCCTGCGGAGACCTGCGCGACAAGCTATGCAGACTTGTCATGATTTGGGGTAAAAGGCACGCTGCTGAAAAAGAACATCACCCGATGGTCCTCTTTGGTGAGCGCTGCGCCGAAGTGAATGATTTGTGCGCGCCTTGGACGATTTGAGCGGTAAGAGCGCTATATATCTTTCGGTGATGTTTCAGCCTGAAAACTCGCTCAGCAGAGAGGTCGGGATGCAGGACGCTCGCGTCCGCAGTGCGGCTGCGGTCTCCCTCTGGGCCGTGGTGCTCACCGTCCTGCTGCCGGGGCTGATCCTCCAGTCGGACGGCGTGCGGCTGTCGGTCGCGCTCGCGCTCCAGGGCGTCGTCGTGGCGCACACCGGTGGCGCACTCGCCCGGGTGCTCACCGCGCCCACGGTGCGGCTCGTCGCCTTCGGCTTCTGGGTCTTCGCCTATATCTGGCTCGGCCTGGCGCCCCTGGCGATGCTCGCCTCCGACACCTACCCGTGGCCCTACCGGACCCGCGAGGCCAACGCCTTCGAGGCCGTCGCCGTCGTGGAACTCGGACTCCTCGCCTACAGCGCCGGAACGGCCCTCGCCGCCCGCCGCCGGCAGACCCGCGCCGGCTCCGCCCCGCCCGGCTTCCTGGAACGACTGCTCTCGCGCCGGATCGCCCCGTGGCGCCTGGTGGCGCTCTGCGGGCTGGCCCTGGCCTTCGCGGTCCTGCTGATCTCCAGCCAACCGGGCCGCCTCAGCGCGTACTTCACCAGCCGTCAGGCCATCACCGAGGCCGGTGCGACGGCCGACACCCAGGGCGCCTTCCTCCAGGTGCTGCTCAGCTGGTCGCTGTCCGTGCCCGCGTTCTGGGCGCTGCTCGGCCTGCTGCACGTACCGCGGGTGGCGCGCGGCGACCGCTGGCTGCGCGGCCTGCGCTGGCTGCTGCTGCCGGTGTTCCTGGCGCTCAACGCGGTCGTCAACAACCCCATCAGCAAGCCCAGGTTCTGGATCGGCACGGTCCTGCTGACCCTGGTCTTCACCGTGCCCCGGCTGGGCCGGCCGCGGGCCTTCCGGGCCACGGCGGCCGCGCTCATCGCCGCGCTCCTGGTCGTCTTCCCCTACAGCGACTACTTCCGCTACAGCGAACGGGAGGACGTCACCGTCGTCTCCCTCACCGACCAGTTCACCACCAACGGCGACTACGACGCCTTCCAGCAGGTGCAGACGGGGATCGACTACGCGCGGGAGAACGGTTTCTCCCCCCAGGACGCGCTCGGACCCCCGCTGTTCATGGTGCCGCGCTCCATGTGGCCGGAGAAACCCGAGGACACCGGCATCGCCCTGGCCCGGTACGCGGGCTACGAGTTCCTCAACCTGTCCGCGCCGCTGTGGATCGAGACCTACCTGTGGGCCGGCCCGTTCTCGGTGGTCGTCGTGTTCTGCCTGCTGGGCGCGGTCGGACGGCGCGCCGACGACGTACGCCACCTGTTGCGCGGCCGGCCGGGCACCCTCGCGGCGCTCCTGGTTCCGGCCTTCGCCTTCTACCAGATGGTCTTCCTGCGCGGCAGCCTGCTCGCCATCGCCGGCCCGCTGACGCTCCTGATGGCCGTCCCCCTGCTCATCAGCACCCGTACCGCCCGGGCATCCCGGTTCCCCTCACCGGCCGCGCAGCCCACACCCATCCGTCACGCATCGATCCCCGGAACAGGAGGGCACCCGTGACCGGCCCCACCCCATTCGACGACCGGTACGACGAGCCGGACCAGCTACGCGACCAACTGCGCCGCATCCTGCGCCACCGATCCCTGATCGCCCTGGGCATCTGCCTGGGAGCGGTCGGCGGACTCGCCCTCTCCGTGCAGCGCGCCCACACCTACACGGCGACCAGCGAAGTCCTCGTACGCTCCACCACCGACCCCTTCGGCACGGTCGGCGTCTCCGCCGACAACCAGGTCAGCATGAGCACCGAGCAGCGGATCGCCGCCAGCGCGACCGTCGCCCAGCGCGCGGTGCGCATCCTGGGCCGGCCCGCCGAGCAGACCACCACGTTCGGGGCCCGGGTACGGGTCACCAACCCGCAGAAGTCCCAGGTGCTCCGCTTCGAGTACACCTCCGGCGTCCCCCAGCGCGCGGCGCAGGGCGCCAACGCCTTCGCCGAGGCGTACCTCGCCGACCGCAAGAGCCGCAACGAGGCCACGGCGCACCGGGCCACCCATGCCCTGGAGCAGCAGATCGCCGTACTGAACAAGCGGCTGGCGCAGGACCAGCTGGAGCGCGCGTCGGCCAAGCCCGCCGCGCAGAACCAGCTCTACAACCTCCAGAAGCGCGTCCTGGACATCAAGTCCCGGGACACCGACGGCGGTGACGTCGTCCGCCGGGCCTCGGTCCCCACCCTGCCGGTGGGACCCGGCCTGCGGACCCTGCTCGCCCTCGGGGTGGTGTGCGGACTGCTCCTCGGCCTCGTGCTGGCCTGGGTGCGCTCCGCCCTGGACAACCGGGTCCGCTCGGTGGGGGAGGTCCAGGCCGCCCTGCGCGCGCCGGTGCTCGGCATCCTGTCCTCCGACGACGGGGGGGACGAGGCGCTGCTGACGGTCGGCCGCACCGGCAGCCCGCGCAGCGAGGCCTACCGGGCGCTGGCGTTCCGGATGCGGCAGCTCGACCGCACGGGCGGCCCCGGCCGCGTGCTCGTGGTCGCCCCCCGCACCACCGGCGACGCCGAGGAGGTCGCCGCCAACCTGGGCGCCGCCCTCGCCGAGGACGGCAGCGACGTACTGCTGGTGGACACCACCCCCGACACCAGCGACCTCGCCACGCGGCTGCCGCTGATGCCGTACGAGGCCCCCACCCTGGAAGAGGCGTTCCTGCCCGCCGGGAGCGTCCTCGTCGACACCGACGTCGCCGGCCGCTTCGCCTTCTCCTCCAACGGCGGTACCGGCCGGCGGCACCGGTCGGTCCTCGCCGATCACGAGACGTCGACCGTCGTCGTCGCGGGTCCGCTGCTCACGCAGGCCGACGCGCTGGCCGCCGCCCAGCGGGTCGACGGCGTCCTCGTGGTCGCCCACCTCGACCGCACCCGGCGCGACGACCTCCGCCAGGTGCAGGAGCTGATCGCCTGCTCCGGCGGGCGCCTCCTCGGCGCCGTCCTCGACACCGGCCGCCCGGGCCGCCGCCTGCGGGTCCTGCGCCGCCGCCCGAAGTACGGCCCCGAGACGCACGCCGACACCGCGTCCATGGAACTCCCTCAGCAGGACGGCACGTTCAGCGCTTCCCGCCGATGACCGCCCCGGAGACGACCGCCCGCCCCCGCGCCGGGGCGGCCGCCCCCAGTGGGGTGGCCGCGACCGCGCGGGGCGGCTGGTGGGGGATGGCGGGTTCCGTCGCGAACGCCGTCTTCTCGTTCCTCCTCGTCGGTCTGATCACCCGGGCCGTAGGGGCGCAGGGGGCGGGAGCGATCTTCACCGGCGTCGCCCTGTTCACCATCCTCAGCAACACCTGCAAGCTCGGTGCCGACACCGGGCTCGTGCGTTTCGTGCCGCGCGACCTGGCCGTCGACGGCGGCCGCTCGGTGGACGCGCTGCTGCGCACGGCCGTCCTGCCCGCCACGGTGGCCGCCACCGCGGCCGCCGTGCCGCTGGTGCTCTCCCCGGCGGTGGCCACCGCCCTGCTGCCCCATCTGCCGCCCGCGGACGCCGTCGCCCTGGTCCGGCTCTTCGGGCTCTTCCTGCCCGCCGCCACCGTGGGCATGATCCTGCTCGGCGCCACCCGGGGGTACGGCACGGTGGTGCCGTTCGTCGGCGTGGAGCAGATCGGCAAGCCGGTGCTGCGGGTGCTGATCGCCGTCCCCGTGGCCTGGTACACGCCCGGACTGCTCTCCCTGGCCGCGGCCTGGCTGCTGCCCACGCTGGCCGGTTCCGCGGCCGCCTGGTTCTCCCTGCGCCGCTGCCGCGCCGGCCGCCCGGCACCGCAGCCGGCCGGGGACGGGCCCGTGGACCGGCGGGCCTTCTGGGGTTTCGCCGCGCCCCGAGCGATCTCCTCCGTCTTCGACATCAGCGCCGTCTGGGTCGGCGTCATCCTGCTCTCCGCGCTGGCCACCGCCGCCGAGGCGGGGGTCTACACGGCCATCGGCCGCGTCGTCACCGCCGGCACCCTGGTCCAGCTCGCCGTGCGGCTCGCCGTGGCGCCGGAACTCAGCCGTCTGCTCGCCGTCGACCGGACCGCCGAGGCACACGACCTGCACCGGGTGTCGACCTGCTGGACCGTGCTGTTCTCCTGGCCGCTGTTCGGTGTCGTCGCCTGCTTCCCCGCGACCGTCCTGGCCGTCTTCGGACCGGAGTTCACCGACGGCGCGCTCGCCCTGGTGCTGCTGTGCGCGGCCGCCATGGTCAACATCGCCGTAGGCAACGCCCAGACCGTGCTGCTCATGGCCGGCCGGAGCTCCTGGCACCTGGCCGTCACCGCGGCGGCGTTCACGGTGCAGCTCGTCGTCGGCGTGCTGGCCGTGCCCGTCTGGGGGGTGCTCGGCGCCGCGGTGTCCTGGGGCGCGGCCATCGTCGTGGAGAACCTCACGGCGGCCGTGCTCGTGCGCTGCCGCCTCGGCTTCACGACCGTGGGCGAGGGCTACACGAGGGCGCTCGCCATCGCCTGCGCGGTCGTGACGGTCCTGGCGGCGGTCCGCCGGGCGGCAGGTGACACACCGTCAGGACTCGCCGTCGGAATTGCTTTGGGATCGTGTGTATTTGGTACTACTTTGTGGCGGTATCGGACGTCGCTCAGGGTGAGCGACCTGGGCGGAGTGCTGCGTCGCCGCGCCGCATGAGCCCGGCCCCGGCCCCCTCCTCCGGGCCCACCCCGCCGGCGTCACCCCCCTCACACCACTGCCAACCGGGGTTTCCCTTGCATTTGAGAAAACGCCGTACGAAGCCGGTCGCCAGGGTCGCTGCCACAGCGCTCGTCTGCTGCACCACCGTCCTGCTCGACGCCCCCTTCGCCGCGGCCGCCGACGGCACACCCGCCTTCTCCGCCGACCCGCTGTCCACCTGGCAGACGGACGGGATCGTCTGGTCGCTGGCCGCCGCGAACGGGGTCGTCTACGTCGGAGGATCCTTCGACACCGTCCGCCCGCCGGGAGCCGCCCCCGGCGAACGGCAGGTCGCCCGCCGCAACTTCGCCGCCTTCGACGCCGAGACCGGCAAGCTCCTGCCCTGCGCGCCCACGTTCACCGGTCACCACCACACCGTGCGCGCCCTCAAGGCCTCCCCCGACGGGCGGGTGCTCTACGTGGGCGGTTCCTTCGACCACGTCGGCTCGACCCGCGTCGCCAACGCCGTCGCCCTGGACATCACCGGCTGCACCCTGCGCAAGGACTTCCGGCCGTCGGTGTCCGCCACCGTCCGGGCCATCGAGATGACGGGCGACACCGTCTACCTGGGAGGCGACTTCAGCCGGATCGGCGGACAGCTCCGGAAGCGGGTCGCCGCCGTCACCGCCAAGGGCGCCCTGCTGCCCTTCCAGGCGGAGGTCGACCAGCCGGTGCGGGCCCTGTCGGCCGCCACCTCGCACGGCCGGCTGTTCGTCGGCGGCGACTTCGAGTCGGTCAACGGGCAGGCGGCCCGCTCGCTCGTCACGCTGAACCCCGGCAGCGGCAAGACGGTGCTCGCCTACCCGGGGTGGTTCCCGCCGCAGTCGTCGGTGAAGACGATCGCGCGCTACAAGGACCGCTTCTACGTGGGCGCGGAGGGCCACGGCCCCGGCATCTTCGACGGCCGGATCGCGGGCCGTCTCACCAACGGCAGCATGGTGTGGAAGGACACCTGCTTCGGGGCGACCCAGGCCATCCTGCCGTACAAGAACCTCCTCTACAGCGCGTCGCACGCGCACAACTGCAACGAGACGCCCGGCGGGTTCCCCGACCGCGGCGACCGGCAGCACCTGCTGGTCCAGTCCCTCGAGGACCGCAGGATCCTGCACTGGTTCCCCGACACCAACGACGGGATCGGGGAGCACGTGGGCCCCCGTGCCCTGGCGGTCTCGAAGGGCGTGCTGTGGGCGGGAGGTGAGTTCACCCGGGTCAACGACGTGCCGCAGCAGGGCCTGACCCGCTTCGGGAGCCGGGACACCGGGGCGCCGGAGGTGCCCGTCCTGGCGGTGTCCGACACCGACCCCGGCAGCGTCACCCTCACCTGGCGCGCCACCTGGGACCGGGACGACGCCTCCCTGACGTACCGCGTCTACCGCGACGGCAAGGCCGTGGCGACGAAGACGCAGGAGTCCACCTACTGGAAGCTGCCGAAGATGACCCACACCGACGCGGTGGCGGCCGGCAGCCACCAGTACACGCTCGAGGTGACGGACGGGACGAACACCTCGGCCAAGTCGAACGCCGTGACCGTGACGGTGCCCGCGAAGACCGTGCCCGCGCAGACCGCGCCGGCGAAGGCGGCCAAGAAGCAAGTGGAGGGTGAACCCAAGTGACACGCATCGGATTCGCGCCCGGTGTCTACGACCTGTTCCACATCGGGCACCTCAACATCCTGCGCGAGGCGCGCCGGCACTGCGACCGGCTGGTGGCCGGCGTCACCTCCGACGACCTGACCGCGCAGCTGAAGGGCCGGGTGCCGGTCGTCCCGCTCGCCGAGCGCCTGGAGATCGTCCGCAGTGTGCGCTACGTCGACGAGGTCGCCGTGGAGTCGGAGGTCGACAAGCTGAAGACGTGGAAGCGGATCGGCTTCCACGTCATCTTCAAGGGGGACGACTGGCGGGGCACCCCCAAGTGGGAGGAGTTCGAACGGCGCTTCGCGCAGGTGGGCGTCGAGGTCGTGTACTTCCCCTACACCATGCACACCTCCAGCACCCTGCTGCGCGGCGCCCTGGAACTGCTCTCCACCCGCCAGTCGCCGGAGATCCCCTCAGCGCAGCTCGCGGAACCACTTCACGAGGAAGGCGCCCATGAACACAACGTGGGCCAGCAGCAGAGCGCAGTACACCGTGAGGAAGGCGTGCTGGCTCCCCAGGAATAGGAAGGCGACGCAGGTCACGCCGTAGTCGACGGGCAGGAGGAGCACGGACCGCAGCGCAGGGGCCGACCCGGCCGGAGCCGCACCCGGTGCCCGCCCCTTCAGCTTCTCCGTCAGGATCCCGGCGAAGAAGATCACCACGGCGGCGAGCTGGAAGACCATCGGCGCGAGCAGCAGCAGCGGGCTCGGCAGGGTGAAGAACCGGTAGAGCGACACCAGCACCACCAGATGGAGGGCGACGATCTTGACGCAGTCCAGGACGTGGTCGAGCCACTCGCCCGACGGGCTGCCCGAGCGCTGACCGCGCGCCAGCTGACCGTCCGCCGAGTCCAGCGCGAACCCCACGGCCAAGGTCGTGCCGACGCAGACCGCCATCCCCGGCCCGGGCGGCAGCAGCGCCACCGCCGCCAGGGCCGGGAAGGTGAACAGGGAGCTCAGGACGGTCAGCTGATTGGGCGTCGCCCCCACGCGGTAGGCCACCGCGGCCAGGAACCGGCCGGCCGGGCGGTTGATGAACAGGGTGTAGAGCGAGACCCCTTTCGCAGGCTTCTGTGCCGCCGACAGATACCTGAGAGTCTCGGCAAACTCGGTCATACCCCTCCTTCGGTAAGAAAAAGGTTGGAAAGAAGGCAATTATGGCAGAACGGGAAGCCGGGATGTCTCGTGTCAGCCGTCGTCAACTTCTGCGTGGCGGGGTGTCGGTGCTCACCGCGACGGCCCTGACCGCGCACAACGCGTCTGCGGCCGTCGGACCGGAACGCGTTCCCGAAGTGCCCCCGGACCCCGCGGCCCCCGGGCGGGGCCGCTCCGCCGCCCGGCTGCCGCTCGTGATCAACGTGGCCGACCTCGGCGCCGTGGGCAACGGGCGGACCGACGACACCACGGCGTTCGAGATCGCCTACGCGCTCGCCGCCTCCCGGGTCACCCGCGGGGTCGGGCGCACGGTGATCGAGATCCCGGCCGGCGAGTTCCTCATCACCCGTCCGCACGCGCTGCTCAACGGCGTAGCCCCGCTGCGCGCGGCCAACGGCCTGCGCTTCAGCGGGGCGGGCAAACGCATGACCACCCTCGTCTTCCGCCCGGCCCGCGGCCCGGGCTCCTTCCTCTGCCGCAACGAGGACGTCTGGTCGAACCTGTCCTTCGAGCGCATGCAGTTCCGCTCGGCCACACCGGGCGCCTCCTTCTTCGGCTCGTACTCGACCGGCCAGGCGCAGGACTACCGGTTCTCGGAGTGCGAGTGGATGGGCGAGTGGGAGTTCGGGCTCGCCCTGGACGGCACGGACACCAACTCGGAGATGCGCTGGGAGGCGTGCCGCGTAGGCGGCAGCTACCGCAAGGCGTTCCTCTACTCGGGCCTGTCCCGACGCCGGCAGGCCGACCCCAACGACCAGGACCAGTTCCTCAACTACTGGTTCACCGACATGAAGGTCGAGTACGAGTGGGGCAACTTCCTGGAGTTCCCCTACGGCGGCTCCATCACCTGCCGGGGCGGCTCGTACATCATCACCGGCACCCGGCCCCGGCCGACCGAGGAGTACGGCATCACCAGCACCTTCTTCCGCTTCCCCGTCGCCCAGCACCACGATTCGGTGCAGCGGTTCCACGCCCAGGACATCCGGTTCGAGGTGCGCGACCCGAACGTGCGGGTCATCGACTGCGCGTGGAAGAGCGGCACGGTCCACTTCAGCGACTGCGACGACACCGGCCTGGCCTTCAAGGACTTCTCCGCCGAGGTGGTCCCGCACCGCTACGCGGTGGGCCCGCGCGGCCCGCTGATCCGCTACGACTCCTGCCAGCTGGTGGGCCGCCACGGATACCGGACGGAGGCCGCCCCGGACGACATCCCGGCCGTCGTCCGCTACGACATGTGCCTGCTGCGCAGTCACACGGCCGGCGACTTCGTGGTCACCGAGGGCGGCGCACGCGCCGGCTTCGTCAGCCTCGTCGACTGCCTGGACGGATCCGGCGACGACCGCGCGCCCGCGCCGGCCCCGCCCGCCGCCCCGGCCCCGGCTTCCCCCGCGAGTCCGGGGCCGCCGGCGGGCGTGACCCCGCGCCCCGCACAGACGCCCGTGCCCGGTCCGGTCCCGTCCGGCTGAGAGGCGCCGAGGGCAGGCCGGGCGGGCCGGGCGGGCCGGGCGGGCCGGGCGGGCCGGGCGGGCCGGGGCAGGCCACCCGGCCCGCCCGGTCAGTCCCTCCCGGAGGGCACGACGTCCGCCTCCGGCACGCGGACGAGGGGCCCGGGCAGGTGGGGCAGGACCTCGAAGACGTCGGCCAGGCGCGCCAACCGCAGAACGCGCAACAGACGGTCGCTGTCCACGACCAGGCGCAGACGGCCGTGTCCGGCCAGGATCCGGTTCCTCACCCGGCACAGCACGCTCAGCCCGCTGCAGTCGATGAAGGACACCGGACGAAGGTCCAGCACGAGGTCGGGGCGCGGGCGCGAGGCCAGGGCGTCGAGGCGCGCGGAGAGCGGCGACGCCGTGAGGAGATCGATCTCGCCGCGCAGTTCCACCACGGTCGTGCCGCCGACGACACGTTCCGTGGGGTGGTGCGCGGACCCGTCGTGGTTCTCGGACATGCTCCGAGCACACGCCCGACGTGCCCCCGTGCGCTAGGGCCGGTCGGCCCTGTTCGCCGCGCCGGCCGGGCGCGAGATATTCCACGGCCGGGTGCCGGGCGAGGGGGCTGGCCGGCGGGTGCCAGGGCGAGGGGGCCGGCCGGCCCGGTCCGGCGGGACCCCGGTCCCGTGGTGCGGTCACCGTTCCCGGGTGATGCTGGAGGGGGACGTCGACGGAAGGAGAGGGCATGGTGATGCGCGCCCACCTCGGCGACCGGCTGGTCGTCGAGAGCCCGTCCACCGGTGTCGTCCGGCGCGACGGGGAGATCGTCGGCCTCCACCACGACGACGGGACACCGCCGTACGACGTGCGCTGGTCGGACACCGGCGACGTCACGCTGGTCTTCCCCGGACCGGACGCCCATGTCCACCCCGGCGGCGGCCCGGAGGAGCCGGCGACGGGCGGACGCGGACCGGAGCCGGCGGACGCCGTCGGGGCCGTCGCCGACCAGCCCGGTGACATCGGCCGGCGCGTGGCCGCCGCACGGCGACGGCGGGGCCTGGACCTGGCGGAGACCGCACGCCGCGCCCGGATCTCACCGCAGTACCTCGACTACCTCGAGACGCAGGCGTCCGACCCCAGCCTCGGGACCCTCCTGCGTCTGGCCGACGCACTGGGGACCACGCTCTTCGAACTCAAGGGCGGCGGCCGCGATCGGCCCCCCGGCCAGGGCAGGGCGCTGCGCCACCCCCGCCTGCGGGACCTCGACGAGCGGGAGTGCCGGGCCCTGCTCTCGACGCACGGGGTGGGCCGCGTCTCGCTGACCGCACCGGACGGTCCCGCCGTGGTGCCCGTCAACTACGAGGTGGTCGACGAGGCCATCGCCTTCCGCACCGCGCCCGGCGCGGTCCCCGCCGCGGCGGTCGGCCACGAGGTGGCCTTCGAGGTCGACCGCGTCGACGAGGCCATGAGCCGGGGCTGGAGCGTCCTGGCCGTGGGACGGGCCCGGGCCGTCACCGACCCCGACGCGGTGCGCCGGCTCGACGAGCGGGCGCACACCGAGCCCTGGGCGGGAGGCCCGCGCACGCTGTGGGTGGCGATGGACATCGACCGCCTGTCGGGGCGCCGCATCACCCCGGCCGACGACGACGCCTGAACGCTCCCCGCACCGGCTCCCGCTCCCTGCGCCCCACCAGGAGGAGGCCGGTGCCGGCCGGGGCCGGGATGAGCGCGTTCGGGCCGGGGCCGGCACCGGCGCCTCCGACGGGCCGCCCTCGACCAGGTGCCTTCGCGGTCCCACGGGCGCGCCGGACGCCCGGCAGGACGACGCCCGGCTCCCCGGCCGAGCGCTGCCGGCCCCGTCGTGGGGCCTGCTGCGGGTCGGAGTCGGGACCGGCCGCCGGGCCGCGCCCTGCGCCGTTCGGGCCGGGGCCGGCACCAGCGCCTCCGACGGGCCGCCCTCGACCAGGTGCCTTCGCGGTCCCACGGGCGCGCCGGACGCCCGGCAGGACGAGGCCCGGCTCCCCGGCCGAGCGCTGCCGGCCCCGTCGTGGGGCCTGCTGCGGGTCGGAGTCGGGACCGGCCGCCGGGCCGTGCCCCGCGGGCTGCCGCGACCTGCGCCGCGGCGCCGAACGGACAGCCGCTCGACCCGGCGCCGGGAACCTGATGAGGCCGGCCGCGGCCGGGGACGCGTGCCCGAGGAGAAGTTCCGCGACGGCGACGCCACCACGTCACGCGGTCGCGCCGCCTGTCCGACCCGGCCGAGGCCGCAGGTGAGGACCGCGGGCCCCGTGAACGCCCCGGCCGCCACCGCCCATGCCGGCAGTGCCGTTCACACCGGGCTCCCGCTGCCGTACGGCGCGTACAGGTCCAGCAGGCGGACGCGGGAGGCGTGCAGCCGGTGGGCCACGACCCGGCCCACCCAGGTCGCGATCACCCGGCCGAGGTCGGGGTCCTGCGCGCACAGGGACCGTACGGCCTCCGCATCGAACTCCCAGGCCCGCACCGGGCTGAGCGCCTCGGCCCCCAGCTGCCACCTGTACGGCGGGAAGTGCCAGGACCAGCCGACCAGTTCGCCGTGGCCCGGCGACTCGAGGGTGACGGCGCGGCGGCCGGGCACGTGCAGGTCGAGGACGACGGTTCCGGTCCGGACGATCCAGAACCGGTCGGCCCGCCGGCCTTCCTCGAACAGGCGCTCCCCGGACACGATGGAAACCTCGCGGGCGACGCGCATCAGCCGTTCGCGGTGCTCGGCCGGCAGGGCCGTGGACAGGGTGGTGGTGGTCATCGTTTCCGTCTCCTTCTAGCTGCCGTTCGACCCCTGCCACCAGCCTGTTCCGTTACGGCGCGCGGCACCACGGGCCGCCCGGTCCCTGTCCTGGGCCCTTCGGCCCCATCGGGGGCGAGCCGGCCCCGGCCCCACCGCGAACGGGGCCGACCGGCCCATGCGGATGCCCCCACGGTGGCCCAAGCTGACAACAGGGGGGCTGTCCGGCGCGCCGAGCGCGCCTCGGCGCGCCGGTCGACGCCATGCCGAAGAGCCGAAGAGCCGAAGAGCCGGAGACCGAAGGAGGAACGGTCATGAAGGGCTTCGTTTTCCACGGCACCGGACGATCCGCCTGGGAGGAGATCCCGGACCCCGGCATCGAGGAACCCACCGACGCCGTGGTGCGGGTCGACGCCGTCACCATCTGCGGCACCGACCTGCACATCCTCAAAGGCGACGTGCCCGAGGTGCGCCCGGGGACCGTGCTGGGCCATGAAGCGGTCGGCGAGATCGTCGAGGCCGGCGGCGACGTGCGCACCGTACGGCCCGGGGACCGGGTCCTGGTCTCCTGCATCACCGCCTGCGGCCGCTGCCGCTTCTGCACGCAGGGGGCGTACGGCCAGTGCCGGGGCGGCGGGGGCTGGATCCTGGGCCACCGGATCGACGGCACACAGGCCGAGTACGTGCGCGTGCCGTACGCCGACCTGTCCGTGCACCGGCTCCCCGGCACGCTGGGGAGCGAGGACGCGGTGCTGTTCGCCGACATCTTCCCGACCGCCTACGAAGTGGGTGTGATCAACGGGGGCGTCCGGCCGGGGGACACGGTCGCCGTCGTCGGGGCGGGCCCCGTCGGACTCGCCGCGATCCTCACCGCACGGCTGTACACGCCGGAACGGATCATCGCCGTGGACCTCGCCGACTCCCGGCTCGACGCCGCCAGGCGCCTCGGCGCCGACGCCGTCGTGGCCGTCCGCGACGACCCGGAGCAACTCGTCGCCGACCTCACCGATGGCCTGGGCGCCGACGTGGTCGTCGAGGCCGTGGGAGTGCCGGAGAGCTTCGAGACGTGCACGCGCATGGTGCGGCCCGGTGGCCGCGTGGCCAACGTGGGCGTCCACGGCAAGCCCGTCACCCTGCACCTCGAAGACCTGTGGATCAAGAACGTGACGATCACCACCGGACTCGTCGACACGTCCTCGACGCCCACCCTGCTGCGGCTGGCGGCCGCCGGCCGGCTGCCCACCCCGGAGCTGGTCACCCACACCTTCCCCCTGGACCGGATGGAGGAGGCCTACGACGTCTTCGCCCGTGCCGCCGAGACCGGCGCCCTCAAGGTGGTGCTGGGCGAGGAACGGCACGACGTGCTGGCCGTCCCGGCGGCCTGACCGATCGAGGAGGGGCGTTCCATCGTCGGGCGAACGGCGATCTGGCCGCGGGCGGCGGCCGGTACGACAACGGAGGGGGCTGCACCCACCGACCGCCGCCCCCCCGGCAGGCCGTCTCCCCGGATCCGGACGCCGACCGCGGCCACGGTTGGGGCCGGCCGGTCTCCGGTCGCACCGCCTCCTCCCGTGGACCGTCACCGCGGCGCGTGGACGGGACGGCCGGCCGTCGGCACGCACGGCGAACGGGACGTGGAGGACGACCAGTGACACGCTCCGACGAGTCCCGGACGGCACGCGTGCGGCTGCCGCAGCTGAGACTGGACGAGTTGCTGGGGGAGCTCCAGGCCCGCCTGGACGGCCTTGTTCTCCCGAAGCTGCCACGAAGTGACAAGTAGCTCTTTGTAGCGGATCCGAGGTCTGCTTGTCAGAATTTTGGATCTTCTGGGCTCATCGAGGGGCCTGCTCGGGGAGGTTGGTCCGGTCATGACGACCGGGAGCGGTTCTGCGCCGCCACCGTGGGCCGGCTGTCGGCGGCGACCCGCTCGCGGCTGGACGACCTGATCGCCGAGGACGCCGGCACGGACGAGAGCGCGGGCGGCGGGGGCACGTTCTTCACCGAGCTGAAAGCGGACCCGGGTGCGCTGGGGCTGGACAGCCTGCTGGCGGAGGTGAACAAGCTCCAGCGGGTGCGGGCGCTGGAGTTGCCGTCGGAGCTGTTCGGGGACGTGTCGGAGAAACTGGTGGCCGCCTGGCGGGCACGGGCATCGAAGGAGTACCCCTCGGACCTGCGGGCGGCGGCCGGCCCGGTGCGCTACACGCTGCTGGCCACGCTGTGCCATGTGAGGGAGACGGAGATCACCGACTCGCTGGTGGAGCTGTTCATTCAGCTCGTCCAGAAGATCAACACACGGGCGGAGAAGAAGGTCGAGGGCGAGTTCAACAAGGAGCTCAAGCGGGTCCGCGGCAAGGAGGGCATCCTGCTGCGGCTGGCGGAGGCGGCGGTCGCGGAGCCGGGCGGCACGGTCCGAAAGGTGATCTATCCGGTGGCCGGGGAATCCACGCTGAAGGCGCTGGCGGCGGAGGCCGCGGCGAACGAGGCGCGTTACCGGGCCCGGGTGCGTACGGTGCTGCGGTCGTCGTACTCGGGCCACTGGCGGCGGATGCTCTCGCCGCTGCTGAAGGCCCTGGATCTGAAGTGCAACAACACCGCCTACCGGCCGGTGATGGACGCGATCGACCTGCTCAAGCGGTACCTGGATCAGCCCATCGCCAAGGAGGGCGCTTTCTTCGACGAGGCGGAGAAGATTCCGCTGGGCGGGGTGGTGCGCGAGGAGTGGCGCAAGGCGGTGGTGGACGAGCGCGGCCGGGTCGAGCGCATCCCGTACGAGCTGTGCGTGCTCGTGGCGCTGCGGGACGCGCTGCGGCGGCGGGAGATCTGGGTGCCGGTGGCGGACCGGTGGCGGAACCCGGAGGACGATCTGCCGCCGGACTTCGAGGACAACCGCGATGTGCACTACGACGCGATCCGCCAGCCGCAGGGCCCGGAGAAGTTCATCGAGGCCCTCCAGAAGCGGCTGCGGGAGGCCCTGACCCGCTTCGATGCGGCGCTGGAGCTGTGCACCACGGGCGGGGTGGACATCGTCAAGCGGCACGGCGAGCCGTGGATCAAGGTCTCGCCGCTGGGCAAGCAGGAGGAGCCGGAGAACCTTGTCGCGCTGAAGGCGGAGATCGAGCGCCGCTGGGGCACCATCGACCTGATCGACATCCTCAAGGAGGCCGAGTTCGCCACCGGCTTCACCGGCGAGTTCAGCTCGGTCGCCACCAGGGAGGCGGTCCCGAAGGCGGTGCTGCGGCGCCGGCTGCTGCTGGTGCTGTTCGCGCTGGGCACGAACATGGGCATCAAGCGGGTCGCGGTCACCGGCAAGCACGGCGAGAGCGAGGCCGTCCTGCGCCGCGTGCGGCACCTGTTCGTCAACCGGACCAACCTGCGCGCGGCGCTGGTACGGCTGGTCAACGCCACCTTCGCCGCCCGCGATCAGGCGTGGTGGGGCGAGGGCACCGCCTGTGCCAGCGACTCCAAGAAGTTCGGCTCCCGGTCCACGAACTTCATGACCGAGTGGCACCAGCGCTACCGCGGTCCCGGCGTGATGATCTACTGGCACGTCGAGAAGAAGTCGCTGTGCGTCTACAGCCAGCTCAAGTCCTGCTCGGCCTCCGAGGTCGCCGCGATGATCGAGGGCGTGCTGCGGCACTGCACGGACGTGGAGATCGACCGGCAGTACACCGACACGCACGGCGCCTCCATCGTCGCCTTCGCCTTCGCCCACATGCTCGGCTTCAACCTGCTCCCCAGGCTGAAGAACGTCGGCTCGGCACGCCTGTACCGGCCGGCGGCCGGACAAGACGAGAAGTGGCCGAACCTGGCGCCGGTGCTGTCGACCAAGACGATCGACTGCTGGGACCTGATCCGCCAGCAGTACGACCAGATCGTGAAGTACACCACCGCCCTGCGCCTGGGCACCGCAGAGGCCGAGCAGGTCCTGCGGCGCTTCACCCGCGGCGGGCCCAAGCATCCGACGTACCGGGCGATCGAGGAACTGGGCCGCGCGGTACGTACGGCGTTCATCTGCGACTATCTCGCCGACGCGGTGCTGCGGCGTGAGATCAACGACGGGCTCCAGGTCGTGGAGAACTGGAACTCCGCCAACCATGACCTCTTCTACGGCAAGGACGGCGACCTGACCGGCTCCGACAAGGAGTCCCAGGAGGTCTCCATGCTCGCCCTGCACCTGCTCCAGTCCGCGCTGGTGCACGTCAACACCCTGCTCCTCCAGGACATCCTGAGCGAGGAGAGGTGGCAGAGGCGGCTCACCGACGCCGACCGGCGGGCCCTGTCACCGTTGTTCTGGACGCATGTGAACCCCTACGGCCGGTTCGAGCTGGACATGGATTCCCACCTCGACCTCGCTGTTGTGGCGTAAGCCTAGGTGGCCTGACCTGAATCGCCGGCCAGAGCAGCCGCGGTCAAGGTGAGGTGCTGGACCAGGACCGCGGCTGCGGTTTCGGCGTCGCGGGCCAGCACCGCCTCCTCCAGTCGGCGGTGCTCCTCGACGCCGTCCCGGCCCGGATTGCGGTGCGCCGACCAGCGGCGCGCCAGTTCGCTCGCGGTCCACATCCGGTCGAAGGTGTCCAGCAGCACGGGGTTGCCGCAGCCCTCCAGCAGCGTCCGGTGGAAAACCCGGTGTGCCTCGGCCCAGGCGGCGGTGTAGTACTCGCCCGCCTCCGGTTCGTACGCCGGAGTGCGCACCAGACGATGGTGAGCGGCCCGCACACGGGCCTCCCAGTCGACATCGCCGCGCTCGATGGACATGCGCAGTACGACCGGTTCGACGGTCCGGCGGGCTTCCGCGATCTCCTGCCAGCGGCGGTCGGAGAAGGACGGGACTGCGAAACCGCGGTTGGGCAGCCGGTCGGCGAGCCCCTCGCCGACCACCCGCACAAGCGCCTCGCGCACCACGGCCAGGCTCACGCCCTGCTCCTTGGCAAGATCCTGCGGCTTGAGGGGGGCGCCAGGGGAGTGGTCCCCGCGCATGATCGCGTCCCGCAGGTGTGCGTAGACCTGCTCGGAAAGCATCTGCTTCCCCGGCGGGGTCGAGGAGTGCGCCATCTGAGTCATGTGCCCATCCTAGACGATCCCCTAGATAATCGATTATCTGTGTTACGGTCGATCAGTAGTCGATGAAGACGTTCTCGTCCGGAAAGGACTACCGCTGTGCCTGCCAACGACCCCTTCGCCCGCCTCCCCCGGGCGGCCTCCGTCACCGTCACCAGCACTACCGTCACCGACGGCGCCGCGTGGCCGGCCGAGCAGTACTCCTCCGGCCTGCCCGGCGGGAAGGACATATCCCCGCAGCTGTCCTGGAGCGGCGCCCCGGACGGCACCAAGAGCTATGCCGTCACCGTCTACGACCCCGACGCCCCCACTGGGTCCGGGTTCTGGCACTGGGCGGTCGCCGACATCCCCGCCAACGTCACCGAGCTCCCCGAGGGCACCGGCGACGATACCGGCTCACAGCTCCCCGAGGGCGCCTACCAGTTGCCCAACGATGCCCGCGTGGCCCACTACATCGGCGCCGCCCCGCCAGCCGGACACGGCCCACACCGTTACTTCATCGTGGTACACGCCCTCGACATCCCCGCCACAGGCGTTCCGGCCGACGCCACACCGGCCGTCCTCGGCTTCACCATGGCCGGTCACACCCTCGGACGCGCCGTGTTGATCGCCACTGCCGAAACACCCGCCTGACAGCGCCGCCCGACTCCCGAAAGGCACCACCGTGATGCACCTCGACGCCCTTCCCGACTCCGCCCGCACCGGCGACGGCCCAATGGACCTGAGCGCCGTCCGTGACGTCAGCCGCGCCGTCAGCGCCGCCCACCTGTTCATCTACCTTGCCCCCGAGAGCGCCGAGGAGGCGGCCGGGCTCGGCGTGACCGACCGCGGGCCGGCATATCTGGCCTTCCGGTCGGCCGCGATGGGCGCGGTCCCGTGGCACGTCACGCTCGCGGCCTTCTACAACTTCAGCCCACGGGCGGTGCGGGCCATGGCGGGCGTGTGGGACGCCGCGCCGCCAGAGCGGTGGCAGGCCGCCCGCTTCCTGGCCGCCGGACGGGCGATGCGGCGTGTCAACGTACATCTCACGGACGACCACCTCGCCGAGGCGCGCTCGCTGATCGATCCGGTCATCGCCGGTGCCGACTACGCTGGCAAGGTGCTCGCCGCCGCGAACGCCTCGGTCGCGCTTCCATCCGATCCTCTTGTCGCACTGTGGCAGCAGATCACGGTGGCGCGCGAGTGGCGCGGCGACGCCCATCTCGTCGTACTCGCCGACAACGGCCTCGGGCCATGCGACTGCCTCGTTCTGCACACCGCGACCGGCCGCCTCCCGACAGCTCTCGCGCGAGCGACCCGTCAGTGGGACGACGAGGAGTGGAGCGCGGCGACGGCACGCCTCGTTGCGCGCGGCTGGCTCGATTCCCACGGCGTTGTCACCGACGCCGGCAGTGCGGCACGCGAGCGCATCGAAGTGGAAACGGACGAGCACTGCGCCGCGCTATGGGCGCCGATCGGCACCGCGGGTGCCCGCCGCTTCACCTCGCTCATCGCGCCGATCACCAACGCGTTCACTGCGGCGGGGACGTTCCAGACCGTTCATGGACAGCCTGATCTCGCATAAACGGTCCTTTGCGCGAGCAAGATCAACAATTGACTGTCGGAGCCCGTCCGGCCCCCGTTCCGTTCCCAGAACCCGTTCTCATTCAAAAGTGGGACGGACCCCCTTCTGAGATTTGCATTGTGCGAAAATCCGGGCCCATGACAGACCCTCAGCAGCTCGCCCCGGCCGACCGGTCAGACGCCGACGACGTCGAACAGCACGCCTGTCCGAAGTGTGACGCGCAGCCCGGCTCGCCGTGCCGCTCGCGCGGCGGCGCGGTCGCCGCCGCGTACCACACTCGCCGCTTCACGATGGTGCCCCGGCTGAAGAAGGTACTGCGGGTGCCCACCCCGGCCGACCGCGGCCCGGGCCGGCCGTGGCGCCCGGGCACCCCGCCCCCGGCTCCCATCGACCCGGACCTGCCGAGCGCGGACATCCGCATCGGATACGCCCGCTGCTCAACGCTCGGGCAGGAACTCGACTCCCAGCTCGACGCGCTCAGCAACCACGGCATCCCGAGGGACAAGATCTTCAGCGAGAAGATCAGCACCCGGGTCCGCGTGCGGCCCAAGTTCGAGGAGGCGCTGCGGACGGCGCGGGAGGTCAAGGCACACGCCCCGCACTGCCGGGTCATCTTCACCGTGTACGAGATGAAGCGGCTGGGCCGCGACGCCGCCGAGCTCACCGCGCTCGCCGACCACCTCACCGCGCACGGCCTGGTCCTGGAGATGCTCGCCGGTCCGCTGCCTGGCATCTACGACCCGACCGGGCCGGGGAAGCTGCTGTTCGCGTTCTTCGCCGCGATGGCGGAGACCGAGCGGGAGAACATCCGCGAGTCGACCCTGGAGGGGCTCGACACCGCGGCCCGCAAGGGCAAGCACGGCGGCCGGCCGCCGGTCATCACCGACGACATGCTCCACACCGTGCTGCGGCGCCGCGCGGGCGGCGAGTCCGTCGAGCAGATCCAGCCCGACCTGATCATCCCCACCGGCAAGCGCAAGGGACAGAACCCCTCGGTGGCCAGCATCTACCGGGCGCTGGCCGAGTACGCCAAACGCGAGGCGTACCCCGAAGCCGTCGAGCAGGCCCACGCCGACTTCACCGCCCTCACCGGCAGCGAAGTTCCTGAACCCCGCACAGCAGCCAAGGCCCTAACGACACGCTGAGTTACTTGTCACTTCGTGGCAGCGTCGGGAGAACAGGGCCTGGACGCCGCGCGCGGCACCCGCGACCGGGTGCACAGCCTGTTGGAGGCGGTGCTCTCGGTCGGACGTGAGCTCGACCTCGAACAGGCCCTGCGCGGCATCGTCCAGGCCGCGGCGGCGCTGGTCGACGCCGAGTACGCGGCGCTGGGCGTGATCACGCCGGACGGCAGGCGGCTGTCGGAGTTCCTCACCGTCGGCGTCACCGACGAGCAGATCGCCGGGATCGGCCACTATCCGGAGGGCCACGGCATCCTCGGTGAACTGATCCGCCACCCCGAACCCCTGCGGCTGCCGAAGATCTCCGCGCATCCGGCGTCGTACGGCTTCCCGGCCCGCCACCCGCCGATGAACACCCCGGGACCCGAGGCATTCGTGCCCGGGGCCCGCGGCCCCCGCGCCCCGGCCGGAACGCCTCGACGGTCTTCCGGGCGGGGCGGGCCGGGAGGGCTGGGTGGGTTCGGAGGGTCGGCGGGCCACGGCGGCCAGGCTGGTCGGGAGGGTCGGGAGGGTCGGGAGGGTCGGGAGGATCGGGAGGGCCAGGCGGACCCGGCGGTCCGGGCAGGCGGGTCGGGCGAACCCGGCGGTCCGGGAGGGCCGGGAGGGCCGGGAGGGCCGGGAGGGGCGGGCGGACCCGGCGGTCCGGGCCAGGCGGGTCGGGAAGGCCTGGCGGCCACCGGAGCGTACGTGTCCGGTGCCGCCCGGCCGGCGGAGCACCCTCAGCGCACCACGCTGAGCGACAGCGCGAAGCGCCCCGCGCCGTCCGTCCACCAGTGGGTCAACTCCAGCCCCGCGGCGAGCAGTTCGGCCCGCACTCCCTCCTTCCGGAACTTGGCCGACACCTCGGTGCGCAGTTCCTCGCCCGCGGCGAAGTCGACGGCGAGGTCGAGCGCGGGGACCTTGACGGTCTGCGCGGTACGGGCCCGCAGCCGCATCTCGATCCACTCGTTCCCGGCGTCCCAGAGGGCGACGTGGTCGAAGGCATCGGGGTCGAAGTCGGCGCCCAGTTCGCGGTTGACCACGGCCAGGACGTTCTTGTTGAACTCGGCCGTCACCCCGGCCGCGTCGTCGTAGGCCCGCACCAGCACCCGCTCGTCCTTCACCAGGTCGGTACCGAGCAGCAGCGCGTCGCCCGGTGCCAGCAGGGCGCGGACCGAGGTGAGGAAGACCGCCCGTTCGCCGGGCGGCAGGTTGCCGATGGTGCCGCCGAGGAACGCCAGCAGACGCGGGCCCGGTGTGGCGGGCAGCGTCAGCGGGGCGGTGAAGTCGGCGATGAGGGCGTGCACCCCGAGGCCGGGCCGTTCGGCGATCAGGGCGTGTCCGGCCCGGCCGAGGGCGCTCTCGCTGACGTCGACGGGAACGTACGTGTGCAGGCCGTCCAGTGCGGCGATCAGATGGCGGGTCTTCTCCGAGGAGCCCGAGCCCAGTTCGACGAGGGTGCGGGCGTCGGCCGCCGCGGCGATCTCGGCCGAGCGGTCGACGAGGATCTCGCGCTCGGCCCGCGTCGGGTAGTACTCGGGCAACTCGGTGATCCGCTCGAACAGTTCGCTGCCGCGCGCGTCGTAGAACCACTTCGGCGGCAGGGTCTTCGGGGTGGCGGTGAGGCCGTCGCGGACATCGGCGCGCAGCGCGGCGCCGGTGGCGTCCTCGGGGAGGGTGCGGGTGATCTGGAACGGGCTCACGGGCAGGTCTCCTCCGGTGATGGGGGTCCCCCCGGTCGAGCGGAGCCGGGGGTGGGGGAGGGCGCCGCGTCCGTGTCCGGGTCCTTGAGCGGGGTGAGCAGGACCTCGGTGCGGCTCGCGGTGAGCAGGGTGCGGTCGGGGACCTCCTGCCAGCGGGGATCGTCGTCATGGGGCTCGGAGGCCACGACCGCGCGGCCGGACCCGGCCAGGTACCAGAGGCTGTCGCCCCAGGCCGTGGCCGTGATCGTCGTGCCGTTGGTGAGCAGCAGGTTGAGGCGGGAGCCGGGGGCCGCCGCGGCGACCTCCTGCACGGTGTCCGCCAGCGCCTGCCCCTCGGTGTCCCCGGCGCGCAGCCGGGCGAGGACCAGCGCCCACACGAACGCCGAGTCGTTGCGCGCCTCCATCGACAGCACGTCGGCCGCGGACAGGCCCCGGACCAGGGGGGTGAGGGAGCCGGGCCATCCCGGGACCGCCCCGTTGTGGCTGAACAGCCAGGGCCCCGCGGCGAACGGCGCCGCCGCGGCCTCGGCGTCCGCTCCGGCCAGCGTCGCGTCCCGGACGGCGGCCAGCAGCGCGCCGGAGCGCACGGCGCGGGTCAGGTCGGCGAAGGACAGGTCCGCCCAGATGGGGCCGGCCCGGCGGTAGCGGGCCGGCGCCGGATCGCCCTCGGCGTACCAGCCGACCCCGAACCCGTCGGCGTTGACGGTGCCGTGCCGCTGCCGCCGGGGCGCCCACGACTGGCGGTACAGGGCGTGCGGGGGCTCCACGAGGAGCCGGCCGAGCGGCTCCACGGGGCCCACGCACGCCACATGACGGCACATCAGACGCCCCCCGACCGGGCGGTGCGGAAACCGGAGAATATCTGCCGCCGGACCGGGTGGTCCCAGTTGCGGAAGGTGCCCCGGCAGGCCACCGGGTCCACCGCGAACGAACCGCCGCGCAGCACCTTGTGGTCGGACCCGAAGAACACCTCCGAGTACTCCTTGTACGGGAACGCCCGGAAACCCGGGTAGGGCAGGAAGTCGCTCGCGGTCCACTCCCACACGTCGCCGATCAGCTGCCGCACCCCCAGCGGCGACGCACCGGCCGGGTAGCTGCCGGCGGGGGCCGGACGCAGGTGCCGCTGGCCCAGGTTGGCGTGCTCGGGCGCGGGATCGGCGTCGCCCCACGGGTAGCGCGTCGAGCGGCCGGTCACCGGGTCGTACCGGGCCGCCTTCTCCCACTCGGCCTCGGTGGGCAGCCGCCGCCCCGCCCAGCGGGCGTAGGCGTCGGCCTCGTACCAGCACACGTGCAGCACCGGTTCGTCGGGCGGTACGGCCTCGGTGACGCCGAAGCGGCGGCGCAGCCACTGCCCGCCGTCACGCCGCCAGAACAGCGGGGCCTCCAGGGAGTACCGGCGCACGTGCGCCCACCCCTCCCGGGTCCACCAGCGTGCGTCGTGGTACCCGCCGTCGTCGATGAACGCCTGGTAGGCGGCGTTCGTCACCGGGACGGTGTCGATGAAGAAGGGCGCGACCTCACGGGCGTGGGCCGGGCGTTCGTTGTCCAGCGCCCACGGCTCCTCGGACGTTCCCATGGTGAACGGGCCGCCGGGGACGAGGACTTCGGACGGGCCGGTGAACAGCGGGGCCGGGGCCGGGTCGGGGGCGGTGAGGGCCTGCGGACCCCGGCGCAGCTGATGGGTGATCAGCATGGTCTCGTCGTGCTGCTGTTCGTGCTGGGCGATCATGCCGAAGGCGAAGCCGGCCTCCGTCAGCCGGGTGCCGTGGAAGTCGGCCGACTCCAGGACGTCCAGGGCACGCCCCCGCACCTCCGCCGCGTACCGGCGGGCCTCGTCGGGCGGCAGCAGCGGCAGCGAGGGCCGTTCGGCGCGCGGGTGCTCGAACGCGTCGTACAGGCCGTCGATCTCGGGGCGCATCGCCTCGCGGCCGGCCACCGCGCGCAGGAGCCACAGCTCCTCCTGGTTGCCGATGTGCGCGAGGTCCCACACCAGTGGGGACATCAGCGGGGAGTGCTGGGCGGTGAGGTCGGGGTCCTCGACGCAGCTGGTCAGCAGTGTGGTGCGGGCACGGGCCGCGGTGAGCGAGGTGAGCGCCCGGTCGCGGAGCGCGGCGGCGTCGTGGACGGGACCGTGGCCGGTCCCGTCCAGGGCGGTGTCGGTCATGAGCGGATGTCCTTCCCGTGCGCGGTGGTGGCTTCCCCGGCCGGGCCGGGCCCGGACCCGGCGAGGTCCGTGCCGCGCGGGCGGTCCAGCTGGTCGTCGGCGGGGCAGCGGCCCGGCAGGACGTAGCGGTCCCGGAAGGCGGTGACGGCCTCCGTGACGGCGGTGGTCGCGCCGATCCGGGGCAGGGCCTCCAGGGCCGCCGCGAAGCAGGCGAGGGCCGCCTCGTGCAGCTCGCCGTCGGTCAGCCCGGAGCGGGCCGCGTCGAGCCACAGCGGATTGTGCGGGGCGGGCCGGGACAGCGCCCGTTCCGCCAGCGGCTTGACCGTGCGGTAGGCGCTCTCGGCGGCCTGCGGGTCGTCGAACAGCGCCGTCGTCACGGCGACCGGCACGATCCAGCCGTGGTCGCCGGGCTGCGCGTCGATCATGCGCAGCTCCAGGTGGCCGCGCGGTCTGACCGGCGGGAACAGCGTGGAGACGTGGTAGTCGAGGTCGGCCCGGGTGGGCGATCCGGTCCGGGTCCACTCCCGGAACGTCATCTCGTCGGGCACCTCCCAGGGCCCCTCCTCGCGCCGTACGCACATCACCGGCGCGTCCAGGACGTGCCGGGCCCAGGCCCCGCGGGGCTCGGTGTCCGGGGCGGGCGCGCCCGCCCGCCCGGCGCCTATCTCCATCCACAGCAGCTGCCGGGTGGAGCGCCAGCCGGTCGGGGCGCCCCGCAGCAGCGGGGAGTTGGCGAAGGCGGCGACGAGCACCGCGCCCAGGGTGTGCGCCAGCCACCAGCGGCGGCCCAGCCCCAGCGGGCCGGGCTCCTCGTAACCGGCGTCCAGGCAGACCTGCACGGAGGCCGAGGTGCACATCATGGCCCGCCCGGCCGGTCCGGTCCGGTCGAGGCACGTCTCCATGGCGTCGTAGCGGGGTTCGCGCAGGAACCGGCGGGGCGCGTGCCAGGGGTCGGTTCCCAGCCCGGAGAGGGCGAGTCCCGCCTCGCGCAGGACCGGGCGGACGGCGTCCAAGTCGGCGGAGAGGGTGTCGACGCACTCCATCAGGGAGGCGGCGGGCGGCGAGCTGAGCTCCAGCTGGCCACCGGGTTCGACGGTGAGGGCCGACCTCAGGGGGACGTTCCGCAGGGCGGCGTAGGCCGCCTCGAGTCGTTCGGGTGTCACGGGGAGCTGCGGCGCACGCAGCTCGTGGACGAGCCATTCCAGTTCGGCCCCGACGGTGCGCGGCGGGCCGGTCTTGAAGCAGATGCCCCTGACCAGGGCCTCCACCTCGGCTTCGGTGAGGGCTGTACGGGGGTCCGTACAGCCACCCGCGGACGGATCGCTTGAAGTGTCGGACATGTCGGGATCCTCCTGAGATTCCACCATGTCACCGGTCCGGCGTCGGTGGGGCCGGACCGGCATCGTTCGTCCCACCCAAGCCTCTCTGCCGGATTCACACAAGGGTGCACAACGGCACGATCGGGACCGGGAAGCGCCGGTTCCGCGCCGTCGGCGCAGCGGGGAAACTCCGTTGCGCCGTACGACCAGCATCACTCACGATGCGTCCATGAGCACGACGGGGGAGTCGCACCCGCGGACGACGGGCGCGACGCACGGCACGGGGGAGGCCGCACGGCGCGGGCTCACGGCGCCCACGGGGGTGGCGCCGTGAGCGCGCGCCTGCGCGGTGTCGCCCGCGAGAACGAGCGGATCGTCGCGGCGGGCGGGTACCGCGCGCCGGACGGGCGCGAGGTGTCCCTGGCGGCGGCGGTCGCTGCGGCCCGCGCCGGGACGCGGATGCTGGGGCCGGACCCGGTCCCGGTGCCCGGTGCCCCCGACGTGGACCCGTTCGTCGAGGTCACCGGTGAGAGCAGCACCGAGGCGGCCCGCCGGCTCGCGCCGGACGGCCCGGTCGCGGTGCTGAACTTCGCCTCCGCCCGGAACCCGGGCGGCGGCTACCTCAACGGCGCCCAGGCGCAGGAGGAGGCCCTGTGCCGGGCCTCCGCGCTGTACACGTGCCTGGTCGAGGCCCGCGCCTTCTACGACCACCACCGCGCCCACCGGGACCCGTTCTACTCCGATCGGGTGATCCACGCGCCGGCCGTGCCCGTCTTCCGCGACGACCGGGGCCGCTTCCTCGACGAGCCGTTCCCCGCCGGCTTCCTGACGGCGGCCGCGCCGAACGCCGGGGTGGTGCTGCGGACGGCGCCGGAACGCGCCGCGGAGCTGCCGCGCGCCCTGGCCGTGCGCGCCGAGCGCGTGCTGGAGGCGGCCGCCGCGCACGGCTACCGGCGGCTGGTGCTGGGTGCCTGGGGCTGCGGGGTGTTCCGCAACGACCCGGCGCAGGTGGCGGGGGCGTTCCGGGCACTGCTGGGGCCGGGCGGGCGGTTCGGCCGGACGTTCGCGCACGTGGTGTTCGGCGTGCTGGACCGGACCCCGGGCGCTGTCGTGCGAGGCGCCTTCGAAAGGGCCTTCGAGGGGGCCTTCGAGGGCCGGCCGTAGCGTGTCAGGGCCGGCCGTGGCGTGCCAGCCTCAGCTGTAGGTGTCGGCTTCAGCCGTAGTTCCGTCAGGGCCGGCCGTAGTTCCGTCAGGGCCGGCCGTAGTCCGTCAGGCCGGCCGTAGTCCGTCAGGTCCAGCCGTAGCGTTCGTGCAGGCGGTGGCGGACCAGGTTGAACCGCATGCGGTCCAGGGCGCAGGCCTCCCGGCGCATTCCGTCCTCGTGCAGCCGCAGCACCCGGTCGACGTCCACCCAGGAGTCCCGTCCGGACCGGTCCCAGGGGCCGCTGCCGATCGGCACCCAGTCGCGGCTGCCGTCGTGCCGCTTGCTGGACAGCTGGACGGCCAGGAAGGTCCCGGCCGCCTCCCGGGCGACGACGAGCACCGGGCGGTCCTTGCCCCGCCCGTCGTTCTCCTCGAAGGGCACCCAGGTCCAGACGATCTCACCGGGGTCGGGGTCCCCGTCGTGCGCGGGGGAGTACTCCGTGCGCACCCGGCCGATCTCACGAGGGTCGGCCTCGGCGGTGGCGGAGGGGCCGGAACGGCCCGGGACGTTCTCTTCGGTAAACGCGGTCACGGTGGCACCTTAGAGGGCACCGGAATGGTGACGGCGTCCGGGAGGACACGGGCCCTCGACGGTGACGGTTCCTGGACGGTGACGGCGCGTCACGGTCGCCTCGGTGCACGCCCAGGCCGCCCGCGCGCCCCACGCGCGCCGCCCGCGCTCATCCGGCCGTCGTGACTCGCTCCGGTTCCGGCTGCGGCGGCCACAGCTCGTGCCAGCGCAGCTCCGCCTCCAGTTGTGCGGCGAGGGACAGGAGCAGCGGCTCGCTGTGCGCCGGTCCGAGCAACTGCGCCCCCACCGGCAGTCCGCCGGGCGCGAAGCCGGCGGGCACGTTGACACCGGGCCACCCGAGGACGTTCCACGGCCAGGCGTACGGGCACGCGGCGATCATCGCGCGGTCGGTGGCGAACCCGCCGAGCTGCAGCATGGCCCCGATCCGGGGCGGGGGAGCGGCCGTGGTCGGCGCGAGGACCACGTCGTACGTCCCGAAGAACGCTCCGATACGGCCGTGCAGGGCCGCCTCCGCGCGCCGGGCCGCCCGCAGCGGGGCCCCGCCCAGGAGTCGGCCCAGCCGGGCCGCGCCGTGGGTGCGCCGATCGAGCAGCGCGGGGAAGGGCGCCTCGGCGACCCACTCGGCGATACCTGCGGTCGCCCGGGGCACGAACGTCAGCCCGATCCGCCCGTACGGCGGGTCGGCCTCCTCGACGGCGTGCCCGAGACCGGCCAGCCGGTCGGCGAGCTCGACGATCCGGGCACGCACCTCGGGCCGCAGCCGGGCGGGGACGCCGGTGAACGGGGGCTTCAGGGCTAGGGCGATCCGCAGCCGGCCGGGGTCGCGGCCGACGGCGGCCGAGGCCTCCACGGCGGGCGGCCGGTGCGGATCGAGCGCGTGGTTGCCGCTTGCGGCGTCCAGCAGCAGGGCCGCGTCGGCCACCGTGCGGGCGAGCGTGCCGTTGACGGTGATGCCCTGGAAGGACTCGCCGCGCGGCCAGGTCGAGATGCGGCCGCGCTGCGGTTTGACGCCGACGAGGTGGGTCCAGGAGGCCGGGATGCGCACCGAACCGGCGCCGTCGGAGCCGAGCGCCGCCGGCACCAGACCCGCCGCGACCGCGGCCGCCGAGCCGCCGGAGGAACCGCCGGGGGTGTGATCCGTGCTCCAGGGGTTGCGGGTCGCGCCGAAGGCCGGGCCCTCGGTGAACGGCCACTGGCCGAGTTCGCAGGTGTTGGTCTTGCCGACGATCACGGCACCGGCCGCGCGCAGCCGGCGGACGGCCTCGCCGTCCTCGGCGACCACCGGGTGGGTGCCCCGGCAGCCGAAGGCGGTCGGCTCGCCCGCGACGTCCATGTCGTCCTTGACGGCGACCGGCACGCCCAGCAGGGGCCTGCGCGCTCCCGCGGCCAGCTCCCGGTCCGCCGCGTCGGCCTCGGCGAGCGCGGCCTCGGTCCGTACGACGCGGAAGGCGTTGAGGACGTCCTGGGTCGCCTCGATCCGCGCCAGGGCCCGTTCGGCCAGGTCGCGGGCCGACACCTCCCTGTCGGCCAGCGCACGGGCGGTGTCCGTAAGACCTGCGGAACGGCCGAGCGTCATGCGGGACACCTCCGGGAGCACGTCGTCTACCGAACGGTAACCTCTGGCGGCGGCCGACGGAACGACCCTCGGGCGGCGGCGGGTTCGACGGCGCGGCGGCCTTCGGGTGGCGGCGGGTTCGACGGCGCGGCGGCCTTCGGGCGGTGCCGGGTTCGGTTGCGGGGCGGCCCTGGAGGGTGTCGGGTTCGGTGGCGCGGCGGCCGTCGGACGGTGGCGGGAGCCGTCCGTGAGCGGTGCCGGGTCGGCGGCGCGGCGGCCTTCGGGTGGTGCCGGGTTCGGTGGCGGGGCGGCCGTCGGACGGTGGCGGGAGCCGTCCGTGAGCGGTGCCGGGTCGGTGGCGCGGCGACCTTCGGGCGGTGCCGGGTTCGGTGGCGGGGCGGCCGCGGTGCCGGGTTCGGTGGCGGGGCGGCCCTGGAGGGTGTCGGGTCCGGTGGCGGGGCGGGCCTTTCGCGGGACGCCCGCGTGTTCCTGCGCAAGGCATTGACGGGTGGGGTCCTCACCCCTACCTTCTGACCGATTTTCCGAACTTGGTTCGGCATGTCGAACTCACGAGCCGTTGGGAGAGCCGTCCATGACCACCCCTCCGCCCGCTCCGTCCCGCCGCACCCTGCTGCGCGCGATGGCCGCCGTGCCCGCCACCGCGCTCGTCCTGGGCGAGACGCCCGGCCTGCTCGGCACCGCCCTCGCCGCGGCCCCGCCCGGCGGCTCGGCCACCCGCTACACCATCGTGCCGTTCCTCGACAGCGACGACGGCACCGTGAACGTCTACCAGTCCGACGACGCCACCGACTTCCGGCTCGTGAAGTCCTCCGCCTACACCCCGCCGGCCAACCGCATCCGGGACGCCAGCGTCCTCAAGCACACCGACGGCGCCTACTACCTCACCTACACCACCCACACCTGGCAGGACGTCAGCACCACCATCGGCTTCGCCCGCAGCACCGACCGGGTCACGTGGACGTTCCTGTACGACCACACCGTGCCGATCGCCGGCCTCTCCCGTGCCTGGGCGCCGGAGTGGTTCGTCGACGGCGACGGCAGCGTCAACGTCATCGTGTCCTGCTCGACCACCGACGACGAGTGGATCTTCACCCCGTACCTGCTGAGGGCCACCGACTCCGCCCTCACCGCGTGGAGCGCGCCGGTCGCCCTGGCCGGCATCGGCGAGAACCACATCGACACCTACGTCGTGCGGATCGGCTCGACGTACCACGCCTTCACCAAGAACGAGACGACCAAGTACATCGAGTACGCCACCGCCGCCGGCCTCACCGGCCCCTACACGATCTCCCGCACAGGCGACTGGGCGGGCTGGGGCAGCTACCGCGAGGGCCCCGCGCTCGTCCAGCTCGACAACGGAGCCTGGCGGATCTTCTTCGACGGCTACGGCGACGGCACCTACTACTACAGCGACAGCTACGACACCTTCGCCACCTGGAGCACCCCCGAGGCCCTGCCGGCCGTCTCGGGCACCGCACGCCACTTCACCGTCCTCAAGGAGACGGTGTCCGGCGGGGTGAGCGTCACGAAGAACGTCACCCGCTCCTTCCGGTCGGCCAACTACACCACCCGCTACTGGCAGGCGCAGTCCGCCCTGCTCAACCTGCCGGTCGTGAGCGCCTCCAGCACGGCCGCCGAGAAGCAGAACGCCACCTTCACCGTCGTGCCCGGCCTGGCCGACGCGAACGGCTGCTCCTTCCGCGACGCGGCCGGCAACTACCTGCGCCACTACGCCTTCCGCGCCCGCTTCGACGCCCACGACGGCACGACCACCTTCGCCCAGGACGCCACGTTCGTCGCCCGCACGGGCACCGCGAGCGGCTCCGTGCGCTTCGAGTCGTACAACTACCCCGGCCACTACCTGCGCCACTACGACTACCAGCTGCGGGTGGAACGGGCGGACGGCACGGACCTGTTCCGGCAGGACAGCTCGTTCGTGCCGGTGACGGCCTGGGCCTGAGCGGGCGACGGCCGCCGGTTCGCCGCGGAGATCCGCCAGGAGTTCCCTAAGTCTCCGCGGTGAGGCGCACCAGCAGCACGGCGGGGGTGCGCGGCAGTGACACCCGTAGTGCCTCCCCGTCCCAGACCGCCGAACCGGCGGTCGTGGTGCACGGGTGCAGCACCTCCACGCGGACCTGCCGGCCCGCCAGGTGCCGGACAGGGATCCGCCGGGCGGTCCCCCCGCCGCGGCGCCACACCGACACGTACGACGTGCGGCCGTCGGCCCCGCGCATCCCCAGGACCGGCCAGGGGTCCGTCCAGCCCGGCAGACCGAGCGGCCAGAAGGGCACGGCGTGGGCCAGATCGCCGCGGATCGCCTTGTACGTGCTCACCGCGTCCCGGACCAGCGTGAGCTGACGTTCCGACATCCGGTCCAGACGGCCCGACAGGTGGACGCGGCCGAGCAGGGCGCCACCCAGCGTGAAGGCGATCAGGTCGTCGTCGTACTCGGGCTGCGGGTAGGCCCAGACGGCGCCCTGCTCGGGCGGGACCGCGGTCGGCGCGGCGGCGGCGACGGCCGGGTAGCGCAAGGGGTCCTGCTGGTCGCTGGTGGACTGGAGCTGGGCGACGGCCAGGGTGGCGCCGTCCATGCGCAGTCCGCCCGAGGCGCAGTTCTCGACCACCAGCCCGGGATGGCGGTCCAGCACGTGGGACAGCCAGTCCAGGTACGCGCGGGCATGGCCCAGCAGTCCGGCGCCCGGGGAGAGGTCGCCCGGGGCGCAGGTGCCCGGGTCGACCACGATGTTGTAGTCCAGCTTGAGGTAGCCCACGCCCCAGTCGCCGACGATCCGGTCCACCGTCCGGTCGAGGTGGGCGCGGGCCGCCGGGTGCCGCAGGTCCAGCTGGTGACGGCCCTGCTCGACGAGGCGGACCCCGTCCCGCTGGAAGAAGGCGTCCGCCGGCAGCGCGGACGCGACCGGACTGCGCACGCCGACGACCTCCGGCTCCAGCCACAGTCCGGGAACCATGCCCCGCTCCCGGATCCGGTCCAGGACGACCCCGAGTCCGCCGGGGAAGCGGCGCCGCGAGGGCAGCCACTCGCCGACGGCGTCCCACCAGCCGCCGTCCGCCGAGTCGTCGTACCAGCCGGCGTCCACGCAGAAGTACTCCGCGCCCGCCCCGGCCGCCGCGTCGACCAGCGGCAGCAGCTTCGCCGTCGTCGGATCGCCCATCAGCGTGTTCATGTAGTCGTTGAAGACGACGGGGAGCGCCGTGTGGTCCGGGTGCGGGCGGCGGACGGCCCGGCGGTACGCGGTCAGCGCGGCCATCGCCCCGTCGAAGCCGGAGCCGAGGGCCAGGACGCCGGACACCGTGGTGAACTCCGCGCCCGGTGTGAGCCGGACGCGCCACTGGTGCTCCGCGTCCGTGGGACCGTTCAGCGCCAGGTACGTGCCGTGGGCGCGTTCGCCCAGGTCCCAGCGCCAGCCGGCCGGCGACTCGACCTGCCACAGCCACGTCCGGCCGCCGCCCCGCTCGGTCAGCGCCCCCATCGGCAGATGGCCGTCGGTGGGCCAGCTGCCGCGGCCGGTGAGGACACGGGCGGCCCGGCTGTCGTGCTGGTGGGCGTCGGCGCCGATGCCGGCGACGGCGGAGCGCAGCGGCTCGGTGCGCCAACGCGCCTCCGCGAGCCAGTCGTTGCGGGCCAGCAGCAGGTCCAGGGCGCCGGGGGAGGGCAGGCCGCCGAGCAGCAGGCTGCTGACGGACTGGACGACCAGGGGCTGGGTCCCGTCGTTGCGGAGCCGGACGCGGGAGCGCAGCACGGGCAGCCCGCGGGGGGACGTCAGCTCGACGAACGCGGTCAACCCGGTGCCGGAGTCGTGGAGTTCGACGGTCAGCCGGTCCCGGTCCGCGTGCCGGGCGGCGCGGTGACCCCGGTGACGCAACCGGGTACCGAGGGCGCTGCCCGTGAAACGCGGCCCGGACCAGCCGCTGCCATGGCCGAGCGCGGTCAACTCGACCAGGGGGAGTGACTGTTCGAGGGGGACGGGCCCCGACGCGTCGCCGGGGCGGGCCAGCCGCGTCAGGCGCAGCGTGCCGTCGGGGGCGGTCGCGAACCTCACCTCCAGGGCGTCGTGGCCCCAGCGGAAGCCGGGCGCCCGGGAGCCCTGTCCCTGGCCGGGACCGGCCGCCGGGGAGTGATCGCCCCGAGCGGGCCTGCCCCCCTGAGAGCCGGCGCCTCGGCCGGACCCGCCGCCCTGGTCCCCCTCGCTCCGGATTCCGCCGCCCGCCGTACCGGTCAACGTGTCCCCCCTCGAAGCCGGCCGCGGGAACTCCACTCCCGACCGCGGCCCCCGCGTCCGTCATGTGCCTTGACGGCCCTCCATGTGACCGGTCACAATCCTGGCATGCATGTGACCGGTCACACAAGGCGCCCGGCGAGCATCAGGGACGTCGCGGCCGCCGCCGGTGTCTCCTACCAGACCGTCTCCCGGGTGATCAACGGCCACCCCAGCGTCAGCCCGGCCACCCGGGAACGGGTCGCCGCGGCGATCGGCACGCTCGGATTCCGGCGCAACGCCACCGCGCTCGCCCTGGCCAGCGGACGCAGCCGGGCCGTGACCGTCCTCACCGCCCGCACCACCCCCTACGGCCACGCCTCGCTCCTCGAAGGCATCGAGGAGGCCGCCCGCGCCGTTTCCTACACGGTGGGCGTCTCCGTGCTCGCGTCGGAGGAGGACTCCGCCGTCGCCTCCGCGGTGCGGCGGGCCGCTGACACGGGCGGCGGACTGATCGTGATCGCCTACGACCCGGCCGGGATCCGGGCCCTCGCCGCCCTCCCCGCCGGCCTGCCGGCCGTAGGCGTGGTCGAGACCCCCGCGCGTCCACCGGCCGGCGGCCTCTGCCGGGTGTGGACCGACGACCGCGAGGCCGCCCACCTCGCCACCCGCCATCTGCTCTCTCTCGGCCACGAGACCGTCCACTACGTGGCGCTCCCCTCCGGCACCCGGCGCACCGGCGCCCGCACCGCCGGCTGGCGCGCGGCGCTCAGGGAGGCCGGAGCGCCCGAGCCCCGCCCGGTGCGGGGCGGCTGGGGGCCGGCGGACGGGCGCGCCGCGGGCCTGCGCCTTGCGCGGGACCCGGCCGTGACGGCGGTCCTGTGCGGCAACGACGACCTCGCGCTCGGCGTGCTCCGCGCCCTGCACGAGTCCGGCCGGTCCGTACCCGGCGAGGTCAGCGTGGCCGGCTTCGACGACGCGCCGCACTCCGCCTGCCTGACCCCGTCGCTGACGACCGTGCGCCTGGACTTCACCGGTCTCGGACGGGCCGCCTTCGCCCGGCTGCACGGCCTGATGGAGGAGTCCGGGCCCCGCACCCCGCACCCCGCCCCGGTACCCGAGCTGGTGGTGCGGGAGAGCTCGGGACCACCGCCCGTACGCCCTCGCCGGGCCCGCCGGTGACCTCAC
>NZ_JBIVJP010000017.1:0-144076 GCF_044750285.1 Streptomyces sp. NPDC088812 | reverse complement strand
CCGCACCCCGCACCCCGCCCCGGTACCCGAGCTGGTGGTGCGGGAGAGCTCGGGACCACCGCCCGTACGCCCTCGCCGGGCCCGCCGGTGACCTCGCCGGGCCCCGCACCCCGCCCCGGTACCCGAGCTGGTGGTGCGGGAGAGCTCGGGACCACCGCCCGTACGCCCTCGCCGGGCCCGCCGGTGACCTCGCCGGGCCCCGCACCCCGCCCCGGTACCCGAGCTGGTGGTGCGGGAGAGCTCGGGACCACCGCCCGTACGCCCTCGCCGGGCCCGCCGGTGACCTCACCCGTCCCTTCCGTGGCCTCACCGTCCCTCTCGTGACCTCACCGCCCCTCCCTGACCGCACCGTCCCCTGACCGCACCGTCCCTCCCGCACCTGGAGCAGCAGCCATGGCAGGCACTCTTCCCGCCGGGTCCGCGACGTCCGCGGACGGCCCGCGGCGCCTCACCGTCGACCTCGCCGCCCCCGAGGGCCCGGTGCTGCACGGCGCCAACGGCGCCCTGTACGGACTCAGCGACGACGGCGTGCCCGGCGACGCCGTCCTGGCCCCCCTGAAGATCACCAGCATCACGCAGAAGCCGGAGGGCGGCGCCCAGCACCCGGGCGGCGACGCGCTCACCGTCTCCCGCTCCTTCTTCCGCAACGGCGGTGGCGACGTCCTCGTGATGATGCAGGACGTCTACGCACGGTGGCCGTACGAGGACCTGGGTCTCGACGACTACCTCCCCCGGGTCGACGGCATCGTCGAGGCGGTGGCCGCCCACCCCGACCGCGCCCGCTTCGTCCACATACCGTTCAACGAACCCGACCAGATCTGGTACGAGCTCGGCGTCGCCGACCGGACGCGGTACGAGGCGAACCGGGACCGCTTCCTCCGGGACTGGGCCACGGTCGTCCGGCGCATCCGCGCGATCGACCCGGACGCCCGGATCGCCGGCCCCAACGAGTCCTTCTACCACCCGCGTCTGCTGCGGGACTTCCTCGTCTTCGCCCGGCGGGAGGACGTCCTGCCCCAGGTGATGACCTGGCACGAGCTGGACGCCGTGTCGCTGCGGGACTTCCAGGCGCACCACGACGACTACCGGGCCCTGGAACGGGAGCTGGGCGTCCCCCCGCTGACGATCAACATCGACGAGTACGGCAACCGCCGGGACCTGTCGGTGCCGGGGCGGCTCGTCCAGTGGGTGGCGGTGTTCGAGCGGAACAAGGTGTACGCCGACCAGGCCTACTGGGACGCCGCCGGCAACCTCAGCGGCAGCGTGGTGCGGACGAACGTGCCCAACGGCGCCTGGTGGTTCTTCCGCTGGTACGCCGGACTGACCGGGGACACCGTCAGGGTCGTCCCGCCCCACCCCGACACCGTCGGCACCCTCCAGGGCCTGGCCTCGCTGGACCCCGCGCGCCGCCAGGCGCAGATCCTCCTCGGCGGCTCGGCCGGCGACTGCGAGGTCGTGGTGCGCGCCGTCCCCCGGCCCGTCTTCGGCCGCACGGTCGTCGCGACCGTCGCCGAGGCGGCCTGGTCCGGCTACGAGGGGCCGCACCCGGCGCCGCGCGTCCTCGCCAGGACCGTGCGCGCGGTGGCCGACGACGGCACGGTGACCGTGCCGCTGCGCGGCCTGCGCCCGATGTCGGCGTACCGGATCGTCCTGACCCCCGGCGGCTCCGGCACCCCCGCCGCCCCCTCCGTCCCCTGGACCGCCTCCCACGAGGCACAGGACGCGGCCGTCACCGGCGGGGAGGTCCGCACCCACGGCACGACCGACGACGCGGGCGGCTACGCGGCCTCCGGCGACCGGGACGTCCGCCTCGACGCCCTCGACGGCCGGGCCGACTTCACGGTGACCGTCCCGGCGGACGGCGTCTACGACCTGGCGGTCCTCTACGGCAACGCGTCCGGCGCCCCCGCCGCGCAGCGGCTGTCGGCCGACGGCGGCGAGCCGGTCACCGTGACCTACCCCTCCACGCTGAACGGCGCCCACCGCGCCCGCAAGGACCTCACCGTCGAGCTGTCGGCCGGCCCGCACGTCCTCACGCTGGACGGGGGCGACGCCGAGATCACCCTCGACCGGATCGACCTGACGGCCCGGACCGGTGTGCCCTCCGCCGCCTACGAGGCGACGCTCGCCGACATCGAGGGACGGCCGTCGTACGACTACGGCTCGTCGGCCGGGGTCGGTACGGGCGCCCTCGTCCTGCGCCGGGGCGACCGGGCCGTCTTCGACGTGTACGCGCCCCGCGACGGCTACTACGCGGTGGTGGCGCGGGCTGCGGCACCCGTGCGGCTCGCCCTGCACGGCGAGTCGCTGACGGCCACCCCGGGCCGCCCCCTGCGGCTGTACCTCGTCGCGGGCAACAACCGGATCGCGGTGACCGCCGCCGACGTGGCCGTCCGCTCCCTGCACGTCTCGGGCGAGGGATCGGCCGAGGGCACGCTCTCCTACGGGGCGGACTCGGCCGTCCTCACGGGCGGGGCGAGGCTCGTCCCCTCCGCGCACGCCTCCGGGGGACTGCGCATCGGCCACCTCGGCCACGGGAGCACCGCCCGGTTCACGGTCGACGCACCCCGCGCCGGCCGCCATCTGCTGGTCGTGCACTACGCGCACGACGACCGCCGCGACAACGGCCACGCCTACAACGCGGACGTCGTCTCCCGTACGGCGGACATCACGCTCGGCGCCGGCGACCCCCTCAGGGTCACCTTCCGCAACACCTGGAGCCGTGACGACCACTGGACCCTGGGTGTACCCGTCGACCTGCGGAAAGGGCCCAACGGCGTGACCTTCGCCAACCCGAGCGGGTGGGCCCCGGAGATCGACCGCCTCGACGTCGGCCGGGTCGTGGGCGGCTGACCGTCCCGGTGGCGGTGGCGGTGGCGGTGGCGGTGGCGGTGGCGGTGGCGGTGGCGCCCTCCTCGGCGCCCTGTGCCCGGTCCCGCGCGGCTCCGCTCCGGACTCAGCCGTGGGTGCGGACCAGGAGGAGGGCGACGTCGTCGTCGGGCTCCGGGCGCAGGGCGCCGAGGAGGGCGTCGCCGGTCCGCTCCAGCGAGTCGTCCGGGCTCTGCAGGAGCCGGGTCAACGTGGTGAGGCCGGTGTCGATCGGCTCGGCCCGGTTCTCGACCAGCCCGTCGGTGTAGAGGGCGAGCAGGGTGCCCGGGGCGAGCTCCACCTCCACGGTGCCGAAGTCCACCCCGCCCACCCCGAGCGGGACGCCGCCGGGCACCTCGACGAGGTCCGCGGTGCCGTCGCCGCGGGCCAGCACCGGCGGCAGATGGCCGGCGCTGGACAGGGCGCAGGTCCCGCGCTCCAGGTCGCACACGGCATAGACGCAGGTGGCGATCGCGTCGCCGAGCGAGCCCGCGATGTCGTCCAGGTGCCGCAGCAGCTCGGCGGGCGGCAGGTCGAGGCGGGCCAGCGCGCGGGTGGCGGTGCTCAACTGCCCCATGATCGCGGCGGCCTGGACGCCCTTGCCCATCACGTCGCCCACCACGAACCCGGTGCGCCGCGGTCCCAGCGGCAGCACGTCGTACCAGTCGCCGCCGACCTCGCTCAGGGCGGGCCGGTAGCGGGCGGTGATGTCGAGTCCCTCCCGCCGTGCCGGCGCGGACGGCAGCAGGCTGCGCTGCAACGTGAGGGCGGTGGTGCGCTCACGCCCGTAGAGGCGGGCGTTGTCGATCGAGATCGCGGCCCGCGCGGCGAGTTCCCGGGCGAGGACGCGGTCCTGCTCGTCGAACGGGCGGTCGTTGACGGTGCGGTACAGGCTGAGGGTGCCGAGCACCTTTCCGCGGGCCATCAGCGGTACCGCCAGGTAGGAGTGGACGCCGGCCTCCTCCAGCGTCCGGGCGGCGCGGGCGTCCCGGGCGATGCGCCGCATGGTCCGCCCGTCCACACGCTCCACGAGCACCGGCCGCGCCTTGCGCACGCACCGGGTGATGATCCGCGACGGGCCGTAGGTGGCCAGTTCCCCGACCGGGTCGGCGGCGTGGAGCGCGTCGGTGGGGTAACCGGACGCGACGGCCAGCGCCCGGAACTCGACGGGGGACCGGCCGGTGACGGGCGTGATGGTGCCGTGCGCGACGACGGACTCCAGGACGTCGACGGCCGCCAGGTCGGCCACGTGCGGCACCGCGACGTCGGCCAGTTCCTGCGCGGTCTGCCGCAGGTCCAGCGTGGTGCCGATCCGCACCCCGGCCTCCGCGATCACGGACAGCCGCTGCCGTGCCTGGGCGATCTCCACCGAGGCCTGCTGGCGTTCGGTGACGTCCAGGACGACCATCGCCAGACCGAGCACCCGGCCGCCCGTGTCCTCGAAGCGGTGGTACGACTCCGAGTACGCGCGGTCCTCGGCGTCCGCGACGGTACGGCCGATGGTCTGCTGGTCGAGCAGGGAGCCGCCGGTCTCCAGTACGTGCCGCATCCGGCCCTCGATGGCGTCCACGTCCAGTCCGGGCAGCACCTCGCCCAGCCGGCGGCCCACCACGGCCGACTCGGGCACGCCGTTCATGCGCTCCAGCGCGGGGTTGACGGCCACCCAGCGCAGGTCGGTGTCGAAGACGGCGATGCCGACGGGGGTCTGGTCGACCAGGCTGTGGGAGAGCGCCAGGTCCCGTTCGAGGCCCCGCACGGTCGACGCGTCCGTGGCGAGCCCGAGCAGGTGCGGCTGTCCCTCGCGGTCGAGCAGCCGCATCGTACGGAACTCGACGGGGCGCTCCGTGCCGTCCCGGTGCCGCAGCGGGAAGACGCCCGCCCACCTCGTCCCCGAGCGGACCCGCGCGAACAGCTCCCTGGCCCGGCGCCGGTCCGCGGACGCGACGAGGAGCGCGTCGGCGCGCTGTCCGAGGGCCTCGTCGGCGGAGTGGCCGAGCAGCTGCTCGATCTCGGGACTCCACAGGGCGATGCGCCCGGTGGCGTCCAGGACCACGGCCGCGACCTTCAGCAGGTCGAGCAGGCCGCCAGGCGCCGTCGTCACCTCGTCGTCGGTGGACACATCCCCGCGCATACGAGCCGCTCCCTCCGGCGCGGCGGACCGTAGCGCCAAGATCCGTACTGTTGGGCCATCCGATTAGGGCACAGGACGGTCGGAAGGGCAACACCCTCGGGCGCCCTCGCCCGACTCGGCCCCGCGCCGCACCCCGGCCGTCACCGTCGGGCAGCGGTGGCGCGGGACCGGACAGTGGAGCTGCGGGAGGGGTGGCGCGGGACCGGCCAACGGCGGCGCGGGACCGGTCGGAACCAACCCGTAACCGGTTGGAACCGACACCTAACCGGTCGGAACCGACCCGGGACCGGTCGGAGGGGTTGGGGACCGGTCAGAGCCGGCCGGCCCCCGCCGATGCCTGTCCTGCCGATGCCTGTCCCGCCGACGTCTGTCCCGTCGGCGCCTCCCGGCCCTCCTCGGCCCGGCCCTCCTCGACGGCCCCCGGGTCGGACGGGCGCGGCCACGGGCGGCCGCCGATGCGTTCGATCCCGTGGTTGAAGCGCCGCAGGTACGCCGCGAAGGCGGCGATGTCGTGGTCCGACCAGTCCTCCATCACCCGGTCCAGGGCCTCGACGATGCCCTGGCGCTCCTCGTCCAGCAGCCGCAGGCCGTCGTCGGTGATCCGGAACTTGCGGGCCATGCCGCCCGCCGGGTCGGGGATCCGCTCCACGAGACCCGCCCGCATCGCCGCCGCGGTCTGCCGGTTGAGGGTGGAGGAGTCCAGGCCGAAGGCGTCGCTCAGCTCCCCGATGGACATCGGCCCCTGCACCCGGATCCGGCTCAGCAGGATGTAGGCGCTGCGCTCCAGCACGCCGTCCTTGCGGCGGCCTCCGCGCTGGTTCAGGAACGTGTGCCGGCTGAGCAGCATCTGCTCGTACTCGACCTCGTGCGTCGGCCTCTCCATGTGCCCAGCCTCCTGTTCGTGCGACCGTCCCGCGGCACGTCCCGGGGCGGCCACTCCATCCTGGCACACCGTCGTGCACCGGCCACATCATGTGCTCGATACATGCCGCATGTATGATGCACATCCCACCGCATCCCACATCCTTCCCTTCCGGTACCTGTTGCGAGCCCTCCGGTACCTGTTCCCGAGACCTCCGGCACCTGCTCCGAGACCTCCGGCGCGCGTTCCGGGACCGAGAGAAAGTCGAGGAGTCCGCCCATGGACGCCCCCCAGCCCACGGCCCGAGCGGGCGGCGTGGTCGCCACGCTCGCGCTCGCCGGCATCACGGCCGCGATCATGCAGACCCTGGTCACCCCGCTGATCGCCGAGCTGCCGCAGATCCTGCACACCTCGTCCTCGAACGCCGCCTGGGTGATCACGGTCACCCTGCTCGCCGGCGCGGTCTGCGTACCGGTGGTCGGCCGGCTCGGCGACCTGGTCGGCAAGCGGCGCATGCTGCTGGTGTGCGCGGTGCCGCTGGTGGCGGGCTCGGTGGTCTGCGCCCTGGCCTCCGACGTGGTGACGATGATCGTCGGACGCGGCCTCCAGGGCATGGGCATGGGCATGGTGCCGCTGGGCATCGCCCTGCTGCGCGACGTCGTCCCGGCGGAGAAGCTCAGCTCCTCCATCGCCCTGGTCAGTGCCTCCATGGGCATCGGCGGCGGCCTGGGCCTGCCGATCGCCGCGGCGATCGCCCAGTACGCGGACTGGCGCGTGCTGTTCTGGGGCTCGGCCGGTCTGGCCGTCGCCGTCTCCGTGCTGATCTGGTTCCTGATCCCGGACGTGCCCGCTGCCGCCAAGGGGCAGCGCTTCGACCTGCCGGGCGCGCTCGGCCTCGGCGCCGGCCTGGTCTGCCTGCTGCTCGCGGTCTCCAAGGGAGCCGACTGGGGCTGGGGCTCGGGCGCCACGCTCGGCCTGTTCGCCGCCGCCGTCGTGGTGTTCGCGGCCTGGGGGCTGTGGGAGACCCGCACCACCGACCCGCTGACCGACCTGCGCACCACCGCCCGCCCGCGGGTGCTGCTCACCAACATCGCCTCGGTCTTCGTCGGCTTCGCGATGTACGCGAGCATGCTCGTCATGCCGCAGCTGCTGCAGTTCCCGGAGGCGACCGGCTACGGCCTCGGCCAGTCGATGCTCGCGGCCGGCCTGTGGATGGCGCCCGGCGGCATCATGATGATGTTCGTCTCCCCGCTCGGCGGAAAACTCACCAACGCCCGCGGGCCGAAGTTCACGCTGATCTGCGGCGCGCTGGTCATCGCGGCCGGCTACGGCCTGTCCATGGCGCTGATGGGCTCCGCCTGGGGCCTGATGGTGGTGGGCATCGTCATCAACAGTGGTGTCGGCCTCGCCTACGGCTCGATGCCCGCCCTGATCATGGGTTCGGTGCCGCTGTCGGAGACCGCCGCCGCCAATGGCTTCAACACCCTGATGCGCTCGCTCGGCACCTCGGTCGGCGCGGCCGTCATCGGCGTGATCCTGTCCCAGATGACGACGACCCTGGGCGGCTACACCTTCGCCTCCGAGGACGGCTTCCGCACCGCGCTCCTCGTCGGCGGCGGCCTCGCCCTGGTCTCCGCCGCCATCGCCGCCCTCATCCCCGCCGCCCGCACCGCGGAGTCCGACGACCGGAAGGCCGACCCGGCGAGCGAGCCGGCGCAGGCCGCCGTCTGACCGACGGGGCCGAACGGGAAAGGCACGACGAAGGGCCCGGAATCTCTCCGGGCCCTTCGTCGTGCGTCCCGCCGGGTCACGGCGACCGGGCGGCCGTGCCTCGCGCGGGGCGGTGCGGGTCAGGCGGCAGCGGTCTCGCCCGCGTGGCCGTGCAGCCGGGCGACGACCTCGGTGAGCTGCGCGGAGACCTCGGCGTCGTCCACCGGGTGGGTGTCGGCGAAGCGGGTCACCGAGCCGGGGATCGACAGCTTGAGGTCCTCGATCACCTTGCCGCCGGCGATGCCCACGGCCTTGCGGGTGTCGTCCTGCGCCCACACGCCGCCGTACTGGCCGAAGGCGGTGCCGATCACCGCGACGGGCTTGCCGCCGAAGGCGCCGGCGCCGTACGGGCGGGACAGCCAGTCGATGGCGTTCTTCAGGACGGCCGGGATGGTGCCGTTGTACTCGGGGGAGAACAGCAGGAACGCGTCGGAGGCCTGGGCGGCCTCGCGCAGCTTGGCGGCGGCGGCCGGGACGCTGTCCTCGACGTCGATGTCCTCGTTGTAGAAGGGGATGTCGGCGAGGCCCTCGAAGAGGTCGACCTCGGCACCCTCGGGAGCGAGCTTGACGGCCGCCTCGGCGAGCTGGCGGTTGTGCGAACCGGCGCGGAGGCTGCCGACGAGCGCGAGGATGCGAACAGACATGGGTATCTCCCAGGAGGCTGAAACAGTGCCGTAACGATCCGGACCGGGGTCCGTTTCAGGTTGTATCACTGTAAGCGGACCGGGGTCCAGTTTCATTCCCGGTGCTTTACGCTGTCTTCATGTCCGCCGTCCTGCCGCCCTTCGACGGGCCCGAGGAGACCTTCGGCGAGCCCCGGCTGCTCCAGCTCGGGCCGGCCGCAGACGAGCCGTGCCTGCGTGCCGACGCCGCCCGCAACCGGGCCAGGCTGCTCGACGCCGCCGCCCGCCTGATCGCCGAGCACGGCGTGGGCGCCGTCACCATGGAGGCGGTGGCCGCCGCTGCCGACGTCGGCAAGGGCACGGTCTTCCGCCGCTTCGGCGACCGCACCGGTCTGCTCATGGCGCTGCTGGACCACTCGGAGCGCAAGTTCCAGGCGGCCTTCCTCGGCGGCCCCCCGCCGCTCGGCCCCGGCGCGCCGCCCGTGGCGCGGCTCCGGGCGTTCGGCACCGCGATGCTCCGGCGCACCGTCGGCGAACTGGACCTCCAGCTGGCGGCCGAACCCGGCGCGCACCGCCGCTTCCTCGTGCCGGTCCGCCGCCTCCATCACGGCCATGTCGCGCTGCTGCTGCGCGAGGCGGCACCGGACGCGGACGCCGAGCTGCTCGCCCACACGCTCATGGGCCACCTCGACCCCGTCCTGATCCACCATCTGACCCGGCAGTGCGACCTGCCGCTCGCCCGGCTGGAGGCGGCCTGGTGCGACCTGGTCGAGCGGGTCAAGAAAGCCTGACGACCACTCATATCCCGTACGGGCAGGGGGAGTCCGCCCACCAGCGCGTTCCTGCACGGCCCGGCCCCGGCGGGCGGCCCCGGCCGGGCTTCTGCCAAGATGCCGTACGTCATGGTGCAGATACCGAATCCGCCCGCGCCGACACCGTCGTCGGCGCCGCACTCCGTGCCCACGAGCGCCGACGTGGCCCGCCTGGCCGGCGTCTCGCGCGCGACCGTCTCCTACGTGCTGAACAACACCAGCGCCGTCCGCATCAGCGAACCCACGCGCCGCCGGGTACGCCAGGCCGCCAAGGACCTCGGCTACGTCCCGCACGCCGCCGCCCGCAGCCTGCGCAGCGGACACAGCCGTATGGTCCTGATGCCCACCCCGCCCGCTCCGGCGGGACCCCTCTACACCCAGTTCGTGCACGACTTCCAGGGCGCGCTCAGCCGCCTCGACTACACCGTCGTCCAGTACGGCGCCTGTGGCCCGTTGGGCGACGACGCCGCCCGCGCCTGGGCCGAACTGCGGCCGGTGGCCGTGCTGGTGCCGGGACCCGGGCTCGGACCGCAGGGCGTCGCCGTGCTCAAACGCTCCGGTGCGCGGGCCGTGGTGACCCTCTCCTCCGAACCCGTCCGCGGCGCCCACGCCCTGCTCCTGGACCACGCGGGCGTCGGCCGCAGCGCCGCCGGCCACCTGTACGCGCGCGGCCGCCGCCGCATCGGGGTCGTCGTCCCCGAGGACCCGGGACTGGAGGTGTTCTCCGCCCCCCGCCTGGCCGGCGCCCGCGCGGCCCTGCGCGGCACCGACGCCACCGTCACCGAACTGCCCCTCGCCCACACGGAGGAGTCCGCGGCGGCCCTCGCCGCCCGCTGGTCCGGCCTCGGCCTGGACGCGGTCGTCGCCTACAACGACGAGTACGCGATGCTGCTGATGCGCGCCCTCCAGGACGCGGGCGTGCGCATCCCCGAGGACACGGCCGTCATCGGCGCGGACGACCTGATGCTGGGCCGGCTGCTGCGCCCGCGGCTGAGCACCGTCCGGATCGCCCTGCCCTCCGGCCGCGACCTCGCGGGCCTGGTCGACCGGGCCGTCCGCACCCCCGGCGCCGAACCCGAGTCGCACGAACTCCTCGAGGCCACGGTGGTGCAACGCGACTCCACCTGAGGGACCGGGAGGCAGGCCTCAGGCCCAGCCCCCGTCCACGGTCCGCCCGCCACCGGCCCGCCACCCGTCCACGGTCTGCCCGCCGGCACACCCAGGGGATCTGCCCGCCGGCACACCTGGGGGGCGGCCCCCCGGGGCCCGTTCGCCCCGGGTGGTCACTCGCCCTGGGCGGCGGCCCGGGAGCCCTGACCGGCCTGCTGCTCCTCCTCGATCGACTTGCGCACCTCGTCCATGTCCAGCTTGCGGGCCTGCCCGATGACGTCCGCCAGGGCGGCCTCCGGCAGGGCGCCCGGCTGCGCGAACACGGCGACGCGGTCACGGACGATCATCAGCGTGGGGATGGACTGGATGCCGAAGGCCGCGGCCAGCTCCGGCTGCGCCTCGGTGTCCACCTTGCCGAACACCAGGTCCGGGTTCTCCTCGGCGGCCTTGTCGTAGACCGGGGCGAACTGACGGCACGGCCCGCACCAGGACGCCCAGAAGTCGATCAGGACGAAGTCGTTGTCGGTGACCGTCTGGTCGAAGTTCTCCTTGGTGAGCTCCACGGTGCTGCTCATGGCGTGAACCCTCTTCCCGGTGCTTCCTGCCAGGCGCGTCCTGACATGGGGTGAAGCCGTCCGCACAACACGGCCGGCCGGTCGCGTATTCCGCGCCCCTACCCGTGTGGCCACCCCGCACACCACCCACCAGACTGACCCCATGACGGAAACGGAATCCATCGTGTACGACGTCGTGGTGCTCGGGGCCGGGCCCGTGGGGGAGAACGTGGCCGACCGCACCCGCGCGGCCGGCCTCACCACCGCGGTCGTGGAGAGCGAGCTGGTCGGCGGCGAGTGCTCGTACTGGGCCTGCATGCCCAGCAAGGCCCTGCTGCGCCCGGTCATCGCCCGGGCCGACGCCCGCCGCCTGCCCGGTCTGCGCCAGGCGGTGCAGGGCCCCCTCGACGCCGCCGCGGTCCTCGCCCACCGCGACTACTACACCTCGCACTGGCACGACGACGGTCAGGTCGGCTGGCTGGACGGCATCGGCGCCGACCTGTACCGCGGTCACGGCCGCCTGACCGGCCCCCGCACCGTGACCGTGGGCGACACGGTCCTGACCGCCCGGCACGCCGTCGCCGTCTGCACCGGCAGCCGCGCCGTCCTGCCCGACCTGCCGGGCCTCGCCGAGGTCGGGCCGTGGACGAGCCGGGAGGCGACCAGCGCCCGGTCCGTCCCGGGCCGGCTCGTCGTGGTCGGCGGGGGAGTGGTCGCCACCGAGATGGCCACCGCCTGGCAGGCCCTCGGCGCCCGGGTGACCCTGCTGGTGCGGGGCAAGGGCCTGCTCAACCGCATGGAGCCGTTCGCCGGGGAACTGGTCGCCGAGGCGCTCGCCGAGGCCGGTGCCGACGTGCGCACGGGTACCTCCGTGACGTCGGTGACCCGCTCGGACGGCACCGTCGTCGCCGTCACCGACGCGGGCGACCGCATCGAGGCCGACGAGATCCTCTTCGCCACCGGCCGCGCCCCGCGCACCGACGACATAGGCCTCGACACCGTCGGCCTGGAACCGGGCTCCTGGCTCACCGTCGACGACAGCCTGCGCGTCACCGGCAGTAACTGGCTCTACGCCGTCGGCGACGTCAACCACCGTGCCCTCCTCACCCACCAGGGCAAGTACCAGGCCCGGATCGCGGGCGCCGCCATCGCGGCCCGCGCCTCGGGCACGGCGCACCCGGACTCCGGCCCGTGGGGCGCCCACGCGGCCACCGCGGACCACCACGCGGTCCCGCAGGTCGTGTTCACCGACCCCGAGGCGGCCGCCGTCGGCCTCTCCCTGGCGGAGGCGGAACAGGCCGGGTACCGCGTCCGCGCCGTCGACGTCGACCTCTCCTCCGTGGCCGGGGCGGGCCTGTACGGCGAGGGCTACAAGGGCCGTGCCCGGATGGTCGTCGACCTGGAGGACGAGACCCTGCGCGGCGTCACCTTCGTCGGGCCGGGCGTCGGCGAGCTCCTGCACTCGGCGACCGTCGCCGTCGCGGGACAGGTACCGCTGGCCCGTCTGTGGCACGCCGTCCCGTCCTACCCGACGATCAGCGAGGTGTGGCTGCGGCTGCTGGAGGCGTACCGGGACAACTGACCCGCCGCCCGTCCGGCTCCGGCGCAAAGGCCCCGGTCAGGGCAGCTCGAAGCCCAGCGCCCGCGCGGCCTCCTCCGGCGTCGGCTGCGCCCACCGCTCCAGCACGGTGGCGTTGGCGGACAGCGAGCGCGGTTCGGCCCGATCCAGGTAGAGCACGCCGTCGAGGTGGTCCGTCTCGTGCTGGACGATCCGGGCGGGCCAGCCCGTGAACACCTCGTCCAGCGGGTGGCCCCGCTCGTCCTCGCCCGTCAGCCGCACCTCGGCGTGCCGGGCCACCACCGCCTGCCAGCCCGGCACGCTCAGGCACCCCTCGAAGAACGCCGCCCGGGCGTCGCCCACGGGCCGGTACGACGGGTTGACCAGGACCCGGAACGGCTGCGGCACCCTGCCCCGGGCCACCCGCACCTCCTCGGGCACCGGCGCCGGGTCCTCGATCACCGCGATCCGCAGCCCCACCCCGACCTGCGGCGCGGCCAGGCCCACACCGGGCGCCGCGTGCATGGTGACGCGCAGCGCCTCGACGAAGCGGGCCAGCAGCGCGGGGCCGAGCTGACCGTCGTAGCGCTCGGTGCCGGCGCGCAGGACCGGGTCGCCCGCCGCGACGATCGGCAACGGGCCGCCGGGGGCGAGGAGTTCCTCGATCCGCTCGGCAAGGGGGGCGTGGGAACGGGGGGATGGCATCGGGCCAGCATGTCACGCCCCATGCGTATGTGACGCGGGTCACTCGAAAGGGCGGGAACTCGGCGGGATCCCGCTCCGACTACTGGACCGTCACGGCTGAAGAGCCGACGTGCCGTCCCCACCGACCCGGGAGAAGCCCGCCGATGTCCATCGCTCCCTCCGCCACCGCGGACGAGGCCCCGCCCCCCGCGGCACCCGCGCCGGCGTCCCGCGGCCCATGGGCCCCGCTGCGCCCCCTGGTGCTGCGCCTGCACTTCTACGCGGGCGTGTTCGTCGCGCCGTTCCTGCTCGTCGCCGCCCTCACCGGCTTCCTGTACGCGGCGGCCTTCCAGGCCGAGAGGATCGTCTACGCGCACGAGCTGACCGTGCCGGCCGGCGACACCGAGCTGCCGGTGTCGGAGCAGGTGGCCGCGGCCCGCGAGGCGTACCCCGAGGGCACGGTCGCGGCCGTGCGGCCCTCCCCGGAGGACGGCGCCACGACCCGCGTCATGCTGTCCGGCGTCGAGGGCGTGGACGCCACCCACACCTTCGCCGTGTTCGTCGACCCGTACACCGGCGAGGTGCGCGGCGGCCTGGAGCAGTACGGCTCGACCGGCGCGCTGCCGCTGCGGACCTGGATCGACGAGTTCCACCGCGACCTGCACCTCGGTGAGAACGGCCGGCTCTACAGCGAGTTCGCCGCGAGCTGGCTGTGGGTCATCGCGGGCGGCGGCGTGGTCCTGTGGTTCTCCCGCCGCCGCGCCCTGCGTACGGTGCGCGGCACCACCGGGCGGCGCCGCACCCTCGGACTGCACGGCACGGTCGGCGTGTGGGCGGCGGCCGGCTTCTTCTTCCTGTCCGCGACCGGCCTGACCTGGTCGCAGTACGCGGGCACGAGCATCGACGAGCTGCGCACCTCGCTCGGCGGTGCCACGCCGTCGGTCTCGGCGGCGGCGAGCGGCGGCGAGCACGCCGGTCATGACACGGCCTCCGGCGCCGGCGGGAACGGCGAGCACGGCGTCGGGCTCGACAAGGTCCTGGCCGCCGCCCGTGCCGAGGGCCTGGGCGACCCGGTGGAGATCGTGCCGCCCGCGGACGCGGAGTCGGCGTACGTCGTCAAGCAGGTGCAGCGCGCCTGGCCCACGAAGCAGGACGCGGTCGCGGTCGACCCGGCCTCGGGCGAGGTCACCGACGTGGTGCGGTTCGCCGACTACCCCCTGCTCGCCAAGCTGACCCGCTGGGGCATCGACCTGCACACCGGCGTGCTGTTCGGCCTGGTCAACCAGCTCGCGCTGATGCTGCTGGCGCTCGCGCTGGTGCTGCTGATCCTGTGGGGCTACCGCATGTGGTGGCAGCGCGGCCGCGGCTCCGCCTTCGGGCGGCCGATCCCGCGCGGTGCGTGGGCGCAGGTGCCGCCGTACGTCCTCGTCCCGCTGATGGCGGTGATCGCCGTCACCGGCTACTTCGTGCCGCTCCTCGGTATCCCGCTCGCCGCGTTCCTCGTCGTGGACGTCGTCCTCGGGGAGGTCGCGCACCGCAGGGGGCGCCGGGCGTCCGTCTGAGCGCCCGCGCCCGCACGGCGGCGGCCCGGCGGTGTGTCCACCGCCGGGCCGCGTCCCGTCGGGTCAGATCTCCGGGAAGTCCCCGGCCAGCGCCGAGGCGATGCGCAGGTGCGTTCCCGCCTCCTCGTGCCGGCCCTGCCGCTCCAGGGTGCGGCCCAGCATCAGCCGGGCGTAGTGCTCCACCGGGTCGCGCTCCACGATGATCCGCAACTCGTCCTCGGCGCGGCGCAGTTGCGCGGAGTGGTAGTAGGAGCGGGCCAGCAGCAGCCGCGGTCCGGTCTGCTCCGGCACCTCCTCGACCAGCCCCGTCAGCACCCGTGCCGCAGCGGCGTAGTCGCGCGCGTCGAAGAACAGCCGCGCGCGCTCCCAGCGCTCGGCCGGCGTTCCGTGGCCGTAGTAGGCGGTGTCGAACGCCGCCTCGTAGGTCGTGTCCACTCTCCGTGCCTCCTTCGGGGCCGACAACCCACGCCCTGTCGTTGAATATTCCACTACCTCGGCGAGGCGGGCGAGGCCAGTTCCGCTTCGGCGGAGGCGACCGGCGCACCCCCCGGCCGAGGCGGCCGGCGCACCGTTCCCTTCGGCCTCGGACGGGCGCGCCCCTGCGTCGCCGGTGCGACGCGTCCGCCCGAGGCCGCGTGCGCGTACGGTTTCCGTACGCTTCCGGCCTGTTGTACCGTACGCTCGCACACGGCCTCGCCGAGGAGGTGACCCATGGCCGAGGGTACGAAGCGGTCGCGGCTGCTGTCCGCAGTCGACGCCCTCCTGGAGTCCGCGTCGCCGTTGCCCGTGCCGACGGAACGGAAACGTCTGCGCGAGGCGCACGGCCTCACCCAGGAGCAGCTCGCGCACGCGATGAACGTCCGGCGGGCGACCGTCAGTGCCTGGGAGTCGGGCAAGGCGGAGCCCCGGCAGCCCGAACGGGAGGCGTACGCGCACCTCCTGGCGAAGCTGGCGGAGCGCCACCCCGGCGCGGACGCCGGCCCCCGGCAGGCTCCGGCACGCCCCGCGCCCGCCGCCGACTCGCCCGCCGCCCGGAGCGCACACCAGGGCCGCGGCACCTCGCCCGCGACGCTCGAGCGGATGTTCAGCACGCTGCTGCACAGCGCCTGGCGTCTCGAGAGCAGGAGCCGTTACGCCTGGCACGAACGCAGGCCCGAGTACACGGCGTTCGTCACCGGACGGCACGTGCACTGGGACCTCCAGAGCGCGTGGTGCCGCAACCGCCGCGAGCAGACCGCCCTCGGCAAGTCGTTCCAGCGCGTGCGCGTCATCGACGAGCCGTACACCGAATGCCAGTTGTACCTGTTGCTCCAGAACAGCCCGCACATCGCCGCGGCAGGAGAGGACGTGCGGTTCCTCACCCGTGCCCGGGCGGACGAGCTGGAGCTGCCCCGCGAGGACTTCTGGATCTTCGACGCGCGTACCGTCGCCCTCTTCCGCTTCGACGACACGGACGACACGGCCGGCGTCGAGATCGTCACGAGCCCCGCCGAGGTGCTGCGGTACGTCCAGGTGCGCGAGGCCGCCTGGCACCACGCCGTGTCACAGGAACGGATGGCGGACATCCTCGGCGTCTGAGCCGCCGCGGGGGCGACACCTTATCTCCCGCCACCCGGAAGAACGTGTCCGCGCGACCTCGCGACGAGCAACGTAAGGCTCTCCGCTGCACCGCGTTCACGGCATGGACATCGCCGGTCGATCTCGGCCAGGTTTCCTACGGGCCGTTCCACACCCGTGGCGGTCCTCGGCGAGGCGAGGAGACTCCATGCGACTCACACCCCTGCGGGACGAAAGCGCCGAGCAGGCGCATCTGCGGGCACGACTCCTGCGACAGCGCGGCGGTGTCCACGGCCCCTTCGAGGTCCTGCTGAGAAGCCCCGCGCTGGGCGACCCGCTGGAGCGGCTCAGCACCTCGTGCCTGGCGGAGTCGGCGCTGCCACCGCGACTGCGCGAGCTCACCCTGCTGACGGTGGCCCGGCTCCTCGACGCGCAGCACTCCTGGCTCGCACACGTCGAGAAGGGCCGAGCCGCGGGCCTGGACCCGGCGGCGCTGGACAGACTGGCGCGCGGTGAGGACCCCGGCTTCGTCCCCCGGGACGAGCGGCTCCTGCACCGCTTCGTCCACCAGGCGCTCACCCGCCACTTCGTCGACGACGACACGTACGCCGCCGCACACGGGGAGTTCGGCGAGGCGGCGCTGGTCGACCTGACCGTCTCCCTCGGCACCTTCGCCGCCCTCGCCCTCCTCCTCAACGTCTTCCAGGTGGACCTGCCGCCGGACGCCACGCCGCCCTTCCCCGACGTGACCGCCTTCCCGCCCGGACGACGGACGCCCAGCTCCCGCTGACTCCGGCGTCACCGCCCGCCACCGCCCGCCACCGTCCGCCCCTCCGGCCACCGCCGTTCCCCGGGCCCAGGTCCCTCCGGCCACCGTCGTACCCCGAGCCCGGCCGCTCCGGACAGGGCAGCGCCGCATCCCGGCCGCCGTCACGGCCCCGTCCGCCCCGCCGACCGCATCCGGTCCCCCGCCGGTCCCCCGCCGGCCGCCCGCCCGCCGGTCGTCCCCACGCCCCGCCACGCCTATGGCGCGCTCCATGACGCGCCGGTGGCCGCAGACACCCGAAAAGAGGCACATCGCCGTGTCCGAAACCGCACCCCGTTCGCGCCCCTGGTACACCGCCACCCTCGGCGGCATGGCCTCCTACCTCGACGGCGCGACCATCGTCACCGTCGGCATGACGTCGGTCATCCTCCAGCGGCAGTTCGCCCTGAGCACCTGGTCGGTCGGCGCGCTCAACTCCGTCCTGATGTTCATGTTCGCCACCGGCGCGGTCGTCGGCGGCCGCCTCGGCGACGTCCTCGGCCGCCGCACGGTGTACGCCGTCGACCTCGTCGTCTACGCGGCCGGCGTCGTGACGGTCCTCTGCGCGCCCGACCGGGTCACCCTGTTCATCGGCGTGATCGTCACGGGCCTCGCGATGGGTGCCGACGTGCCCACCTCGCTGGCGCTGATGGCGGAGGAGGCCGCCGACGGGCGGCAGAGCAGTACGGTCGCCTACGCGCAGACGCTGTGGCTGGCGGGCGTCGCCGTCGTCCAGATACTCGGGTTCTTCGTCGCGGACCTCGGCGCGACCGGCGCCCGGATCATGTTCGCGCACCTGCTCGTCGTCGCCGTCGTCGTGTGGATCCTGCGCCGCGGCGTGGCCGAGTCGGCCGACTGGCAGCGCACCCGCGCCGCCTCCGTCGGACGCGGCGACCTGCGGGAGGTCTTCCGCAAGCCGTACGGCGTCGGTCTCCTCGCCACCGGCCTGTACTTCGTGATCAGCGGCATCATGCCCAACACCGTCGGCCAGTTCGGAGCCTTCCTCGTGGTGCACCTGGGCGGTTCGACCGTTCAGGTCTTCAGCCTGATCGGCTGGGGCACCATGGTCGTCGGTCTCGCGGTCGCCCTGCTGTTCCAGCGCCTGGCGGACTCCCCGGTCCGTCGCGTCCTGCTCGTCATCGGCCTCGTCTCCCTGGCCGCCGGCCCGCTCGTCGCCCTCCTGGGTGGCTTCTCGCTCGCCTCCCTGGTGGTGCTGTTCGCCGCCAACACCGTTGCGGGAACCTGGGCCGGAGAAGGCCTGTACAAGGTGTGGAGCCAGGAGATCTTCCCGACGCGCATCCGCAGCACCGCCCAGGGCCTCACCTTCGGCGCCGCCCGCTACGTCATGGCAGTCTTCGGTCTGTTCACCCCCACGCTCGTGCAGGAGCGGCCGGCCCTGTTCATGGGCATCCTCATCGCCCTGGGCGCCGTGGCCACCGTGATCGGGTTGCTGTGGCTGCCGCGCCTGCCCCGGCACGGACTGCGCGGTGCCCACGGGGACGACGCGGCCGACGCGGCCGACGTGGCCGACGCCGGACCCCACCATCCCGATGCGCCCGTGACCTCCGGCACCGTCTGACCCCGTGCCGACCCCGGCACGGGGTCGGCCATCCGGCCCGCCCGTGCCGCGCCACCCCCACGCCCACCAGGAGAGACCCTTGCACCAGAAGAGTCCGGCCACCCCGGAACCCTCGCACCAGAAGAGTCCGGCCACCCCGGAACCCTCGCACCAGGAGAACCCGGCACCCCTGGAGCCCTCCCCGTCCACCACCGCCACGCCCCCCGGCGCACCGCCCGGCGCGGGGCTGCGGGTGGGCGTCGCCAAGGCGGACATCACCCCCGTGGACCTGACCGGTCTGCACCCCATGCCCGGCGACTTCACCGGCGTGCACGACCCGCTCTTCCTGCGCGCGCTCCACCTCAGCGACGGGGACACCGAGGCGGCGCTCGTCTCCCTGGACCTGATCGAGGCCGGCGACGTCACCCCCCTGCGCGAGCGGATCGAACGCGAGCTGGGCATCCCCGCCGACCACGTCGTCGTCACCGCGACGCACACCCACAACGCCCCCCGCATCGCCGACGTCTCGCCCGGCGCGCTCGCCCACGCGGGCGGACCGGAGTCGTTCGCCTACACCGAGGTCGTCTACGACCGGATCGTCACCGCGCTCCGCCGGGCCCGGGACACCGCCCGGCCGGCGCGGTTCGGCGCGGGCACGGGCACCGCCGACGTCAACGTCAACCGCGAACTCCACCGAGACGGACACTGGACGCTCGGCCACAACCCCGACGGCCCGTCGGACAAGACCCTGTGGGTGCTGAGGTTCGAGGACCTCGACGGTGCGCCGATCGCCCTGGTGGTCAACTACGCCGTCCACTCCACCGTGGTCTTCGGCACCTCCGAGGTCAGCGGCGACCTGGCCGGAGCCGCCTGCCGGCACATCGAGGACGTACTCCACGACGAGCGGGCCGGTGGTGGCGCCGTGGCCCTGTGGACCCCCGGCCCCCTCGGAGACCAGGCACCGCGGATCGACCTCGGCGTCCCCTTCGGGACCGTCCCCGACGAGCGCCGCACGGCTCGGGCCTACGCCGCCATGGAAGCCCAGGGCCTGATCGTCGGTGCCGAGGCGCTGCGCGTGGCGGACGGCATCCGCACGTCGGCGGACGTCCGCCTCGACGCACGGCAGCGGACCGTGCTCTGTCCCGTCAAGCCGGGCCGTGACGTCATGGAGACCATGCGCCAGGACGGCTCCGGCACGGTGCCGCTGCGCCTGTCCCTGATCCGCCTCGGCGACGTGGCCGTCACCGGCGTCTCCGGCGAGGTCGTCACCGAGATCTGCCGACGGCTGCGCGACCGGTCGCCGCTGGCCCGCACCCTGCTCGTCTCCCTCGCCAACGACCGCATCGGATACCTCGCCGACGACGCCCGCTTCGACCGGCCCGTCCACTCCGTCAACGGCTGCCCCGTCCGGCGCGGATACGCCGAGGACGCCATCGTCGACAACCTGGTGGACATGATCACCGGCCGGCCCGCCCCCCGCCCCGCCGAGGACGCACGATGACCCCGCTCGACGACACCTTCACCGCGGGCGCCGGCCGGGCGGCCGTCGACCTCACGGACGGAATACTCCCCGTCGACGGATTCACCGGCGTGCACGACCCCCTGCACGCGCGAGCGCTCGTCCTGGACGACGGACGGACCCGGCTGGCGCTGGTGGTGATCGACCAGACGTCGATCGGCGAGGAGCAGGTGGACCGCACCCGGGAGATCCTGAGGCGTACCGCCGGGGTCGACCCGAGCCACTGTCTGGTCGTGGCCAGCCACACGTTCTCCGCGCCGCACGTCCTTCCGCTCGGCCGCACCCCGGCGGACGAGACCGGCCGCAACGCCCGCCTGGCCGCCGCCGTCGACGACGCGGTGACCCGGGCCGCCGGACGGGCGGTGCGCACCCTGCGCCCGGCCCGCCTCGGATTCGGCCGCGGGACCTGCCGCGTCGGCGTCCAGCGGGACGTGCCCACCCCGCACGGCTGGTGGCTGGGCGCCGACGACGCCGGCCTCACCGACGACAGTGTGGGCGTGCTGCGCATCGACGCCCTCGACGACCGGCCCGTCGCCCTGCTCGTCAACCACGCCGTCCAGTCCTCCGTGATGAACGGCGTCACGACCGCGGCGGGGGAGCGGCAGGTCAGCGCCGACCTCGCGGGCGCGGCCACCCGCCGCATCGAGGAACACCACGGCGGCGACACCGTGGCCCTGTTCCTGATCGGCGCCGCCGGAGACCAGGCGCCCTACCTGACCGCCGGCCGCACCTGGCCCGACGAGGACGGCGTCCCGCGGCGGACGGAGGTGCGCGACGACGGACACGTCCTGGTCGGCCTCCTCGGCGAACGCCTCGGGGACACGGCACTGCGTACCGCCGCCCGCATCCGCACCGCACCGCTCACCACCCCGCTGCGGGTGACGCACGACGTCGTCGAGGTGCCCGCCCAGAAGCCGCCCGCGGGCCTGCACACCCTGCGCCCGAGGACCCGGTACACCTTCGAGCCCGACGGCACCGCACCGGTACCCCTCGTGGCGGCACGCATCGGCGACACGGTGTTCACCGGTCTCCAGGCCGAACTGAACGCCGCCACCGGGATCGCCGTCAAGGCCGCCTCGCCCTTCCCGCACACCTGCGTCGTGACCATGGTCAACGGCGCCGCCAAGTACATGGCGGACTCCGGCGGCTACGACCGCATCACCTACGAAGCCATGAACTCCCGCTACGCGCGCGGCGCGGCGGAAACCGTCGCCGACCGCCTCACCGGCCTCCTGCGCGCGCTGCACGCCCAGGACCGCGGACGCTGATCACCGAGGGCGGCCGCCGGCCGAGACCCCCGTGCCCCGGAGGACCCGGGGTGCGGGGGTCGAGCCGCGGTCGCCGTGCTCGCCCCCGTCACTGGCCCACCCGTCCGTCGACGCACTCGCGCAGCAGGTCGGCGTGCCCGCAGTGACGGGCGTACTCCTCGATCCGGTGCACCATCAGCTCCCGGACCGCGATCCCCTCCCTCCCCACCCGCCGGCCCAGGTCCGGGTGCCCGGCCAGCGCGGCGTCGGTCGCGTCCTGCTCACGCTCCAGATCGCGGAGCGCGGCGTCGACCACGGCCTGATCGGCGACCGCTCCGTCGAAGTCCGCGTCACGCCCGCCGTACAGCTTCGGCAGCGGGTCACCGTCGCTGATCCAGTTGTGCCAGTCCCGTTCCACCTCGGCGAGGTGCCGGACCAGGCCGAGCAGGGACATCGTCGACGGCGGCACCGAACGGCGGGCCAGTTGCTCCGGGTCCAGGCCCTCGCACTTCATCCGCAGGGTCATGCGGTAGTTCGTCAGGAAGTCCAGGAGTGTCGCGAGCTCGCCGTCCGGACTCGGCCCTTCGCTGTTGCGGGGGTCGTCGTCCGGATCGGCCCACATGTCGGGGTAGACGGTCGACTGGGTCCATCGCGCGGGTCGGTCGCTCATACGCCGCATGGTCGTCGGTGACGGCCCCGGTACGCCATCGAGTTACGCCCCGGCCCCGTCCCGCGCCCGCTGTGGGCCGGAGACATACGATGGCCGAATGACCACTGTGCTGCTGAACACCTCCGCCGGGGACATCACCCTGGAGCTCGACGACTCCAAGGCGCCGAAGACGGTCGCGAACTTCGTCGAGTACGTCAAGGCCGGCCACTACGACGGCACCGTCTTCCACCGGGTGATCCCCCGTTTCATGATCCAGGGCGGCGGCCTGACCGCCGACATGCAGCAGAAGGCGGCGCCCCGGCGGGTGGAGAACGAGGCGGGCAACGGCCTGCGCAACGACAAGTACACGGTGGCGATGGCACGGACGGCGGACCCGCATTCGGCGAGCGCCCAGTTCTTCATCAACACCAACAGCAACGATTTCCTGAACCACCCCGGCCAGGACGGCTGGGGCTACGCGGTGTTCGGCAAGGTCGTCGCGGGCAGCGACGTGGTGGACGCGATCGAGGGAGTGCGCACCACGTCCCGCGGCGGGCACGGCGACGTGCCGGTCGAGCCGGTGACGATCGTGTCCGCACGGCTGGCCTGAGCCGGTGACGTCCGCCCGCGCAACCCCTGGCGGGGCGACGCGGGCGGACCGCGCGTCCCGGGTCCGCGCGTCCCGGGTCCGAGCGTCCCGGGTCCGAGCGTCCCGAGGGAGTTGCCCGTCAACTGTCGACGGGCGGCGCCGGCCACTGCGTGTCCACCCGCCGACGACCGTGCTCGTCCCACGGTGAGGACGCCGGCACGTCGTCCCGGCACGGGTCTCCCTCGTGCACCGGGCGCGTCCCCGCCGCTCGCCCGCGCTCACCGCGGCCGCGGCACACGCCTCAGGATTCGCGGATCACCGCCACCGCACCGGCCGGCAGCGTGAGCCCGCCCTCCCCGGCGGCCGCGCCGCTCACCAGGTCCTCGCCGGTGACGGCCACCCGGACATCGGCGTCGGTGTGGTTGACCAGGAACAGGAAGCGGGAGCCGTCGTCGGCGTGGCGCCGGACGGCCTCCACCCCGGCGGGCAGCCCCGGCACCTCCGCCGAGACGCCCGCCTCGGCGAGCAGCGCGTCGAGGACGGCGGCCGTGCCGGCCTCGTCCAGGCGGGTCGCCACGTACCAGGCGGCGCCCCGGCCGGCGCTGTTGCGGGTGACGGCGGGGCGTCCGGCGAGCGGTCCCTCCGCCCAGGTGCGCACGGCCCGCGCGCCGTCGAGACGGGTCTTCTCGCTCCACAGGTCCGCTCGGCCGCCGTCGTCGAGCAGCGGGGCCTCGTTCTCCAGCAGCGGCCAGAACTCCTCCGTCCGCACGCCGAGCAGTTCGCGGAAGGCCCCCGGGTAGCCGCCGAGGCGTACGTGGTCGTGCTCGTCGGTGATGCCGCTGAAGAAGGTGATGAGCACCGACGCCCCGGCGTGCGCCGCTTCGGCGATCCGGGCGGCGTCCTGGTCGGTGACGGTGTAGAGGGTGGGGACGACGACCAGCCGGTAGCCGGTGAGGTCGCTCTGCGCGCCGACGACGTCGACGGTGATCCCGCGCCGCCACAGGGCGCGGTACCAGCGCATGACCTCGTCCGGGTAGCGCAGCGCCTCGGTGGGGTGGCTGTCGAGCTCGCTGCCCCACCAGGACGGGTAGTCGAAGACGAGCGCCGCCCGGGCGCGGACCCTGCTGCCCCGGACGGGTGCGAGGGCGCCCAGTCGGCGGCCGAGTTCGACGGTGTCGCGGAAGACGTCGCTGTCCGGTCCGGCGTGGGGCACCATCGCCGAGTGGTACTTCTCGGAGCCCGCCGCGGACTGCCGCCACTGGAAGAACATCACGGCGTCGGCGCCGCGTGCCACATGGGCGAGGGAGTTGCGCAGCATCTCGCCGGGCCCCTTGGGGCGGTTGCGGGGCTGCCAGTTGACGGCCGAGGTGGAGTGCTCCATGAGCATCCACGGTTCGCCCCCGGCGACACCGCGGCTGAGGTCGGCGCAGAACGCGAGCTCGATGTGGGCCTCGGGGTCGGCCGCGACGGTGTAGTGGTCGTTGGCGACCACGTCCATGTCGGCCGTCCAGGAGAAGTAGTCGAGCCACTTGGTCCGGGTGGTCATCATGAAGTTCGTGGTGGCCGGCACGTGCGGGGTGACCTCGCGCAGCACCTCGCGCAGGGCCCGGTAGTGGGTGAGGTGCTCGTCGGAGCAGAACCGGGCGAAGTCGAGCTGTTGGGTGGGGTTGACGGTGGTCGGAGCGGCGAGCGGGGGCAGGACCTCGTCGAAGGAGTCGTAGCGCTGTGACCAGAAGGCCGTCCCCCACGCGGCGTTGAGCGCGTCGACGGTGCCGTGCCGCCGGGCGAGCCAGCCGCGGAAGGCGTCCGCCGCGGCGTCCGAGTGGTCGTGCGGGACGTGGCAGCCGAGTTCGTTGTCCACGTGCCACAGCGCGAGCGCGGGATGGTCCCGGTAGCGTTCGGCGACCTTGCGGGTCATCCGGACCGCGTACTCCCGGAAGACGGGGGAGGAGACGGCGTAGGACTGCCGGCTGCCCTGGTGGAGGACGGTGCCGTCGGCGGTGCGGGGCAGGATCTCCGGGTGCGCGCGCGTCAGCCAGGGCGGCGGGGATGCGGTGGCGGTGGCGAGCGCGACCCGGATGCCCGCGGCGTGCAGGCGGTCCAGCACGGCGTCGAGCCAGCCGAAGTCGTACACGCCCTCCCGGGGTTCGAGCCGCGCCCAGGAGAAGATGCCGACACTGACCAGGTTCACGCCGGCCCGGCGCATCAGCTCGACGTCCTCCACCTGGACGTCCACGGGCCATTGCTCGGGGTTGTAGTCCCCGCCGTAGGCGATGCCCGGAGTGTCGAGCGGCCAGGGCCTGTGCGTGGTCATCTGCTGGTCCTCCGGCGTAGGGGGCGTGCGTCGTCCGGGCCTCACCCTAAAGGGCAGTAAGCGCTTTCTCCAGAAAGCGCGTTCTACGGGGCCCGGCCGGGCCTCTTGTGGCGGGAGCCGCCCCGAGGCGAGGATGTCGACCATGTCTGCGGGGGAGCAAAGCGGGACGGGGGGCCGTCCCGCGGTCAGGGACGACGGCCGGTCCGCGGTCAGGGACGACGGCCGGTCCGCCGAAGAGGAGGCGCCCCCGTCGGCCGAGGGGGCCGAGAATCCCTTCGGCGAGGTGACGAACACCCTGTGGGGCTCGCTCATCGCGTTGGCGGGCCTGCTCACCGCCCTGGGCATGAACAGCGACAGGCTGTTCGTCGCGCTGAACAACCACACGGTGTGGACCCTGGTCGCGCCCGCCCTGGCCATCACCGCCGTCGCCCTGTGCCTCTACGCGTACTTCACCCACCGGAAGCCGCTTCTGATCATCGGAAGCACGGTCTACGTCGCGGCTCTCGTCGCCTCGCTGGTCGTCGCGACCCTCGCCGCCGCCGGGAACGGCAGGCCGACCGTCACCAGCGTGAGCCTGACGGGGCAGCGACCCCACCTGTCGCTGACGTTCACCGTCCACGCGGTCGGCGTCGACCGCAACGACCACGTGGCCGCGTTCGCGCGGTCGCTGTACGCGCCGGACGACGACCGGTCGGACACGGAACTCTACGCGGCCTCGCTCCGGCCCGACGACATGGGCGAGGTGGACCAGAAGATCACCATCCCGCTCACGGTGCCGGAGCGCGCCACCTACCTCACGATCAACGTCTCCAACAGCGGGGACAAGGGCAAGAGCCAGTGCACCACCCGTTCCCCGACCGCTCCCGCCTGCGTGACGGTGAAACTGCCCTGAGCGCCCGTTCCCCTCCTCAGCCGCCGTCGTGCGGCGGGGACAGACGCAGTACGGTGCCGTCTCCGTCGGCGGAGACGACGAGCGAACCGTCCGGAGCCGCGGCGAGGCCCGCGAATCGGAGGGGGACCGCCCGCTCGCCGAGGCGGCCTTCGCCGCCATGATCGCCGACCGCACCGGCCGGACCGCCGACGACCTGGCCGTCCCGATGGAAGCGGGTACCGAGCCGGCCTCATGAGCGACGGCGGGCACCCGACGGAGCCGGTCGGGCGGGCGTCCGCCGAGTGCCGGCGCCGACGCTCGGCAGCCGACGCGGGGACTCCTCGCCGGCTGAAGGCACTCCTCGCCGGCTGAGGCGCACGATGGCGGGACGGTCACCGGCAGGACCGCTCCGGCCACGCCTCCATGGTGCCGAGCTGCCCCCACGCGGCACCATCACCGTCGGTCGGGGCCACCGATCGCCGCCTCACCCGCCCCCTCCCCCGCCCCCTCCCCGTGGACGAGCTCCGGCCCGGTGACTCCCGGTCGGGCGCGGTGCCGGTCAGGTGGGGGTACATCCAAGGATGTACCCGGCATATCGTGCCTCGCGTCGATTCGGTGATCTTCGCAGGTTCCTACGGTTTTCCGTATGGCATCACCGAACGGTCGAACCGGAACACACGACATGCCGACGCGGTGGACGGCGGCCACCCCGCTCCTGATCGCCGTGGTCCTCCCCGTGGCCGTGTTCTACGTCCTGCGGTCGCAGGGGGTCAGCCAATGGCTGGCGCTGACGCTCAGCGGGGCGGTCCCCGCGGCGCGCATGGCCGTCGTGGCCGCCACCCGGCGCCGCGTGGACAGTTTCGAGGCGTTCATGATCGGCATGCTGGCGGTGCGCGTCGTGACGTCGCTGCTCACCGGCAGCCCGCGGGTCATCCTCGTCAAGGACGCCGGACTCGCGGCGGCTGCCGGGCTCTGGATGCTGGGCTCGCTCCTCGCGGCGAAGCCCTTCGCCTTCCAGGCCGTCCAGTCCTGGCACAGGCCCACCGCCGCGCGCACCCGGGAAGCGGCCTGGGGCGTCTCACCGGCGCTGCGCCGCGGACTGACCCGGCTGACGGTGCTGTGGGGCTCCGCCCAACTGCTGGACTGCGGGGCCGGAGTGCTCTTCGCGCTGCTGCTTCCGGTGGAGTCGGTTCCGGCGCTCAACCGCGCGAAGGGGCTGGCGCTGGTGTGCGCCGTCGCCCTCGTCACCGTCTCCTACAGCCGCCGCTACGGGCGGCGGCACGCACTGTCCCTCTTCGGTTCGCCACCCCTGAACCCGGAAAAGGAAGGCTGATCACCATGACGCTCCACCGGCCCCACCACCGGACCCACCACCGGACCGAGGCCGAGGTGCCCGCGTCCGCCGCGCCCCCCGCGTCCGCCGCTCCCGGGGTGCTGCGCGAGACGCTCGCGGAGCTGCGGCGTCTGGCCGCGCTCCCCCTCGAACGAGGCCGGACGCTGCCGCCCCACGCCTACACCTCGCCCGAACTGTACGCATGGGAGGCCGAACGGATCTTCCGGCGGGAGTGGCTGTGCGTGGCACGGGCCGAGGAGATACCGCAGCCGGGGAGCTATCTGCGGCTGGACGTCCTCGGCACCCCACTGGTGATCACCCGGGACGAGCAGGGCGAGCTGCACGCCCTGTCCCGGGTGTGCCGCCACCGGTTCATGGACCTCCTGCCGCCGGAGACAGCGCCCGAGCACGGCTGCCTGAAGCGGCTGACCTGCCCGTATCACACCTGGACCTACCGGCTGAACGGCCAGTACGCGGGGCAGCTCGCCGGTGCCCCCCTGATGCAGCGGGTCGACTTCGACCGGGCCGGCTGCCGGCTCCCGGCGCACCGCGTCGAGGTCTGGAACGGCTTCGTCCTGCTCAACCTCGACCCCGGCGCGGCACCGGCGGCGCCCGGACTGCGCGGGCTCGAACCACGGCTGGGCAGCCTCGGCATCGCGGACTGGGTGAGTGTCCATACCCAGGTCTGGGAGGGCGTGCCCGCCAACTGGAAGGTCGCGGTGGAGAACGGCTCCGAGAACTACCACCACATGGGTACGCACGCGGCGACCCTGGATCCGGCGCTGCCGGGCCGGGACACGGAGGTCGACGAGTGCGACGGCCGCTGGTTCACCATGTTCACGCCGCTGTCGCACCCCGAGCGCGACGGCACGGGCTCGGGGCGGCGCACCCGATCCGGCCGGGGTTCGCGGCCGGGGATGCTCATCGCCGGCATCTTCCCGCAGTTCGTCCTGGCGGTCCTGCCGGACAGCGCGGTCAGCATCCGCTGGCTGCCCACCGGGCCCGCCACCCACGACACGCGGATCACGGTCATGGTCCCGCCCGGAGTGCCGGAGACGCCCGGATTCGCCGAGCGGCTGGCCGGCGTACGCGCTCGGATCGACCGGATCCAGGAAGAGGACCTGGTGGCCGTCCGGGGCGTCCAGCGAGGCCTGGCCTCCCACCCGGCCCCCTCCAACGGCCGCTTCTCCCACCTGGAACGCCCGTTGTGGCAGTTCCAGCGCTACCTCGCGGAGCGACTGCTGTGACCGCGGTCCGGCACCGACTCCTGGGACCGGCAGGCGGTGACGTCACGACGTGCGGACCGACCACACCTCGGGTCCGCCACCGCGCCACTCGATCAGGTCCGACGTCGTCACGTCGATGTTCTCCAGCCCGGCCCGCCGCAGGAACTCCTCGACGTCCCGCAGGCCGTACGCCAGGCCCAGGATCTCGCCGTCCGCGCGAACCCGCCGCCCGCCGCTCGGCGACGGCCGGCCCACCACCACGGGACGGCGTCCGGACATGACTCCAGCATCGTCCGCGCGGGCCGCTCACGCATCCGGACGCCGCTCACCGCGGCCGTGCCACCGTCACCACCACGTGCCGGACGCTCGCCCACGAGCCCACGAGCCCACGAACCTCGTCCGCTTCTCCCCGGGCGCCCGCACCCACTGGCACGTCCACGCCGTGGGCCAGACCTTGCACGTGGTCTGCGGCATCGCCCTGGTCGGCACCCGCGACGGCACCGTCTTCGAAGCCCACCCCGGCGAGACCGTCAGCTGCCCGCCGGGCGAGGAACACTGGCACGGCACCGCCCCCGACCGCTTCATGGAACACATCGCCCTGTGGGAGGCAACCGGCGACGACACACCCGAGACCGTGTGGGCCGAGCCCGTCACCGACCGGCAGTACGGCGGCCACCGCAGCCGCGGGCAGTAGCCCCGGGGCCCGGGGCAGGAGTACGGGCCGACGGCTTCCAGCACCCGGGCCCGCAGGCCGGTGAACGCCTTGTCCGGTCCATGGCTCGCTCCGGTGGCAGACCGCCGAGTTCAGCCGCCCGGTGGCGGCTCGAAGGCGGTGGCGAGGGAGCCCGGGCCCACCGGGGTGCGCTGGCCGGTGCCGGCGACCGGGAGGCGGGCGCCGTCCAGAGCCGGATCGACGTGGGCGGCGAACCATTCGTCCAGCCGGGCGGCCAGCGCGGTGCGCAGGGCGCGGTGCTCGGGGTCGTCGGCGAGGTTGCGGTCCTCGTCGGGGTCGGCGATGAGGTCGTACAGCTCGTGCGGGCCGTGCGGGTGGCGGTGGACGTACTTCCGGTCACGGGTGCGGATCATGCGCACCGGACCGTACTCGTCGTAGACGACGACCCGGTCGTGGCCGGCGGTGTCGCCGGTGCCGTCGAGCAGGCCGGCGAAGGAGCGGCCGGGCAGCGGCGGCCGGGCCGGGTCGGGGGCGAGGGGGTCCAGGCCGAGGTGGTCGAGGAGGGTGGGCAGCAGGTCGTACTGGGAGAGCAGGGCGTCGCTGACGCGGCCGGCGGGGATCCGGCCGGGCTGGGCGGCGAGGAAGGGGACCAGGACCGAGCTGTCGTACATGTTCTGCGGGAAGGTGCCGTTGCCCTTTCCCCAGATGCCGTGGTGGCCGGCGTTGAACCCGTTGTCGCTGGTGAAGATCACCAGGGTCGACCGGGTGAGGCCGAGGGTGCCGAGGCGGTCCAGGACGCGGCCGATGGCGGCGTCCATGGCGGTGGTCGCGGCGAAATAGCCGATCAGGGCCTGGCGGGTGTCGGATTCGCCGCCGACCGGGGAGCCGTCGGCGTCCAGGGGCTGCCAGGGGTGCGGGGGCCCCTGCGGGCAGGTTTCGAACGGGCAGTTCTCGTACAGCGTCGTGTACTCGCGGGGGTGCTGTCCCTTCCAGGGCTTGTGCGGAGCGGTGAAGTGCAGGGAGAGGTGGAAGGGTTCGGGGCGGTCGGCCTCGGCGTCCAGGAAGCGTTCCGCGTCGGCGGCGAGGGCGTCGGTGAGGTAGGCGGGTTCCTCGGTGCGGACGCCGTCACGGTACATGGGCGCGCCCCGGTAAGGTCCGCCGCCGCTCTCGTGGGCGTACCAGTGGACGAAGCCCTTGCGGGGGCGGTCGTTGGCGCCCAGGTGCCACTTGCCGCTGAGGCCGAGCCGATAGCCGGCGTCGGCGAGCAGGTCGGTGAAGAGGGTCTGGCCGGCCAGGAAGTCGCGGCCGGTACGGCCGGCGTGGTGGTACGACAGCCAGTCGTGGACGCCGTGCTGGGAGGGGAGCCGGCCGGTGAACAGGGAGGCGCGGGCCGGGGAGCAGACCGGTGAGGTGCAGAAGAACCGGCTCAGGCGCAGGCCGCTCGCGGCCAGGGTGTCCAGGTGCGGGGTGCGTATCTCATGGTTTCCGGCGCAGCCCAGCGCCCAGGGTCCCTGATCGTCGGAGAGCATCAGCAGGACGTTGGGGCGGGACGGATCGCGGCTTGCCATGGGTTTCGGTCTCCCCGGGGTTCGGCGGCAGGCGGAGGCAGCGGTGGAACGAACGGGTGGTGTCGGGTGTCGAGACGCCCGAAATCCTTGGCGCGAAGCAGTCTCCCAGTCAACTGTTTCAACCATATGAATACGGTGCGGCGTTGGGCGCCGGAGTGTGAAGAGATGCGCGAGCGCTCCGAATGCACCGGCATGGTCGCGGAGTCATACGCAATTCATTACGGATAACTCCCGTTGACTGCCGCATGGACCGGAACCAATCATTTGGTCATTCCTCCTCTCGCTTCAGGCCATCACCGGCCACCACCACAGGAGCGCGCCCATGTTCGCTGAAAGAACGCCCGCGGTCACCCGGGAGCACGGCCGGCCCCTCGGCCGGAGTCCCCTCGTCGCCCGTTCCCTCAGCCGGCGTTCCGTCCTCGGGACCGCCCTCGCCGCCACGGCCGGGCTGGCCACCGGCTGCGGCAACGGCTCATCGGCCACCGGGGACGGCTCCTCCTCGTTCACCTACTGGTCCATGTGGAAGCAGGACGAACCGCAGGCCGACGTCCTGCGGGCGGCGATCGACCAGTTCACCGAGGACACCGGTGTCGAGGTGAGCGTGGAGTGGAAGGGCCGCCAGGTCGTCCAGCAGCTCGCACCGACCCTGAACACCTCCAACGTCCCGGCCGACCTGGTGGACTCCTCCGACCGGTTCGCCTACGCCCAGCTGTACGCCACCGGCCAGGCCCTCGACCTCGGCCCCGTGCTCGACCTCGCGATCCACGGCGAGAGCGGCAACACCGTCGGCAGTGTCGTCCCGGCGAAGTACACCGACCTGAACACCACCGACGGCGTCCTGTGGCAACTGCCGTACGAGGTGGTCACCACCCAGATCTGGTACGACGGTCACGCCCTGCCCGACGTCGCCGCCAACCCCCCGGCGACCTGGGACGACTTCAGCGAGTTGCTGGCCGTCCGGCGCCGCGGGCGCGGTGACGGGCCGCTCGCCCTGGACGGTGACATCGCCGATTACACGGCCTACTGGACGTACTACGCGGTCCTGCGCGGCCTCGGCCCCGGCGCGTTCGGCAAGGCGGCCACCGACCGGAGCGGCGCGCTGCTGAAGGCCGACGGCTTCGTGGCGGCCCTGTCGAAGATCGAGGACCTGGTCGCAGGCGGCGACTTCACCAAGGGGTACGACGGCTCCAAGTGGCCGGCCGTGCAGCAGAAGTGGGCCAAGGGCAGGTCGGACTTCCTGCTGCTGGGCACCTTCACCCCGAGCGAGACCGCGGAGTTCGCGGGCTCCGACTTCACCTACCGGTCCTTCCCCTTCCCGGCGTTCGCCTCGGACGGGGACGCCTCACAGGACATCTCCCTCATCGGTTTCTCCATACCGAAGAAGGCGCGCAACGCCGCCGCCGCGCAGAAGTTCCTCGCCTACTTCTTCGCCAAGAAACACCTGGCGGGCATCTCCACCCAGGCCAAGAACCTCACCCCGCGCGCCGACATCGCCGCTCCCGCCGAACTCGCCGACGCGCAGAAGGCCCTGGAGTCCCGCGAGGTCGTGAAGACGCTGGACGGCGTGAAGGAGACCGCGGCCGAGTGGTACACCAAGGTGTTCCAGCCGCTGAACACCACGTTCCTCACCGGCGGCCTCACCGCGAAGGCCTTCGCCGCGAAGCTGGCCGACGACTCCGCGGGCTACTGGAAGACGGCCGCGTGAGCGCCACCGACACCGCCCGGGTCACCGCGCCCGGCCGCGCCCGCACCGGACGCCGCCCCGCCCCCGTCCGAGCGGCGGGCCGGCCGAGCCCCCTGACCGCCCGCCGCCGCCGGCTGTTCTGGCCGCTGCTGCTGCCGGCCGTCCTGGTCTACGTCGTCTTCTTCGCCGGACCCTCGCTGTACACGCTGTGGCTCAGCCTCAACGAGTGGGCGGGCGCCGGCCCGATGACCTTCGTCGGTCTGGACAACTACCGCCGGATGTTCCAGGACCCGACCTTCCACCACGCCTTCGCCAACACCCTGTGGATCATCCTCGGCGTGGGCGCGGTGACCTTCCTGGTCTCGTTCGTGCTGACGATGTTCCTGCGCGACATGAAGGGCCGCAGAGCCGCCCGGTCGATCCTGTTCTTCCCCAACATCGTGCCCAGCGTGGTGCTGGCCATCCTGTGGGGCTTCCTCTTCCAGAGCGACGGCCTGGTCAACGCGGTCGCCAGGGCAGCCGGGGTGTCCGAGCCGCCCAACTGGCTCGGCCAGGAGCACCTGTTCTCGGTGATCATGGTCGGGCTGGTGTGGACGTCGACCGGCTTCTACACCACCATCCTGATGGCCGCCGTCGACCAGATCCCGCCCGAGCTGTACGAGGACTGCGAACTGGCCGGGGCGAACGCCCTCCAGAAGTTCCGGCACGTCACCCTCCCGCTGATGTGGGACGTGGTCGGGGTGTGCGCGGTGCTGTGGACCATCTCCGCGGTCAAGGTCTTCGAGTTCATCTACGCCTTCGCCGGGGCCGCCGGCCAGATGCCCGACACCGGCGTCTGGAACACCGCCCTCTACACCTACGGCGAGGCGTTCGCCTCCGGCGGCGTCCCCCGCTACGGCTCGGCCGCCGCCAGTGCCGTGGTGATGCTCGCCCTGGTCGGCGTGCTCGTCGTCCTCGTCCGCCGGGTCATGCGCCGCGACTCCGTGCAGTTCTGACCCCGGCCCGTCCCGCTCCCGCCCCACGTCCGCATCCCGTCGTCACGGAGGTCCCCCCGATGGCCGTCGTCAGTCCCGGCCGGAGCCCCGGCCCGCTCACCCGCCGGCTGCGCCGCCTCACCGCGGGCCGTGTCGCCGGAGTCCCCCTGGTCTGGCTCTTCGCCGCCTTCAACGTGCTGACCGGACTATGGCTGCTGCTGTCCTCGGTGAAGAGCGCCGACGACATCTTCAGCTCCCCCTGGGCACTCCCGGACACCTTCCACTGGGACAACTACGCCCGCGCGTGGACGGGCGGGCTGTTCGGCCGGGCCGCCGCCAACACCCTGGCCGTGGTCGGCGGCACCGCCGTCCTCACCGTGCTGCTGGCCGCACCCGCCGCGTACGTCCTCAGCCGCGTCACCACCCGCCTGAGCGGACCGTTCACCCTGTTCTTCGCGCTCGGTCTCGGCATCCCGGCCCAGGTGGTGATGCTGCCGCTGTTCGTGGTCATGAACCAGCTCCAGCTGGTCGACAGCCTGTTCGGGCTGATCGTGGTCTACGTGGCGACCTCGCTGCCGTTCGCGGTGTTCTTCCTCACCGGCTTCTTCACCACCCTCCCCGTCGAACTGGAGGAGGCCGCCGCCCTCGACGGCGCGTCCCCCTTCCGCACCTTCTGGCAGGTCATGCTGCCGCTGGCGCGCGGCGGACTGGTCACCGTGCTGATCCTCAACGTCATCCAGCACTGGGGCGAGACCGTCTTCGCGCTGGTCTTCGTCCAGAGCACCGACCACCAGACCCTGTCCCTCGCCCTCCTCGGACTGCTCCAGCAGATGCAGTACAACGGTGCCGACTGGGGCGGCCTGTTCGCCGGAGTCGCCATCGTGGTCCTCCCGGTTCTCGCCGCCTACATCTGGCTGGGCCGACGGATCATCGAGGGAATGACCGTCGGCTCCGTCAAGTGAGCCGCATCCCGGGGGGACCTACGACCGTGAACACCGACACCGACACCGCGACCCGCGACCTGAAGTTCCGCCGGCTCGCCGCCGAACTGCGGCAGCGGCTCCTCCAGGGCGTCTGGCCGGCCGACTCCCGGCTGCCCACCGAGAAGGAACTCGCCCACACCAGCGGCACCTCGGTCTCCACCGTGCGCCGCGCCGTGGACGAACTGGTCGCCGAGGGACTGGTGGTACGGCGCCAGGGCTCCGGCACCTTCGTGGTGCCGCCGGACACGCCCGCCCCGAGCCGGGCCCTGGTCGGCGTGATCGTCCCCGACACCGCGTTCTACTACCCGAAGGTCCTGCACGGCATCGAGGAGACCCTGTCCGCCGCCGGCGCCCGGCTGCTGTTCGCCTGCTCCGGCTACGACCAGGCCCGCGAGGCCGAGGACCTGCGGGACATGCTGGACGCGGGCGTCGACGGGCTGCTCGTCGTCCCCACCCTCCACGGGCCCGTACCGGCCGCCGACTGCCTGGCCCGGCTGGCCGCCATGCCGGTGCCGACGGTCCTCGTCGAACGCAGGGCCACCTCCCTCGCCGACACCAACACCTCCGTCTGCACCCACCACGAGGCCGGCGCCTACGACGCCGTCCGCCACCTCGCCGCCCTCGGCCACCGCCGGCTCGGCCTGGTGCTGCGCGACTTCAGCCCCACCACCGGCCCGGTGGCCGACGGATTCCACCAGGCGATACGCGAACTCGGCGCGAGCAGCACCGAGTTCCGCGCCGCCCGCCAGGAGTGGAGCCCGGCGGTGGCCGACCGCTGCCTGGCCGCGTTGCGCGCGGCCGGCGCCACCGCCGCCGTCTGCTTCGGCGACCGGCAGGCCGCCCTGCTGCTCGCCGCCGCCCGCCGGGCCGGCCTCACCGTCCCCGGCGACCTCGCCCTGGTCGCCTACGACGACGAAATCGCCGACCTCGCCGACCTGCCGCTCACCGCGGTGGCCCCGCCCAAGGAGCAGCTGGGCCGGATCGCCGCCCGGACCCTGCTGCGGCGTCTGGACGACCCCGCCCGGCCCGGCGGCCGGGTCCTGCTCCGCCCCACCATCACCGTCCGGCAGTCCTGCGGAGCGGCGGCCGCCGCCGCCCGGGCCGCACTCACCCCCACCGGTACCGGCGCGGCCGCCGTCGCGGCGCCCGCCCCGCCACCGGTCCCCACCCTCGAGGAGAGCACTCCGTGACCGACATCCGGCTCGGCCTGATCGGCGCGGGCGCCGTCGGCGTCCTGCACGCCGACGCGGCCGCCGTCACCCCCGGCGTGCGGATCACCGCAGTCTGCGATCTCGACGCCGGCACCGCCCGCCGCGTGGCCGGCCCCCTGGACGCCTCCGCCTTCACCGACCACCGCGCGCTCATCGCCTCCGGGCTGGTGGACGCCGTCGTCGTCAACACCCCCCACGCCCTGCACACCGGCATCGTCACCGACGCCGCCGGGGCCGGACTGCATGTGCTGGTCGAGAAGCCGATGGCGACCAGCACCGAGGACTGCGCCCTGATGGAGGCCGCCTGCGACGCCGCCGGCGTGCTGCTGTTCGTCGGCCACATCCAGCACTTCCTGCCGCCCGTGGCCGCTGCCAAGGCCGCCGTCGACGCGGGGGTGATCGGCAGGATCCTCGCCGTCCACGACTGGCGCGCCACCGACTACCGTCCCGGCAGCCGCCCCGCCTGGTTCTTCGACCCGGCCGTCTCCGGCGGCGGTGTGTTCATCAACATCGGCACCCACTGCGTGGACCGGCTGCTGTGGCTCACCGGCAGCCGCGCGGTCGCGGTCACCGCCACCGCCGCGACCCGGGGCGGACTGCCCGTGGAGACCGACGTCCTGGCCCGGCTGGAGCTGGCCGACGGGACGGCCGGCCACATCACCGTCACCAGCGCCCTGCTGCCGCCCCGCGACGAACTCACCGTGATCGGCGAACGCGGCACCCTTCTCGTCTCCCGTGGCGTCGGCACCCGGCTCCACCCCGACGACGGCTCCGCCCCCGTGCTGCTGGCCGCCGAGTCCGAGGACGACGTCCCGGCCGCCTTCCGCGACCAGCTCGCCGCGTTCGCCGGGGCGGTGCGCGGGGAACGGCCCTGCGCGGTCCCCGCCGCATACGGCCGCCGGGTCGTCCGGACCGTCGAGGCCGTGTACGCCGCCTGCGCCACCGGGGAACGCCAGGTCCTCGGCGGTCCGGTGGAGGTGCCCGTTGGCTGAGCCCACCGAAGGGGCTCCCGTCTCCCGGGAGCCGGCGTTCGGCACGCCCGGCCGCCCAGACGCCGGCGTGCGGGAGGTGACCCGGCCGGCCCGCGCCCACGGCTGCACCGGGGTGGAACTGCGCCGCGACCCGCCCGAGGGCCTGCTCACCCCCGCCTCCCCAGCCGCCGAACGGGCCCGTGTCACCGCCCTGTCGCGGGACGCCGGGGTACGGGCCCCGTGGCCGGCCGGGTACGTGCGGGCCGCCGACGGCCCCCTGACCGACACCGCCTGCCTCCACGCGCCGGCCGAGCCGGCCGACCCGGCGGCCGGGGCGGCGGGCGTCCGGGTCCTCCCGGACGCGAACTTCCCCGGCCCGGAGGCGGACGTGCGCGGTACGGCGACTGCGCGCCGCCGTTCCCCCGGCCGCCGACGCCGGGACCGCCCGGCGCGGACGAGCCGCCCCCTGTCTTCCTCCTCCTGAAAGGAAACCCCCGTGTCGCACACCCTGGACGAGATCGCCACCCAGCCCGAGTGCTGGCTGCGCGCCGCCGAGGCCGCCGTGGAGGCCGCCGACGCGCTGCCGCAGCCCGGCGAGGACGTCGCCGTGGTCGGCTGCGGCACCTCGCTGTACATGGCGCGTTCCTACGCCGTCCTGCGCGAGGAGGCCGGCCACGGCCGGACCGACGCCTTCGCCGCCTCACAGTTCCCGGCCCGCCGCCGCTACGACCGGATCCTCGCCCTCACCCGGTCCGGCACCACCACCGAAGTCCTGCGGCTGATCGAGGAGCAGGGCAGGACCGGTGGCGCCGCCACGCCGGTCACCGCGATCACCGCCGACGGGGCCACCCCGGTCGCCGCCGCGGCGGGGCGGGTCGTGGTGCTGCCGTTCGCCGACGAACGGTCCGTCGTGCAGACCCGGTTCGCGACCACCGCCCTCGCCCTGCTCCGCGCCCACCTCGGCGAGGACCTCGGCCGGGCGGTCGAGGACGCCCGGGGCACCCTGCTCGAACCGGTGGACCCGGCCCTGGTCGCGGCGGAGCAGTTCACCTTCCTCGGCGACGGCTGGACCTGCGGACTCGCCGACGAGGCCGCGCTGAAGATGCGGGAGGCGGCCGGCTCCTGGACCGAGAGCTACCCGGCGATGGAGTACCGCCACGGCCCGATCAGCATCGCCGCCCCGGGCCGCGCCGTCTGGGTGTTCGGGCAGGTGCCCGCCGGACTGGACGAGGACATCGCCCGCACCGGTGCCGCCCTGGTCCACTCCGGCGGACTCGACCCGCTCGCCGACCTGATCCGCGCCCAGCGGCTGGCCGTGGCCAGGGCGGAGGCGGCCGGACTGGACCCGGACCGGCCGCGCGGCCTGACCCGTTCCGTCGTCCTCGGCTGACCGGAGGACCCGGCGATGTCCCCTATGACGACGCGCGGCGGCCCGCCGCCCGGACTGGTGGTCGCCGTCGACCTCGGCGGGACCGGCATCAAGGCCGCGCTGGTGGCGCGGGACGGCGCGGTGGTGCGCTCGGTGCGCCGGGAGACCCGGCGGGAGGCGGGGCCCCTGGCCGTGCTGGACCGGGTGACCGCGACCGCCGCCGAACTCGCCGAGACCTGCGTGGCGTCGACGGGCCGCGCGCCCCTCGCGGCCGGGGTGGCGGTTCCCGGACTGGTCGACACCGAGCGCGGTGTGGCGCGCTACTCGGCCAACCTCGGCTGGCGCGACCTGCCGTTGCGCGCCCTGCTCACCGAACGGCTCGGCCTGCCGGTCGCGTTGGGCCACGACGTGCGGGCGGGCGCGCTGGCGGAGGGCCGGCTGGGAGCGGGCTCGGGCCACGACGACTTCCTGTTCGTGGCCCTGGGCACGGGTGTCGCCGCCGCCCATGTGCGGCAGGGCCGGGTGCTCGACGGCAGCCGGGGCGGCGCGGGTGAACTCGGCCACCTGGTCCTGCGGGCCGGCGGCCCGCGCTGCGGCTGCGGACGCCGGGGCTGTCTGGAGACGCTCGCCTCGGCCTCGGCGGTGGCCCGGCGCTACGCGGAAGCGAGCGGGTGCGCGGAGACCGGCGCGGCTGGACGGCAGGGGCGGGCACCGGCGCGGAAACCCGGGCGTGCGCAGGAGCGCGGGCAGGAGCAGGGGCACGAGCAAGGGCACGAGCAGGAGAACGCCGTCACCGCCGAACGCGTACGGGAACTGGCGGGCGCGGGCGATCCGGTCGCCCGGCGCGTCTGGCGCACCGCCGTGCACGCGCTGGCCGACGGACTGGCCGCGTACACCGTGCTGTGCGAACCCGGACTGGTCGTGCTGGGCGGCGGACTGGCCCGCGCGGGCGCGGACCTGACCGATCCGCTGCGCGAGGCGCTGGCCCGCCGGCTCTCCTTCCACCGCCCGCCCCCGCTGGCGCTCGCCGCGCTGGGCGACCGGGCCGGTTGCCAGGGCGCCGCCCTGCTCGCCCTGGACCTGGCGGTCGCCGTATGACGATCACCACCGTCACCCTCAACGCGGCCGTGGACGTGACCTACACGGTCGACCGCATCCGTACCGGTGCGAGCCACCGGCTCGCCACCGCCCGGCACCGGGCGGGCGGCAAGGGCGTGAACGTGGCCCGGGTGCTGACCGCGCTCGGCCGGCCCGCCCTGGTCGCCGGGCTGGCCGGCGGCCCGGCCGGGGACGCGGTGCGCCGGGACCTGGCCGCCTCCGGGATGGCCGAGGCGCTGACCGCCATCGCCGGGACCACCCGGCAGACCGTGACCGTGGTCGAGGAGGCGGCCGGGGACGCCGCGGTGTTCCTGGAGCCGGGGCCGGAGGTGAGCGCGGCCGAATGGCGCGCGTTCACCCGGCACTTCGCGCGGCTGCTCGGCCGGTCCAGGGCGGTCGTGCTCTCCGGCAGCCTGCCGCCGGGCCTGTCCGAGGACGCGTACGGCGAACTCGTCGCCGCCGCGCGCCGGTCGGACGTCCCGGTCGTCCTCGACACCACCGGGCCACCGCTGCTCGCCGCCCTGGCCGCCGGCCCCGACCTGGTCAAACCGAACGCGGCCGAGCTGCGCGAGACGGTCGGCGCCGAGGACGTCCGGGCCGGCGCCGAGACCCTGCGCCGGGCCGGGGCGCGGTCGGTGGTCGTCTCGCTCGGCGCCGAGGGCCTGCTCGCGGTCGCCCCGGACGGCGTCTGGCGGGCCCGTCCACCGGAGCGCCTGGCCGGCAACCCGACCGGCGCCGGGGACGCGGCGGTCGCCGCCCTGGCCGCCGGGCTGGCCGATCGGACCCCGTGGCCGGAGCGGCTGCGGGCGGCGGTGGCGCTGTCGGCCGCCGCCGTACGGGCCCCGCTGGCCGGCGACTTCGACGCGCCGGCCTACCGCGATCTGCTGTCCCGCACCGCCGTGACGGCCCTGCCCGCCGTCACCGCCGTCCCCACGCCCCGGCCGGCCGACCCGGCCGCCGTGCCCCTCTCGTAAGGACCAGGAGATCCCCATGCCCCTCGTGGGAACCGGAACGCTCGCCACCACGGCCGCCGCCGAGGGCCGCGGGCTCGGCGCCTTCAATGTGATCCAGCTCGAACACGTCACCGCGATCGTGGACGCCGCCGAGGAGGCGGGGTGCCCGGTGGTGCTCCAGATCAGCGAGAACACCGTCCGCTACCACGGTGCCCTGCGCCCGCTCGCCAGTGCCGCGCTCTCCGCCGCCGAGGACGCCCGGGTCGCGGTCTCGGTCCACCTCGACCACGCCGTGTCGCCCGCGCTGGTCGAGGAGGCCGTCGCGCTCGGCGTCCCGTCGGTGATGTACGACGCATCCGCCCTTCCCTACGCCGAGAACGTCACCGCGACCGCCGCCCTGGCCGAGCGCTGCCGCCGGCGCGGGGTGTGGGTGGAGGCCGAACTGGGCGAGATCGGCGGCAAGGACGGCGCCCACGCCCCCGGTGTGCGCACCGACCCGGCCGAGGCCGCCGCGTTCGTCGCCGCCACCGCGGTCGACGGGCTGGCCGTCGCCGTCGGCACCTCGCACGCGATGCTCACCCGGGACGCGGCCCCCGACTTCACGCTGATCCGCGCGCTGCGGGCGGCGGTCCCGGTGCCGCTGGTCCTGCACGGCTCCTCCGGGGTCGGTGACGCGGGCCTGGTGGCGGCGGTCGCCGCCGGGATGACGAAGATCAACATCTCCACTCATCTCAACTCCCGTTTCACCAGTGCCGTCCGGGCGGACCTGAAGGCCCGTCCCGGCTCCGTCGACCCGCGCCGCTACCTCGGCGCGGGCCGGGACGCGGTCACCGCGGAGACCGCCCGTCTGCTGCGTCTGCTCGACCGGCCGGTCCGGGAGCCCGCCGCCCGCTCCTGATCGCGTCGCCGGCCCCCTCTGCCGTTCCCGGGGGGACCGTCTCCCCGGGCACCCGCCCCGTCCCGCCGTCTCCTCCCCTCCGCGCGCCCGCCGCCCGCCACCCCCCGGAACATCCCACGCCTTGCGAACGGAGTGTCACCGTGTCCGAAAAGCTCCCGCAGGTCACCCCATCCCCCGTCGGGTCCCCCGGCGCGCCCCTGGGCCGCCGGGGGTTCCTCACCGCCACCGCGCTGGCGCTCGCCGGTCTGGCCGGCGCCCTCCCCCTCGGCCCCGGCGCGGCACCCGCCCACGCCGACGACACCGATACCTCCGACCCGTACGAGACCCTGCGCCTGCTGTGGGCGGAGATCCTCACCGGCGGTGCGATCGACCCCGGCGACGACGCCTACACCACCGCGCTGACCGCCGTCTCCGACACCGCCACCACCCTGTGGAACACCCTCGCCCCGGACTCCACCACCCCCTCCCTCTGGCCGGACCTCCCCCTCGTCCTCACCACCCCGGCCACCATGACCACCACGAGCAAGCGACTCGCCTCGCTGGCGACGGCGTACGCCACCCCCGGCACGGCCGCGACCGACGGCAGCGGACGCACCCTGTACCAGAACGCGTCGCTCGGCCAGGCGATCGCGGACGGCCTGGACTTCCTGTGCGCCGAGATCTACGGCGCGTCCACCACCGAGACCGGCAACTGGTGGGAGTGGGAGGTCGGTTCGCCACAGGCCCTGCTCAACGCCGCCGTCCTGGTGCGGCCGTCGCTGTCCACCGCGCGGCTGGACGCGCTGCTCGCCGCGGTCGACCACTTCGTGCCGGACCCGACCCTGAACCGGTACGGCACCGACCGCACCACCTCCACCGGAGCCAACCGGGTCGACCTCTGCCAGGTGGTCGCCCTGCGCGGGGTGCTCGGCGCGAGCTCCGAACGGCTGAGCGCCGCCGTCGCCGCGCTCTCCGACGTCTTCCCGTACGTCACCTCGGGCGACGGGCTCTACGCCGACGGCTCGTTCGTCCAGCACACCTGGATCCCCTACACCGGGACCTACGGCATGGTGATGCTGCGCGGCCTCGGCGTGCTGTTCCAGCTGACGGACGGCTCCGACTGGGCGGTCACCGACCCGGCCACCGCGAACGTCTTCGACTCGGTGGACACGGCCTTCCGCCCCTGGGTGTGGAACGGGCTGTGCATGGACGCGGTACGCGGCCGGGCGATCAGCCGCCCCGCCGAAACCGACTTCTACGACGGCAACCTGATCACCCAGTCGGTGCTGCGCGCCGCCGAGTCCGCGCCCGACGCCGAACAGGCCGCCCGCTTCCGCAGCCTGGCCAAGGGCTGGATCACCCGGGGCGAGGCGGTCGCGCCGTTCGCGGCCACCGCGAGCGTCGCCGGGATCGCCCTGGCCCGCCCGGTGCTGGAGGACTCCTCGGTGCCGGCGGCCGAGGAGGGCGAGGGACACGTGCAGTTCCCGTCGATGGACCGGGTGGTGCACCGCAGGGACGGCTGGGCCTACGCCCTCGCCATGTCCTCGTCCCGGACCGCGCGCTACGAGTCCATCAACGGGGAGAACCTGCACGGCTGGCACACCGGCGACGGCATGGGCTACCTCTACCTGGCCTCCGACCTGACCCACCACACCGACGGCTACTGGCCCACCGCCGACCCCTACCGGCTGCCCGGGACCACGGTCGACACCCTCGCCCTCGCGGACGGCGCCGGCACCGGCACCCGGTCCGCCGCGACCTGGTGCGGCGGGGCGAGCCTGGCCGGCGCGTACGGCTGCGCGGGGATGGACTTCCGGCAGTACGGGTCCACGCTGACCGCGCGGAAGTCCTGGTTCCTGCTCGACGACGCGGTGGTCTGCGTCGGCTCGGCGATCACCGGGGGCAGCGGCGCCGAGGTGGTGACGGTCGTCGAGAACCGCAATCTGCACGAGTCCGGCGGCAACGCGCTCACCGTGGACGGCACCGCCGTGTCCGGTACCGCCGGCTGGTCGGACACCGTGACCGTGTCGTCCTGGGCACACCTGGAGGAGGTGGGCGGCTACCTCTTCCCCGGCGGCGCCACCGTACAGGCCGCCCGTACGGACCGCACCGGCACCTGGAGCGGCATCAACACCCTGAACGGCACGGCCGACCAGCTCACCCGGCAGTACGTCTCCCTCTGCCTGCCGCACGGCACCGCGCCCTCGGCCGCCTCCTACGCCTATGTGCTGCTGCCGGGCTTCAGCCGTGCGCGGACCGAGGCCCGGGCCGCCGCACCCACGGTCACCGTCCTGGCGAACACCGCCGGGGCGCACGCGGTCCGGGACGAGACGAGCGGGGTGATCGCGGTCAACTTCTTCGCCGCGGGCAGCGCGGGCGGCATCACCGTCTCGGCGCCCTGTTCCGTCATCACCCGGCAGCACGAGGGGCGGCTGACGATCGGGGTCTCCGACCCCACCCGGGCCTCGGGGACGGTCACCGTCACCCTCTCGGTGGCCGGCACCCCGGTCGACGCGGACGACGCGATCACCGTCGTCTCCGCCTCGCCCGTCCTCACCCTGTCCGTCGACCTCTCCGGCACGGCCGGCGCCACCCGGGAGGCGGCCTTCACCCTGACCTCCGCCGCGCTGGCGCCGGTCGCCGACGCCTACGTCCGCGACGGGTCGTACGCCGGCACCGCCTACGGCACGGCGACCACCCTGGTGATCAAGAACGCGAGCGGCAGCGGCTACAACCGGCAGGCCTACCTGACCTTCGACACCTCGCCGGTCCTCGGCACGATCACCGCCGCCACCCTCTCGGTGTACGGGTACGTCTCCGACTCCGGCGGCACCTCCGCCACGCTCACCGCGCACCCGGTGACCGACACGGGGTGGACCGAGTCCGGGCTCACCTGGGACTCCAAGCCCGCCCTGGGCACGGCTCTGTCGAGCGGCGTCGCCACCACGACCAAGTCCACCCTCACCTTCGACGTGACCGCCCACGTCGTCCAGGAAGCCGGCGGACGGGTGTCGCTGGCCCTCGCCGAGGACGCTCCCGGACTCGCGGTGATCCTCAACTCCCGCGAGAACAGCGTGAGTCCGCCGATCCTCACGCTCACCCTGGCCGACGGCTGACCGACCCCGCCAGGCACCGGCGGCCGGTCCACGCGCACCCGCCCCGTTCGACGCGGTCCCGCACGAGGGCCGCCGGCCTCCGGGCCCGGCACGGCCGGTCACCCTGTCGCGCCCATGGCGCCGTCGTCACCCACGCCTCCCGTCCCGACGAGCCGGTCATCCGCGGTGTGCCAGAGTGGGGCCCGGCGACGGCCCCTCGCCTCAGCCCCGACGGCGCCTCGCGCATCACCGCTCCTGAACGGATCCGTACTCTCGTGCACGTACTGGTACTCGGCGGGACCACGGAGGCCCGTCGTCTCGCCGAGCTGCTCCACGGCGTTCCCGGTCTGGAACTGACCAGCTCCCTGGCCGGGCGGGTCGCGAGCCCCCGACTGCCTCCGGGCCGGGTCCGCGTCGGCGGCTTCGGCGGAGCGGAGGGGCTGACGGCGTGGCTGCGCGAGCACGCGGTCGACGCGCTCGTCGACGCCACCCACCCCTTCGCCGGGACGATCGGTTTCCACGCGGCGCGCGCCGCCGCCACCGCCCGTGTTCCCCTGCTCGCCGTGCGCCGCCCCGGCTGGGTCCCGGCCGAGGGCGACGACTGGCACGAGGCCGATTCACTGGACCACGCGGCGCGGCTGCTGCCCGCCCTCGGCCGGCGCGTGCTCCTCACCACCGGGCGGATGGGCCTCGCCGCCTTCGCCGCCTCGGACGGTCTCTGGTTCCTCGTCCGGTCCGTCGACGCTCCCGAGCCCCCGCACCCGCTCCACATGGACGTGCTGCTGGAGCGCGGTCCCTTCACCCTCGACGGCGAACGCGACCTGCTGCGCCGCCACCGCATCGACGTCGTCGTGACGAAGGACAGCGGGGGAGCGGCCACCGCGCCGAAGCTGACCGCTGCCCGCGAGGCGGGGATTCCGGTGGTCGTGGTGCGCAGGCCGCCGGTGCCCGCGGACGTTGCGGTGGTTCCCGACCCGGAGCAAGCCGCCCACTGGATCGAGGAACTCCGGAGCCGGCACCTGCCGGGCCGCCCCGGCCCGTCCTGACGCGGGCTGCGCCGTCGTCCTGACGCTCCCACGCTCCTACTGTTAATCTGCACCTGCATGTCATTCGCAATAAGGTGAGGACGTTGGACATGGCGGTTTACACGCTCCCGGAGCTTCCGTACGACTACGCGTCGCTCGCCCCGGTGATCAGCCCCGAGATCATCGAGCTGCACCACGACAAGCACCACGCGGCGTACGTCAAGGGCGCGAACGACACCCTGGAGCAGCTCGCCGAGGCGCGGGACAAGGAGTCGTGGGGCTCGATCAACGGCCTGGAGAAGAACCTGGCCTTCCACCTCTCCGGCCACATCCTGCACTCCATCTACTGGCACAACATGACCGGCGACGGCGGCGGCGAGCCGCTGGAGAAGGACGGCACGGGCGAGCTGGCGGACGCGATCGCCGAGTCCTTCGGCTCGTTCCGGAATTTCAAGGCCCAGCTGACCAAGGCGTCCGCCACCACCCAGGGTTCGGGCTGGGGCGTCCTCGCCTACGAGCCGCTCAGCGGACGCCTGATCGTCGAGCAGGTCTACGACCACCAGGGCAACGTCGGCCAGGGCTCCACCCCGATCCTCGTCTTCGACGCCTGGGAGCACGCCTTCTACCTCCAGTACAAGAACCAGAAAGTCGACTTCATCGAGGCGATGTGGCAGGTCGTCAACTGGCAGGACGTGGCCAGGCGCTACGCCGCCGCCAAGGAGCGCGGCGACAGCCTGCTGCTCGCGCCCTGACCGCCGAGCGGCGCACACCGATGTCCTGCTCGTGATCGTCTTCTCACCGGCACGCGCAGGCAGTGGAAGGAAGGGCTCCCACGGGGACGTGCTCGTGGGGGCCCTTCTGCGCGGCCGGGCCCACGCCTCACCGTCAGGGCAGGGCCTGAACGCCGTAGAGCGCACCGATTCCGGCGGCGACGGCGCCCAGGAGGAGCCGGAGCGCGTTCTCGGGGAGGCGGGGCTGGAGGCGGGCTCCGAGGTACCCGCCGACCAGGCCGCCCAGGCCGCAGGTGAGGCCCAGCAGCCAGTGAGGGGCGATGTCGCCGGTGGCCGTCGAGGAGAGCAGCGCGTAGGTGGCCGCGCCCACCACGGAGGTCACGAAGGTGGAGGCCAGGGCGGCGGGCGCCACCGTGGCGACCGGCATGCCGCGCCCGACGAGGATCGGCCCGAGCAGGGAGCCGCCCCCGATCCCGTAGATCCCCCCGACGACGCCGACGACCAGGGCGAGTGCGGTCGTGGTGCGGTGGGAGGGCTGCCCGGCACGGTGCCCGTGGGGTGGGCGCAGGGTGCGTAGCCACAACCACGGCCCGAGCGGCAGCAGGAGGGCCGCGATGAGGAGCCGGAAAATCCGCGGGCCCGGGACGGCGAACACGCGGATCACCGCCCCGATGACCACTCCGGGGGCCGTGCCCGCGACGAGCAGACGGGCCAACGGTCCGCCCAGCCGTCCGGCCTTGCGGTAGCGCAGCAGCGGACCAGGGCCGGCCACCACGTTGAACAGCAGGTTCGTCGGCGTCACCGCCGGACTCGGCACCCCCAGGACGCTCAGCTGCACCGGCAGCAGGAACATCGCACCGGAGACGCCCACCGGGGCTGTCGCCACCGAGATCAGCAGCCCGGCGGCGAATCCGAGCAACCCCGTCGACCATGTCACCGCAAGGCCCCCTCCGAAAGATCGTCGCCCAGTCATCAGAGCTCGCGGCGGCCACCGGATCAAGTGCCTCCCCTTCTCCTTCTCCTGAGCACCGGGAACGGTGCCTCCTGCCCGCCGGGCGTCGGTCAGCTCAGGGGCGCCTCGTCGTAGGGGGTGATGGTGACCGGGCCGGGCAGGCCGTAGTCCTGCTTCGATCACCCCGATCCCCTTCCTCGCGCATGTGGACCGTGGCGCGGGAGGGGCCGAGGACCGGCACGGGAGGAGAGGTCCCGGTGACGACTCCCCTGGTGGTCGACGTCGACGGGTCCGAGGCGAGCCTGCAAGCGGTGGACCGGGCCGCCGGTAAGGCGGTCGGGCACGAGATCCCGCTCCATCTCCTGTGTGCCGTGGCCGGGGACCACGAGCCGTCCGACGGGATCGGTGTCGGACGTGATCGTGACAGGTGAGGACGGACCAGGCTCTGCGGCCGGTTTCTCGGGGCGGGGAACCGGACCCGCAGGGACGTTCGGCCCTGTGCCCGAAGTGCCCTGCTGTTCGATGATGGGAACAAGACGGTGGGGGAACGGACCAGCGACCTGCTGGAGGCCGACTCATGAGCGCACACGGTTCGCCGTACACATCCGGTCCGCACCCGGCGCGCAACGACCGCGCGCCGAAGGGAACGAACCCCCTGAGACGTACCTCCGACAGGTTCGAAGCCTGGTTCCGTCGTCTGCTGATGTTCGTCCTCGTCCTCGGACTGCCGGCGGCAGCGGTCGGCGCGGGACTGACGGCGTACGACTCGTCCATGCGCACTGTCCGTGCCCAGGCCGCGGAACGACAGCAGGTCACCGCCCGGCTGACGGCGGACGCCGGGCGCGACGGCGACATGGCGAGCCGACCGGCCCGGGTCCGCTGGACCGACGGCCATGGCGTCGTGCGGACGGGAACCGCCTACGTGGAGTCCGGAACGCACCAGGGGACCGCCGTACGGGTGTGGGTGGACCGGCACGGGGCCGTCACCACCGCGCCGACGAGCCCGCTCGACGCGAAGACCACCGGCTGGTTCGTGGGCGGCATGGCGGCGTTCGGCGTGGCCGCCGGGGTCTACGCCGCGGGGATCGGCATGCGGTGGGTGCTGGACCGGAGGAGGTACGCGCGGTGGGACGCCGAATGGGACCTGGTGGAGCCTTCGTGGTCCGCGCGCTTCCGCCGGTGACGGCCAGGTGAGCGGGCGGGCGACCGGACGGCGGTTTCGGGGCGGGTGAGCGGGCGGGAGCCGAGGAGATGACGTCGATGTCCGATGCGACGACGACCGATCACTGTGTCCTCGCGGCCGCCGGGCACCCGGTCGTGGACTTCTGCCTGCCGAGGAGCAGATGCCGGCCGCCGACGCACCACCCCCGGTCCCCGAACGAACCCCATCCGGATCACATCGATCCGTACCGGGACGAGGAGGAAAGTGATGCCGCACACCATGGAATGGAAGGTTCGTCTCCACGTCTTCGAGGACGACGAGGGGACGACGAAGGCCCGCGTGGTCCTGGACACCGGTGCCACGGCGCTCACCGGCCAGGGGGCCGCGCACTGCCATCCGGCGGACAGGAACGTACCGGAGATCGGCGACGAGCTGGCGGCGGGCAGGGCCCTGAACAACCTGGCCCAGAAGCTGCTGAACGCCGCCGAACAGGACATCGAAGGTATGGGTGCGCCCCGGCCGATCACCCGACAGGCCGCCGGGTGGCCCACGTGACCGACGGCAGCGCAGCGCCCCGCCCGGCACGAGCGTCCGGTTCCGGGGCGGGAGCCCCGGCAGAAGCCGAGGAGGAACCCGGCAGAAGCCGAGGAGGAACCCCCATGACGCACCCCGCACGGCACGGCAGGGGTGGGCTTCCGGCAGCCCCACACGATCGCGGTCCGACGGATGGCCCGGCGTCGTGCCCCCCGAGTCGCCGGACGGCGCCGTCACCTCGCTCTTTGGCAGTGCTCCGGCGAGAGCAGCCCACCCGCGCACAGGGGCCACTCGGCCCATGCGCCGGTGGGCCGCGCGTGGCAGGTTGGACACAGCACCAGGCAGCGGCGTGAACGCCACCGAGACCGGCGTTCGCATCGCGCCCCTGCGGCCCGAGCACGCCGAACAGGTCCTGACGATCTACCGGCTGGGCACCGACGAGCGCCACGCCGCCTTCGAGACCACCGCCCCGAGCCGGAGGGCGTTCGACACCGCCGAACTGCCGCCCACCGTGTGGTCGCCCTGGACGACGGCGGACGGCTGCTGGGCTGGGCGGCTGCGGTTCCGGTTCCCGACCGGTGTGCGTACGCCGGAGTCGTCGAGCACCGTCCACCCCGAAGCCCGCGGCCGCGGGGTGGAGGACTTGGAACCGCTGACCGCTCTGCCGCCTCCATCGGCGCTGCGGGCAACCGTCGGCTTGGCCCTGCGCCGGTGGGCCGGGTTCCGCGTCATCGGTCCCCGCGAACGCATCGGCGCCACCACGGCAGGTGCCGGTGCCGGCTGTGTCCGATCGCCGAACCGGGCGCGCGCCGAGGCCGAAGAAGCCATCGGGTCCGACGATGCACGGATCATCGGCCCCCGCCGCCCGGTCCGCACCCGTATCACCGGGCCCGGCAGCTCGCGCAGATCCTCGCTGGCGACGCCGTGTTGGACGAGCACCGATCGGTTCCGGGGGGCCGGTATCAGATGACAGCTCCGCGCGACCGGTCCGTTCCCACGTCGGTGTCCCCGTGAGTGAACACCTCGCGTCGCGATCGTCTGATGAGTCATCAGTGACGTCAGCGTCGGGTCGGCATTCGTCCGACCAAAGCCGCCCACAGATGCTCACACCTGGGAATCGTGGACCGCTGAGCAGATGCGGCCGCGGAAGCGTTCGAGGGCCCGTGCCACCGGAGACCCCCATCGCGGCGAGGGCGGTGCGCCGGCCTCGGACCGCCTGGACCGGAGACTTGGTCCGTCCAGGTCAGCGCACTCTTCCCCGCGGCCTGAGCGGCGTGGCCGGCAGCTCCGGAGCGGGCAGCGGATCTCCGTCGTACCCTCTGACCTCGCCGAAACGTGTCCCCTTCATCCAGTCCTCGCGAGCCTGTGCGATCTCGTCCTGGGAGCGGGCGACGAAGTTCCACCACATGACCAGTTCCTCGGCGAAGGGCTCGCCGCCGAGCAGCATCAGCCCCGCGTCCGATTCGGCGCGCAGGGGGAGGGCGGTGCGGCCGCAGCCGAGGTAGAGCATCGAGCCGGGCAGCACGGGCACGCCGTCCACGTGGACCTCGCCGGACATGGCCAGGACGCCGTACTCGAAGTCGGGGACCAGCGGCAGCCGTACGTCGGTGCCGCGGCGGAGCACCAGGTCGGCCCCGGCGATCGGGGTGTACGCCGTGCCGGGCGAGGTCGCGCCGTCGAGGTCGCCGAGGATCACGGTGGCGGTGAGGCCGGGAGCCGTGACCGTCGGCAGGACCGGGTGGTGCTCGAACCGGGGCGCGGTGTGCCGGTGCTGGTCCGGCAGCGCGACCCACAGCTGGGCGCCGTGCAGGAAGCGGGCGTGCGCCTTCGGGCTCTCCTCGGAGTGGCTGATCGCCCGCCCCGACGTCATCAGCCCCAACTCGCGCGGGCGGACGGTCTGGAGGCTGCCGGTGGAGTCGCGGTGCAGTACCTCGCCCTCGTGGAGCCAGCTGACGGTCTGCAGGCCCATGTGGGGGTGCGGCGGGACCTGCATCCCGGGCTCGTCGGCGATGTCGTCGGGGCCGTAGTGGTCGACGAAGGCCCATGCGCCGATCATGCGCCGGCCGAGGTTCGGCAGCAGCCGCCGCACCTCGGTCGCCTCTCCCAGCTTCACGTGCCGGGGGCTCAACAGCTCGCGGACGGGCTCGGCGACGACGAATCCGCGGCCGCCGCACACGCTGGGCACGGGGGCGCGGTCAAGGTTGCTCATGGCGGACAACCTAGCTGGCGCACACGGGCGGTGCCCGCCGAGCGGTGTTCCTCGGGGCGTCGCCCCCGTCACCGCACAGCTGTCCGTTCCCGAGCGCTCGGCCCCCTCCGTACGCCGGGTCGTACGGAGGGGCCGTACGGCGAGGTGCGCCCGGTGTGATGCGGCGCCCGGTGTGATGCGGCGCCCGGCGGGCGGGGCCGTGTCAGTCGGTCAGCGTGGCGGCCAGTTCCCTGCTGGCGCGGACGATCTCCCGGTCCGGTTCGTCGAGCAGGTGGCGCAGTGTGCCGCGCTCGGCGCGGACGGCGTGCCGGGCCTCACGCTCCCATTCCACGTAGTTGTCGCGGCGGCGCAGGAGCTTCGGGTAGGCGGCGGCCGTGGTCTCCCACTGGCGGGCGGCGGCGATGCTCTTGAGCAGGTGGAGGATCTCCACCCGGCAGGTGACCTGCGGCAGCCGGACGAGTTCCCACAGGAAGGGCACGGTCGCCGCCGTGGCCTGGCCGACGACGAAGCCGTACTGGCAGATGCGTCGGCGCAGTTGGCCGAGCGCGGAGCCGGCGGTGTCGGCGTCGCCGCGGGCGACGGCGGTCAGCAGGAACGGGATGGCCGCGGCGCAGCCGGTCGAGTCCTTGATCTCGGGCCACGGCACGTGGGCCAGGCGGTCGAGCGGTACATGTCTTGGGGAAGGAGTCATGGTCAGGTGTGGGAACGGGTCGGCAGCATGGCCCACACGGTCTTGCCCCCGGGGAAGCGGCGGGTCCAGCCCCAGTGCTCCGCGAGGGCGTCGACGATGCGCAGTCCGCGGCCGTGCTCCAGCAGAGGGTCGACGGTGTGCGGGTAGACGGGCGGTTCGTCGCTCGGATCGGTCACGGCGCACACCAGGTGGGAGCGGCGCAGCGTGAGCCTGAGCCGTACGTCCGCGTCGTCGGCGGGCAGGTCCGGCAGGGCGTGCAGGACGGCGTTGGCGGCCAGTTCGGTGACGACGGTGAGCGCGTCGTCGGTGCAGTGGTCCAGGCGCCAGCCGTCGAGGGTGCGGTGGGTGAAGTCCCGTGCCCCGCAGAAGCCCTGGCGGCTGCCCGTGAGGTGCAGTGTGGCGGTTCTGGCCGAGTCGCGGACGGACTCGGGGCTCCGGAACTGCGCAGGTGATGACACGGCATCTCCCTGAGGCGACGTCAGGACGGTTCGGCGGGGGGACTGCGGTTGACGACACCGTTATTATCCACGCTGACGATGTCCTCGTGCAATTTCACGGGAAATTGCGCGTACTAGCGAGGAGAGTGCTGTGTCGTCAGTGCCGAACGGAGTGCGGGCGAGCGAGCTGGACGTCCGCTGGATCAAGAGCAGTCACAGCAACGCCGAGGGCAACTGTGTCGAGCTGGCCGTGCTGGAGGGGGGAGACGTCGCGGTGCGCAACTCCCGTGACCCCGAGGGCCCGGCCCTGGTCTACACACCGGCCGAGGTGGCCGCGTTCGTCGCCGGGGCGAAGGGCGGGGAGTTCGACCACCTGTTGTAGGGCGGACGCCTGCCGTGGGACGCCCGTCCGCCGCCGGGCGACCCCTGTGCCATGGGGCATGCGTGCGGGTTCAACTCCTGTGCCCCGTGCGGCCGGAGGCCTTCGGATGCGATAATGCGGTCTGTCGTCTGCCGGTCAACGGGGAGTCAGGATGTCAGCCGATTCACCTCGTGCCTCCCGCCTCGAACCGTATCTGAACCGGGCCGAGCCCGCCCCGACCTTGCTGAAAATGCTGGTCGGTGTGCAGCTGGCGGGCATCCGGGAGGATGCCGGCCTCGCCCAGGAGCAGGCCGCGCGGACCCTGGGATTCAGCCCGGCGAAGCTGTCGCGGATCGAGGCGGGCAAGGGCCGCCGCCCGCCCACCGAGGCGGACGTCCGTGCCCTGCTGGAGCTGTACGGGACCGACGAGTACGAGGCGTCCGTGCTGTTGCAGTTGCTGCGGCGCGCGGGCGAGCCGGGCTGGTGGCAGCGGTACGACAAGCGGCTGATGCCCGAGTGGTTCGACCGCCTGGTCGGACTCCAGGAGGCGGCCACCGCGATCCGTACCTTCGAGATCCAGTACGTGCCGGGCCTGTTGCAGATCCCGGAGTACACGCGTGCCGTCGTGCAGCGCGGACTGCCGACGGCGTCGGCGCGGGAGGTCGAGCGCCGGGTGGAGCTGCGGACGCGACGCCGCGAGCTGCTCGACCGGCCGGACGCGCCGCAGGTGTGGGCCGTCGTCGACGAGTCGGTGCTGCTGCGCGTCCTGGGCAGCCGGGAGGTGATGCGCGAGCAGCTCGCCCACCTGGTGGCGATGGCCCGGCGGCCGAACGTCACCGTCCAGGTCGTGCCGCTGGACGTGACGCACGCGTCCGCGCCGGCCATCCCGGTGACCTATCTGCGGTTCGGCGGATCCGACCTGCCCGACGTGGTCTATCTCGAGCAGATCCGCAGCGCGACCTTCCTGGAGGACCGGGACGAGACGGAGGAGTACCGGGTCAGCCTGGACCGGCTGGCCGACGAGGCCCTCGATCCGCGGGAGTCCCTCGCGCTGCTGAGGGAGACGATGGAGCGGCGCTACCCGGCCCCGTGACCGGCCTCCTGCCCGGCCCCGTGACCGGTCACCTGCCCGGTTCCGTGACCCGCCTCTCACCCGGACGTCCCTTGAACGGGCCCGCCGGTTCAGGGCAGGCGGCCGACTCCGCCGAACTCGATCCACTCCTGGGTGAGCTGCCGGGGCGTCACCTCGTTGTCGGGCCGCCAGGTGGAGACCTCCACCAGTCCCGGATCCAGGACGTCCAGGCCCTCGAACAGCGCGGCGACGTCCTTCTCCTGACGCACCCGGCCCCAGTGGCCCTGTGTGGCCTGGTCCATGAAGTCGGTGACGAAGGCCCGGACCTCGGGGTCCTCGCTGACCAGCTGGCACATCACCAGGTAGCTGCCGGGTGCCAGACGCTCGACGACGCGGCGGACCACCGCGGCGGGGCCGTCGGTCTCGCTGTCCGGGATGCAGTGGAAGACCGAGTTGAACAGCACGGCGACCGGCTGTGAGAAGTCGATGAGCCGCCGGGTTTCGGGGTGGTCGAAGATCGGCTCGGTCTCGCGCATGTCGGCGTGGATGACGGTGGTGCGCTCGTCCTGCTCCAGCAGGGCCCGGCCGTGCACGAGGACCATCGGGTCGTTGTCCACGTAGACCACGTGCGCGGTCGGGTCGACGCGCTGGGCGACCTGGTGCACGTTGTCCTGCGTGGGCAGGCCGGACCCGTGGTCGAGGAACTGGCGGACGCCGAACTCCCGGGTGAGCGTCCCGACGACCCGCTGGAGGAAGCGCCGGTTGTTCAGGGCGAGGGCGCGGGTGCTCGGGACGACCTTGTCGAGCTGCTCGCACGCCGCCCGGTCGGCGGCGTAGTTGTCCTTGCCGCCCAGATAGTGGTCGTACATGCGTGCGGCGGTCGGAACCGTGGCGTCGATCCTCGTGGTCAGCGGCTTGCCGGGCTGCATCTCTTCCCCCAGTTCCGAGGCGCGCCTTGGGCCGACGCGGTCGGCAACCCATCCTAGGGACACGGCAATTGGCGATGCCACCCCTTGATCGGTGCTCCTCTGGGAAGGAACCCGGAGGGGGCGGCGCCGGGGCCCGGACGGAAGGATGGCAGGTGCCCGACACCGTGAACATGACACCGTGAACCTGACACCGTGGACTCCGGCACCTTCGAGCTCGACACCTTCGAGCCCACACTGTGAAACCGACACTTCGGAACCCGACAACCCGACACCTCCGAGGGAGTACACCCGTGACGACCGCCTCCGCGCCGATCACCGCGGCCGATGTCCACGATGCCGCCGCCCGTCTCCGGGGCGTCGCCCACCGCACCCCCGTGCTGCGTTCCCGCACCCTCGACGGACGCGTCGGCGCGGAGGTGCTGGTCAAGTGCGAGAACTTCCAGCGCGTCGGCGCCTTCAAGTTCCGCGGCGCCTACAACGCGGCCTCCCGGCTGCCCCCCGAACAGCTCGCCCGGGGCATCGCCGCCTACTCCTCCGGCAACCACGCCCAGGCCGTCGCCCTCGCCGCCCGGGAGCTCGGCACCACCGCGGTGATCGTCATGCCCGAGGACGCTCCGCGCTCCAAACGGGAGGCGACCGAGGCGTACGGCGCCGAGATCGTGACGTACGACCGCTACACCGGCGACCGGGTCGCGATCGCCGAGGCGCTGGCCGCCGAGCGTGGTCTGGCCCTGATCCCGCCCTATGAGCACCCGCACGTCATGGCGGGTCAGGGCACCGCCGCGCTCGAACTCCTGGAGGAGGCCGGTCAGGTGGGCGCCCTGCTCGTGCCGGTCGGCGGTGGCGGGCTGATCGCCGGCAGTGCGACGGTCGCGAAGGACAGGGACCCGCGGATCCGGGTGATCGGCGTCGAGCCCGAGGCCGGCGACGACACCAGGCGGTCGCTGGCGGCGGGCCGGCGCGTGAGCATCCCGGTGCCGCACACGATCGCCGACGGCCAGGCCCTGCACACGCCCGGTGAGCTGACCTTCTCCGTGAACCGGCGGCTCGTCGACGCGATCGCCCTGGTCTCGGACGACGAGATCCGCGCGGCCATGCGGTTCGCGTTCGAGCGCCTGAAGATCGTCGTCGAGCCGAGCGGCGCCACCGGACTGGCCGCCCTGCTCTCCGGCCGGGCCGGCCCGCTGCCGGACCGCGTCGGCGTGATCGTCTCCGGCGGCAACATCGACACGGACCGGTTCGCGCGGCTCTGCGGCGGCACCTGACCCGGGCCCGGGGTGACGGCGCCCGCACCACGGCCCCCGGGCGCCCGAGCCGCCGCCCCCTCGGCGACGGCGCCCGAGCCACCGCCCCCTCCGGGTGACGGCGCCCGAGCCACCGCTCCCGGCGCGGCGCGCGTCACCCGGATGGCGGCCCCCTAAATGCGGGCGGACGATGGGCGGTGTAGGCCCGGACCCCATCGGTGACGTCCAGGCCGCCGGGGAGACCGGGCCGGCCGCCGTCGGACGCGGCCGGAAGGGAGGCGCGTCATGCTGGAAGTGAAGACGCTCGACAAACCGGACGAACGGCGTGATTTCCCGCGCGGTCACCTCGAAGCCGTACACCTGTCCGGGCTGGACTTCGCCGTGGCGACCTTCGAGCCCGGGTGGCGCTGGTCGGAGTCCGTGGCACCGCTCGCGGGCACCGACACCTGCCAGGTCCACCACAACGGCTACGTCGTCCAGGGCCGTATGCACCTCCGCATGGACGACGGCGCCGAGCGGGAACTGGGCCCCGGCGACGTGTTCGTGTGCGCGCCCGGCCATGACGCCTGGGTCGTGGGCGACGAGCCGACGGTCGTGTACGACTTCGCGGGCCAGATGGCCGACGAGTACGCGAGGTCCGAGGAGGGCTGAGGGGTTCGGGCGGGCGCGGTCGGCCTGTCCTGTGGCTGTCCCGGGCCTCGCGGAAGTGGCTGTCCCGGGCCTCGGGGAAGTGGCTGTCCCGGGCCTCGGGGAAGTGGCTGCCCCGGGCCTCGCGGAAGTGGCTGTCCCGGGCCTCGGGGAACCTCCGCGGGGTCGGAACGTGTCCGGGAGGGACAGCAGGCCGTGACCGCGTCCCGCCCTTGCCGGGTGCGCTCGCGCGCGTCGGGTACCCGGTCGCCGAGAGGCGGTGACGGGCACCGCCCCGACCGGAAGGAGGACGCCGTGACCCAGCACGTACGGGACATCATGACCGCCGAGCCCGTGACGGTGGAGCCGCAGGCGTCGGTGTCGGCCGTGGCCAGGATCATGCGGGACGAGAACATCGGCGTCGTTCTGGTGACGGACGACGACGAGCTGCGCGGCCTGGTCAGCGACCGCGACCTGGTGGTGCGGGCCCTCGCCGAGGGCGGGGACCTCGAGCAGATGACGGTGGTCACCGCGTGCAGCGAGGACCTGGTCACCGTGAGCCCCGACGAGGACCTGGACCACGCCGTCGAGATGATGCGCGAGCACGCGGTGCGCCGGGTCCCGGTCGTCGAGGACGGCCGGCCGGTCGGCATCGTCTCCCTCGGTGACCTGGCGGTGGAACGCGACCCGGACTCGGCCCTCGGCGACATCAGCGTCGCGAGGCCCAATCAGTAGCGCGCCGCGCCGGGCCGGTCCCTCGTGTGACCGGCCCGGCGCCGGGAACCCGGCCGCCATGAACGAGCAGGTGGACATCCACGGGTCGTACTGGCTGCACACCGTGCCCCCCGGTGCTCCGGCGCCCCCGCCGGAGGGACCGCTCACCGTCGACACCGCCGTCGTCGGCGCGGGCATCGCCGGGCTGAGCACGGCGTGGGAGCTGGCCCGGCGCGGCCGGTCGGTCGCGGTGCTGGAGGCACACCGGATCGCGGCCGGCGTCACCGGCCACACCACGGCCAAACTGAGCGCCCAGCACACCCTCGTCTACGACCGCCTGCGGCGCACCCGCGGCCCGGAGGCCGCCCGGCTGTACGCCCGCTCCCAGACGGACGCCGTCCGGCACGCGGCGGAGACCGTCGAGGAACTGGGGATCGACTGCGAGTGGGAGGACGCCGCCGCCCACACCTATGCCGAGGACCCGGCCCGTACCGACGGGCTGAAGGCCGAGGCGGAGGCCGCGCGGGAGGCGGGGCTGCCCGCCGAGTACGTGACGGAGACGGACCTGCCGTTCCCCGTCGCGGGCGCGGTCCGGGTCGACGGGCAGGCCCAGTTCCACCCCCGCAAGTACCTGCTGGCGCTCGCCGAGGACATCCGCCGGCTCGGCGGTACCCTCCACGAGCACACCCGGGTCACCGGCCTCCACGAGGGCCGACCCTGCGAGCTGACCGTCGAGTCCCCCGCGTCCGCGACGACGGTGACCGCCCAGTCCGTCGTCATCGCCACCCACTACCCGGCCTTCGACCGCGCCCTGCTCTTCAGCCGGCTCTCCCCGCGCCGGGAACTCGTGCTGACCGCCCCCGTCGACGCCGCGAGGGCCCCGCACGACATGTACATCACCCAGGAGCAGCACACGCGCTCGGTGCGCACGGCACCCCTTGCGGACGGCCGGCGTCTGCTCATCGTGACCGGCGAGCACTTCACCCCAGGCACGGGCGGAGACGTCGAGGAGCGCTTCGCACGGCTCGCCGGCTGGGCCACCGAACGCTTCGGCGGCCTGGAGTTCACCCACCGCTGGGCCACCCAGGACAACGACTCCACCGACTCCGTCCCGCTGGTCGGCCCCTTCCACCCGGGCACCAGGAACGTGTACGTGGCCACCGGCTTCGGCGGCTGGGGAATGAGCACCGGCATCATGGCGGGCCGCCTGCTCAGCGAGCAGATCACCGGCCGCGCCTGCCCGTGGAGCGACCTGTACGACCCCCGCCGCATCGCGTCCGTCGTCCGTGAGGGCGCGGCCTTCCTCAAGCAACAGGCCGATGTGGCACGCCACTTCGTCGAGGACCGGCTGCCGGCGGCGGCCGGCCCCGCGGTGGACGAGATCGCCCCCGGTGACGGCGCGGTGGTCAGGGTCGGCGGGGAGCGCCGCGCGGTCCACCGCGACGAGGCGGGACAGCTCCACGCCCTCTCCGCGCGCTGCACCCACCTGGGCTGCCTGGTGGCGTTCAACCGCGCGGAGCGGGCCTGGGAGTGCCCGTGCCACGGCTCGCGGTTCGGTGTGGACGGCCGGGTGATCCAGGGCCCCGCCCAGGAGCCCCTGGAACACCGCGACCTGTGACACCGCCCGCGCCGTCGCGGGGCGGCGACGACGCGGGCGGTGACGACGCGGGCGGCGACGGGACCGCTCAGCCGACCAGGACGACCTCCAGCGTGCGCGGGCCGTGCACGCCCTCGACCCGGTCCAGCTCGATGTCGCTGGTCGCCGACGGACCGGAGATCCAGGTCGACGGGCTGGTGGGGTCGATCCGTTCCAGGGCCTGGGGGATGGAGGAGACGACCTGGTCGGGGACCCGGACGACGCAGATGTGGTGGTCGGGGATGAGCGTGATGCGGCGCCGGCCCTGGTCGGGCGAGCCGTCCAGCACGATCGTCCCGGTCTCCGCCACGGCCACCGCGCACCCCGTGACCACGCTGTCGACGCGGTCCAGTTCCTCCGGCGTACTGGCCGCGCGATCGTGGATGCGCGTGGGATCGACGGCCTTCATCCAGTACGGCGGCAGCTCCGGCGGCACCAGCACGGTGTCGTGTTTGGCCAGCAGCCGCATGAGCAGGAGCGGCAGCTCCTCGTCCGTGCAGCGGTGCACGATCGCCCGGTAGTCCGCCAGGTTCTCCGCCAGCAGGTCCACCGTCTCCGCGACGCTCCGCCGCCCGTGCTCGCGCACGTAGTCCCGCGTGATCGCCTGCTCGTACGGCGTGTCGTCGGCCGGCACGTCCGCGAGGGCGCGCCGGACCCGGCCCAGGACCCGTTCCCTGCTGCTCACTTCACCGCTCACTTCGCCGCTCCCTTCCCGCCGTCCGTACGCTGCCACCAGTCGCGGAACGGCTCGGCGGGCACCGCCGGCAGGTCCCGCGTGCCGCTCCACGCCTTGCCGGGCCCCGGCAGCGTGCGAGGGTGCAGCCGGCGGGTGCGGGACGCCAGCCGCTGCCCGGTCCGCAGGACGCCGGGCCGGGCGAACGCCCAGCGCGCCGCCCGCATCGCCGCCCGCTCGGCGGCGTGCCCCTTGGCGGGCTTGAGCACCACCTTGTTGCCCTCCCGCGTCACCGGCCCGCCCTGGACGACCCGCTCCCGCAGGTGCACCAGCACCTCGGGGATGTCGATGGCCACCGGGCACACGTCGTAGCAGGCCCCGCACAGCGACGAGGCGTACGGCAGCGAGGCGTCGATGTCGCTGCCGGTGCCCCGCAGCTGGGGGGTGAGGATGGCGCCGATCGGGCCCGGGTAGACCGAGCCGTAGGCGTGGCCGCCGGCCCGCTCGTACACCGGGCACACGTTCAGGCAGGCCGAGCAGCGGATGCAGCGCAGGGCCTGGCGGCCCACCTCGTCGGCGAGGGTGTCGGTGCGGCCGTTGTCCAGCAGGACCAGGTGGAAGGTCTGCGGGCCGTCCCCGTCGGTCGTGCCGGTCCACATGGACGTGTACGGGTTCATGCGCTCGGCGGTGGAGGAGCGGGGGAGCGTCTGGAGGAAGACCTCCAGGTCCTGCCAGGTGGGCACGATCTTCTCGATGCCGACGACCGAGATCAGCGTCTCGGGCAGGGTCAGGCACATCCGGCCGTTGCCCTCGGACTCCACCACGACGAGCGTGCCGGTCTCGGCGACCATGAAGTTCGCGCCGGACACGCCGACCTTGGCGCGCAGGAACTTCTCGCGCAGGTGCAGCCGGGCCGCCTCGGCGAGCTCGGCGGGCGTGTCGGTGAGGCCCTCGGGGGCGGGCCGGCCCCACTCGCTCATCTCGCTGCGGAAGATGTCCCGGATCTCGCCGCGGTTGCGGTGGATCGCCGGGACGAGGATGTGCGAGGGGCGGTCCTTGCCCAGCTGCACGATCAGCTCGGCGAGGTCGGTCTCGTAGGCGCTGATGCCCTCGGCCTCCAGCGCCTCGTTCAGGCCGATCTCCTGCGTGGCCATGGACTTGACCTTGACGACCTCCGTCTCGCCCGTCGCCTTGACGAGGTCGGCGACGATCCGGTTGGCCTCGTCGGCGTCCGCCGCCCAGTGGACGGTGCCGCCCGCTGCGGTGACCGACTCCTCCAGCTGGACCAGGTAGCGGTCGAGGTGACGGAGCGTGTGGTCCTTGATCCGTTTGCCCGCCTCGCGCAGCTCGGCCCAGTCCGACACCTCCGTCACGGCGGCCGCCCGTTTGGCGCGGATCGTGTGGGTGGCGTGGCGCAGGTTGCCGCGCAGAGTCTCGTCGCGGACCGCCTCGTGGGCGGCCTTGGGAAAGGCCGGCATGCCGACGAACGTCCCACTCATACGGCCGGCTCCTCCTTGGTGCTCGCCAGGATCTCCGCGATGTGCACCGGGCGGATGCCCGCGCGGAGCCGGGTCATGGTCCCGCCGATGTGCATCAGGCAGGAGTTGTCGGCGGCGCACAGCACCTCGGCGCCCGTCGACTGCGCGTTGCGCACCTTGTCCGCGCCCATCGCCGCGGAGACGTCGGAGTTCTTCACGGCGAAGGTGCCGCCGAAACCGCAGCACTCCTCGGCGCCCGGCAGCTCCACCAGCTCCAGCCCCTCGACCGCCTGGAGCAGCCGCCGGGGCCGTTCCCCGAGTCCGAGTCCGCGCAGCCCGTGGCAGGTCGGGTGGTAGGTCACCTTGTGCGGGTAGTAGGCGCCCACGTCCGTCACCCCCAGCACGTCCACCAGGAACTCCGTCAGCTCGTACGTCTTCGGCACCACCGGCGCCAGGGTCGTCGCGAGGCCGTCGCCGCGCCCCTCCGCCCGGGCCCGTTCGCCCATCCTGGGGTACAGCTCCCGCACCATCGCCCCGCACGAGCCGGACGGCGTCACGATCGCGTCGTACTCCCCGAAGACCTCGGAGAAGTGCCGGGCCAGCGGCTCCGCCTGGTGCCGGTAGCCGGTGTTGTAGTGGGCCTGCCCGCAGCAGGTCTGGCCCATGGGGAAGTCGACCTCCACGCCCAGTCGGGTCAGCAGCTTCACCACGGCACGGCCGGTGTCCGGATAGAGCGTGTCGTTGACACAGGTCAGGAACAGTGCGACACGCATCGCGGCTCCTAGGGGTTGATCATCGGATGAGTGCCGGGGGCACCCCCACCCGCGTCAGCGTAGTGGGGGAGGTGCTCCGGCACAGGAATGCGGGGGCGGCCCCGGCTCACCGCGGTGAGCCGGGGCCGGCGGTCACCGGGCGGCGAGCCGGGCCTCGGCCTCGCGCCAGTGACCGGGGTCGCCCTGCGGCTCGTAGCGCGTCAGGGGCTGGGTACGGGTCAGCAGTCGCCGCCCGTCCGCGAGGTCGCCGACGATGCCGTGCGCCCTGGCCTGGACGAGGACGTTGCCGAGGGCGGCGGCCTCCGTCGGGCCGGCCACCACGGGCAGCCCGCAGGCGTCCGCGGTGAGCTGGCACAGCAGCGCGTTGCGGGTGCCGCCGCCGACGACGTGGACGACGTCGACGGGGTGCCCGGCCAGCCGCTGGGCGTCCTCGATCGCCCGGCGGTGGGCCAGGGCGAGGGAGTCGAGGATGCAGCGGGTGATCTCGCCCGGCGTCTCGGGCACGGGCTGGCCCGAGGCGCGGCACGCCTCGGCGATGCGCTCAGGCATCCGGCCCGGCGCGAGGAACGCGGCGTCGCCGGCGTCCACCACCGACCGCAGCGCCGGTACCGCGGCGGCGTCCCGCAGCAGCCCGCCCAGGTCCGGGTCGCCCCAGGCCCGTACGCACTCCTGGAGCAGCCACAGGCCCATGATGTTGCGCAGGTAACGGACCGTGCCGTCCAGGCCCAGCTCGTTGGTGAAGTTGGCGGCGCGGCTCTCCTCGGTGAGCACCGGCGCCTCCAGCTCCAGGCCGGCCAACGACCAGGTGCCGGTGCAGATGTAGGCGAACCGCTCGCCCGTCGCCGGCACGGCGGCCACCGCGGAGGCGGTGTCGTGCGAGCCGACCGCCGTCACCGGCACGGGACCGGTGAGTCCCGTCTCCTCCAGCACCTCCGCCCGCAGCACACCCGCCGGATCGCCCGGCTGCCGCAGCGGGGCGAACAGGCTCAGGTCGATGCCCAGCCGGGCCGCCACGTCGTAGGACCAGTCCCGGGTCCGCGGGTCGACGAGCTGGGTGGTGGAAGCGTTGGTCAGCTCCGTGCCCTGCTCGCCGGTCAGCCAGTACGCCAGCAGGTCGGGGACGAGCAGCAGGCGCCGGGCGTGGGCGAACTGGGCCGAGGACGCGGCCGCCGTCAGCTGGTACAGCGTGTTGAACGGCGCGTACTGAAGGCCCGTCGCCGCGTACAGCTCGGCGGCGGGCACGGTGGCCCACACCTTCTCCGCGACGCCCTCGGTGCGGGCGTCGCGGTAGTGCACCGGGTTGCCGAGCAGTGCCCCGTCGGCGTCCAGCAGGCCGTAGTCCACGGCCCAGCTGTCGATGCCGACGGAGTCGAGCCGGCCGCCGGACGCGGCTGAGGCCGCCCGCAGCCCGTCCAGCACACCCGCGTACAGCCCGAGCACGTCCCAGCGCAGCCCCTCCGCGACCCGTACGGGCCGGTTGGGGAAGCGGTGCGCCTCGGTCAGCTCCAGCGAGTCCGGGGTGACGCGGCCGACCATCACGCGCCCGCTGGAGGCGCCGAGGTCGACCGCCGCGTACGTGTGCACGGCCGTCACCGGAGGAACGCGGCCGCGACGCCGGCGTCGACCGGGATGTGCAGGCCGGTGGTGTGGGTGAGGTCACCGCCGGTGAGCGCGAACACCGCGTTGGCCACGTGGTCCGGCAGCACCTCCCGCTTGAGGATGGTGCGCTGCGCGTAGAACTCGCCCAGCTTCTCCTCCTCGATGCCGTACGTCGCGGCGCGCTGGGCGCCCCAGCCGGCGGAGAAGATGCCCGAACCGCGGACGACGCCGTCGGGGTTGATGCCGTTGACGCGGATGCCGTGCTCACCGAGCTCGGCGGCCAGCAGCCGCACCTGGTGGGCCTGGTCGGCCTTGGTGGCGGAGTAGGCGATGTTGTTGGGACCGGCGAAGACGGCGTTCTTCGAGGCGATGTAGACGATGTCGCCGCCCAGCTGCTGCGCGATCATCACCCGGGCCGCCTCGCGGGAGACCAGGAAGGAGCCGCGGGCCATGATGTCGTGCTGGAGGTCCCAGTCCTTCGTCGACGTCTCCAGCAGCGGCTTGGAGATGGAGATGCCGGCGTTGTTGACGACCAGGTCTACCCCGCCGAAGGCGAGCACCGCGGCGTCGAAGGCGGCGGCGATCTGCTCCTCGGAGGTCACGTCGACGCCCACCGCGACGGCCTTGTCCGGCCCGCCCAGCTCCTCGGCGACGGCGGCGGCGTTGTCCGTGTTGAGATCGGCGATCACCACGCAGGCGCCCTCGGCGACCAGCCGGTGCGCGATCGCCTTGCCGATCCCGCTGCCGGCGCCGGTCACCAGCGCCACCCGGGTGGCCAGCGCCTTCGGCTTCGGCATCCGCTGGAGCTTGGCCTCCTCCAGCGCCCAGTACTCGATCCGGAACTTCTCCGACTCCTCGATCGGCGCGTACGTGGACACCGCCTCGGCGCCCCGCATCACGTTGATCGCGTTGACGTAGAACTCGCCGGCCACGCGAGCGGTCTGCTTGTCCTTGCCGAAGGAGAACATGCCCACGCCCGGGATCAGGACGATCGCGGGGTCGGCGCCGCGCATGGCGGGGGAGTCGGGCTCGGCGTTGCGCTCGTAGTAGGCCGCGTACTCCTCGCGGTACTCGGCGTGCAGCTCCTTGAGGCGGGCGATCGCCTCGTCCAGCGGAGCGGTGGGCGGCAGGTCCAGGACCAGCGGCCGCACCTTGGTGCGCAGGAAGTGGTCGGGGCAGGAGGTGCCCAGCGCGGCGAGCCGGGGGTGCTCGGCGCGGGCCACGAAGTCGAGGACGGCCTCGGTGTCGTTGAAGTGCCCCACCTGCGGGCGGTCCTGCGAGGCCACGGCCCGGACGTACGGGGCGAGCGCGGCCGCCCGCTTGCGCCGCTCGGCCTCGGGCAGCGCGGCGTAGCCGTCGAGGACGGGGCCGAAGGGCTCGGCCTTGCCCTTCTCCGCCAGGAACGCCTCGGCGGTGCGGATGATGTGCAGCGAGTTGCGCTCGCACTCCTCGGCGGTCGCGCCCCAGGCGGTGATGCCGTGCCCGCCCAGGACCACGCCGATGGCCTGCGGGTTGGCCTCCTTGATGGCGGCGATGTCCAGACCCAGCTGGAAGCCGGGCCGCCGCCACGGCACCCAGGCGACCGTGTCGCCGAAGCACTCGGCGGTCAGCTTCTCCCCGTCGGCGGCACACGCGAGCGCGATGCCCGAGTCGGGGTGCAGGTGGTCGACGTGGGCGGCGTCGACGAGGCCGTGCATGGCGGTGTCGATGGACGGGGCCGCCCCGCCCTTGCCGTGCAGGCAGTAGTCGAACGCGGCGACCATCTCGTCCTCGCGCTCGACGCCCGGGTAGACGTCGACGAGCGCCCGCAGCCGGTCGAGGCGGAGCACGGCCAGCCCGGCCTCGGTCAGCGTGCCCAGGTCGCCGCCGGAGCCCTTCACCCACATCAGCTCGACATCGCCGCCGGTGACGGGGTCGGTGTCGGTGCCCTTGGCGGAGGTGTTGCCGCCGGCGTAGTTGGTGTTGCGGGGGTCGGCGCCGAGCCGGCGGGAACGGGCGAGAAGCGCGGCGGCTTCGGGATGGGTGGTCATGCGGATTCCTCAGTTCTGATACGCGGGGGAGTGGAGAAGGGGGCGCGGGGCCGAGCCGGCGTGCGGCTCCGCCGCGTGGGGGCGCGACCGGCCGGGTGCGGCCCGCGGCCCGCGACGGGGGGATTCGGGCAGAGGCTTACGCACCCCACCCCGCCTGCTCGCCGCCCACCCGCTCGGCGACGATCTTCTCCGCCCACCCGGACGCCTTGTACGCCTTCAGGGGCTCGGGGTCCAGCCCCATCTCCTCGCGCACCTCGCGCAGCAGCGGCCGCACGTCCGTGTTGTAGGCGTCCATCAGCACGGCGTTCGCCTCCAGCACGTCGCCCGAGGCCTGGGCGGCGGACAGCGCCGACCGGTCGACCAGCAGGGCCTTGGCCGTGGCCTCCTGCACGTTCATCACGGACCGGATGATCGCGGGGATCTTGCTCTCGATGTTGTGGCACTGGTCGAGCATGAACGCGACGTCGGCAGTGAACCCGCCGCCCCGCACCACCTCGTACATGATCCGGAACAGCTGGAACGGGTCGGCCGCGCCGACCATCAGGTCGTCGTCGGCGTAGAACCGCGAGTTGAAGTCGAACCCGCCGAGCTTGCCGTCCCGCAGCAGGGTGGCGACGATGAACTCGATGTTGGTGCCCGGCGCGTGGTGGCCGGTGTCCACGACGACCTGGGCCTGGGGCCCGAGCTTGAGGCAGTGCGCGTACGCCGTGCCCCAGTCCGGGACGTCCGTGGTGTAGAAGGCGGGCTCGAAGAACTTGTACTCCAGCAGCATCCGCTGGCCCTCGCCGAGCCGCTCGTACACCTCGGCCAGGCCCTCGGCGAGCCGGTCCTGCCGGCCCCGGATGTCGTCCTGGCCGGGGTAGTTGGTCCCGTCGGCGAACCACAGCTTCAGGTCGGTGGAGCCGGTGGCGTCCATGATGTCGACGCACTCCAGCAGGTGGTCGACGGCCTTGCGCCGCACCGCCGCGTCCGGGGCGCAGATGCTGCCCAGCTTGTAGTCGTCGTCCTGGAAGGTGTTGGAGTTGATCGCGCCCAGCCGGACCCCGCGGTCCTCGGCGTGCTTGGCGAGCGCGGAGTAGTCCTCCACCTTGTCCCACGGGATGTGCAGGGACACGGTCGGCGCGACGCCGGTGAACGCGTGGACCTGCGCGGCGTCGTCCAGCTTCTCCTGCGGGGTGCGCGGAACGCCCTGCTGGGCGAAGACCTTGAAGCGGGTCCCCGAGTTCCCGTACGCCCACGACGGCGTCTCGACGGCCTGGGTCTTCAGCGCGGCTTTCACCGCGGCGAGGTCGGTCACGTAGGGCTCCCTGCCACATCGGTCCGGAAAGACTTCCGGAGAAGGCTCCGGCTGCTCCGGATGAAACGATTCAAGAGGGGAAGCTATGAGCCCGCGAAGGGTGTGTCAAGCCCTGCGTCCAGGCCCGCTCACCGTGACCGCCGCGTGACCTTCGGCTATCGAAAACTTTTCGGACCGGACCCATTGACGTGACATGCCTCTCATGCCTAACGTCCCGGCAATCCAGTTGAAACCTTTCACGACGTTGTGACGGACCTGTCAGCGGCGTCGTCGAGGAGCCTCCATGACAGACCCGTCCGACACGGGACCCACCCCGGTGCTGGCGCTCAAGGACGTCGCCAAGTCCTTCGGCGCCGTCCGCGCCCTGCGGGGCGTCTCCCTGGAGCTGTTTCCCGGTGAGGTCCACGCCCTCGCCGGGGAGAACGGCGCGGGCAAGTCGACCCTCATCAAGACGCTCGCCGGAGTGCACCGACCGGACACCGGTCAGGTGCTGCTCGACGGCAGCCCCGTAGTCTTCCACGGCCCCGGCGACGCCCGCGACGCCGGCATCGCCGTGATCTACCAGGAGCCGACGCTCTTCCCCGACCTTTCGATCGCGGAGAACATCTACATGGGCCGCCAGCCACGGCGCGCCCTCGGCCGCATCGACCACAAGGCGACCCACGCGGCGACCGCCGCCCTGATGGCCCGCCTGGGCGTCGACCTCGACCCCGACCGCCCGGCGCGCGGCCTGTCCATCGCCGACCAGCAGATCGTGGAGATCGCCAAGGCGCTCTCCTTCGACGCCCGCGTCCTGATCATGGACGAGCCGACCGCGGCCCTCACCGGCAGCGAGGTCGCCCGGCTCTTCAACGTCGTCCGCACCCTGCGCGAGCAGGGCGCCGCCGTGCTGTTCATCTCCCACCGGCTGGAGGAGATCTTCGAGATCTGCCAGCGGGTGACCACCCTGCGCGACGGCGCCTGGATCGCCAGCGAGCCGCTCGCCGGGATGACCGAGGACGACCTGGTCCGCCGCATGGTCGGCCGCGACCTCGAGGAGCTCTACCCCAAGCAGGACGTCGAGCCCGGCGAAGTCGCCCTGAGCGTACGCCGGCTGACCCGTGAGGGCGTCTTCACCGACGTCTCCTTCGAGGTGCGGCGCGGCGAGATCGTCGGCCTCGCCGGTCTCGTCGGCGCCGGCCGCACCGAGGTGGCCCGAGCCGTCTTCGGCATCGACCGCTGGGACGCCGGAGAGGTCGAGGTCGACGGGCGCGGGCTGGTCAACGGCGCGCCCTCCACCGCGATGTCCGCCGGTCTCGCGCTGGTCCCGGAGGACCGGCGCGCCCAGGGCCTGGTGATGGACATGTCCATCGAGCGCAACATCGGCCTCACGGGCCTGCGCACCACGGTCAAGGCAGGCCTGGTGGACCGCGGCGCCGAGCGCAGCCGCTCCCTCGACTGGGCGGTCAAGCTCCAGGTCAAGTACGCCCGGATCGCCGACACCGTCTCGACCCTGTCCGGTGGCAACCAGCAGAAGGTCGTCCTCGCCAAGTGGCTGGCCACCGGCCCCAAGGTGCTCATCGTCGACGAGCCCACCCGCGGCATCGACGTCGGCACCAAGGCCGAGGTGCACCGCCTGCTGTCGCAACTGGCCGCCGACGGGGTGGCCGTCCTGATGATCTCCTCCGACCTGCCCGAGATCCTCGGCATGGCCGACCGCGTGCTCGTGATGCACGAGGGCCGGCTCACCGCCGAGATCCCCCGCTCCGACGCCACCGAGGAAACCGTGATGGCCGCAGCCACGGGGAGGGCCGCCGCATGACGGTGACCACTCCCGACCGAGCCCCCGCCGCCGAGATCTCCAAGTCCAGCGGCACCCGGCTGGTCGACCGCGTCTTCAAGATGCGCGAACTGGCCATCCTGGTGGTCTTCCTGGTGATGATCGCCGTCACCCAGGCCGGCAACAGCGAGTTCCTGTCCGAGCAGGGCATCAAGGACCTGCTGCTGAACGCGACCATCCTGGTCCTGGTGGCCACCGGCCAGTCGCTGGTGGTGATCACGAGGAACGTCGACCTGTCCGTCGGCTCCACCCTCGGCATCACCGCCTTCGCCGCCGGCACCTACCTCCAGGGCGGCGGCAACCCCGTCGTCGCCGTGGTCCTCGCCGTCCTGCTCGGCATCGGCTGCGGCCTGCTCAACGGCCTCCTGGTCAGCCTCGGCCAGGTGCCCGCCCTGGTGGTGACCCTGGGCACGCTGTACATCATCCGGGGCATCGACTCCATCTGGGTCGGCTCGCGCCAGATCACCGCGGCCGATCTGCCCGGCTCCTTCGTCGACTTCGGCGCCGGCGGCATCTCCGCCGTGCCGTACCTGGCGCTGATCGCGCTGGTCGTCCTGGTCGGCACCGCCTACTACCTCAAGCACTTCGGCAGCGGCCGCGAGCTCTACGCCCTCGGCTCCAACCCGGAGGCCGCCCGTCTCGCCGGCATCCCCGTCCGCAAGCGGATCCTCGTCGCCTACACGTTCTGCGGCGCCCTCGCGGGCCTCGCGGGCGCCATGTACCTGGCCCGCTTCGGCAACGTCGACTCCGGCACCGGCAACGGCTACGAACTCACCGTCGTCAGCGCCGTCGTCGTCGGCGGCGTGGTCTTCACCGGCGGCTCCGGCAGCGTCTACGGTGCCGCGCTCGGCGCGCTGCTGCTCACCTCCATCAACAGCGTGCTGCCGGCCCTCGGCGTCAGCTCCGTCTGGGTGCTCGCCATCAACGGCATCCTGCTCCTCCTCGCCATCGCCGTGGACCGAGTGGTCGCGCTGCGGGTGGCGTCGGCTCTGAAGAAGAGGAACGCCCGCCATGCCTGAGTCCGGATCCCTGGTGAACCGCGCCATCCGCTGGGACACGGTCGTCGGCGCCCTCCTGATCGTCCTGCTGCTGTTCTCGTTCTCCTTCGTGGACGGCTTCGGCAACGCGCTCAACCTGTCGTTCCTGATCGGCAACACCCTGCCCATCGCGCTGATCGCCCTGCCGATGACGCTGCTGGTGGTCTCCGGCGAGATCGACCTCTCGGTCGCCTCCACCGCCGGCCTGTCCGGCGCGGTGATGGGCGCCCTGTGGAACCAGGGCCTGACCATCGAGGCGATCATCCCGATCTGCCTCGTCCTCGGCGTGGTCTGCGGGCTGGTCAACGGCCTGCTCGTCACCCGGCTCGGCCTTCCCTCCCTCGCCGTCACCATCGGCACCATGGCCGCCTACCGGGGCATCGCGCAGATCGTGCTCGGCTCGGACTCGGTGACCGACTTCCCCACCCAGTACCTGGACTTCGCGGCCGGACGCATCGGCGACACCTTCGTCCCCCAGGCCCTCCTGCCGTTCCTGGTACTGCTCGCGATCGCCGTCGTGGCCCTGCACGCCACGCCGTTCGGGCGGGCGCTGTTCGCGATCGGCGCCAGCGAGGAGGCCGCCCGGTTCGCCGGCATCCGCGTCAAGCGCCAGAAGCTCCTGCTGTTCGTCCTGACGGGCCTGATGGCGTCCCTCACCGGGATCTTCTGGGCCCTGCACTACGCCAGCGCCCGTTACGACAACGCCACCGGCCTCGAACTCTCCGTCATCGCCGCGGTGCTGCTCGGCGGCATCGACTTCGACGGCGGCAAGGGCACGCTCGGCGGCGCCCTCGCGGGAGTCTTCCTGCTCGGCGCGCTCCAGAACGTGATGAGCCTCCAGGACGTCTCCGCCCAGTCGCAGATCGTCGTCACCGGCGTCCTGCTCGTCGTCTCCGTGCTCGGCCCCCGGGTCGCACGCCAGATCTCCGTCGCGAGAGCGGGCCGCAGGGCCGCAGCCTCGACCCCGACGGCCTGAAACCCCGCTCTCACCCTCGTAAAGGACCCGTCATGCGCAAGTCGTCACTCCGTCGTGCCTGTGCGGCCCTCGCCGCCGTCACCTCCCTCGCCCTGGCCGCCACCGCCTGCGGCGGCACCACCAAGGAGGACGTGAAGAACGAGAGCTCGGGCGCGGCCGCCGCCGGCGGCAAGGCCGACCCGAACGCGGCCACCAAGAAGGGCCTGACCGTCGGCTTCCTGCCCAAGCAGGTGAACAACCCGTACTTCACCACGGCCGACAAGGGCGGCGAGGCGGCCCTGAAGGAGCTGGGCTCCACCTACAAGGAGGTCGGCACCAGCAGCGGCACCGACACCTCCGGCCAGGTGTCCTACGTCAACACGCTCACCCAGCAGCAGGTCGACGCGATGGCCGTGTCCGCGCAGGACCCGGGGGCCCTGTGCACCGCGCTCAAGCAGGCCATGAGCAACGACATCAAGGTCGTCACCTACGACTCGGACACCAACGCCGACTGCCGCAACGCCTTCGTCTCGCAGGCCAGCGGTGAGGACCTGGGCCGCACGGAGGTGCAGCTGCTCGCCGAGCAGATCGGCTACAAGGGCGAGATCGCGATCCTGTCCGCCGCGCAGACCGCGACCAACCAGAACGCCTGGATCGAGTTCATGAAGGACGAACTCAAGGACGCCAAGTACAAGGACATCAAGCTCGTCAAGGTCGCCTACGGCGACGACGACGCCCAGAAGTCCTTCCAGCAGACCCAGGGCCTGCTCCAGGAGTACCCGAACCTGAAGGGGATCATCTCCCCGACCACCGTCGGCATCAAGGCGGCCGCCCAGTACCTGTCGGGCTCCAAGTACAAGGGCAAGGTCAAGCTGACCGGCCTCGGCACCCCGAACGACATGCGCAAGTACGTCAAGAACGGCACGGTCGAGGCGTTCGAGCTGTGGGACCCGGCGAAGCTCGGCGAGCTGGCCGCGCAGACGGCCGTGGCGCTCGTCTCGGGCCAGATCACCGGCAAGGAGGGCGAGACCTTCACGGCCGGCGGCACCGAGTACACCATCGGCAAGGACGGCGTGATCAGCCTCGGCAAGCCCACCGTCTTCAACGCCGAGAACATCGACAAGTTCAACTTCTAGTCCCGCGAAGTCCTGAAACCGGAGGGTTGTCGATGCAGCGCGTGTGCTTCCTGCTGAAGGTCCGTGCGGACCGTCTCGACGAGTACCGCGAGCGGCACGCCGCGGTGTGGCCCGAGATGCTCGAAGCGCTCTCGGCGACCGGCTGGCAGAACTACTCGCTCTTCCTGCGCGAGGACGGTCTGCTGGTCGGTTACCTGGAGACCGAGGACTTCGCGGCCGCCCAGGCAGGCATGGAAGCCACCGACGTCAACGCCCGCTGGCAGGCGGAGATGGCGCCGTTCTTCGAATCGCTGGACGGCGCCAGACCCGACGAGGCCATGAAACCGCTCACCGAGGTCTTCCACCTGGCCTGATCCCCTGATCCCCTGATCCCCTGATCTCTTGACGCCCTGACCCCATCCGCCCCCGTCCCGCCCTCCCCCCACCGACGACGGAGTCGCCCGAGATGAAACGACGCACGTTGCTGGGCGCGGCCCTCACCGGTGCCGTGGCCGCCCCGGCCCTCGCCTCCGGTACCGCCCGCGCCGCCGTCCCCGGTCCGTCCGTCACCCGGACCGGCACCACCACGCTCGACAGCCAGGCCGTCTTCTTCGTCTCCTACGACGGCCTGGTCAACAACAACTCCTTCCAGAAGAACGGCCTGCTCACCTACAAGGGCCACCAGTACGCCGTCTGGTACACGGCCGACCGCAACGCCGTCGTCGGCCGGCGGGCGCTCGGCGCGACCACCTGGTCCACCGTGCAGGTCGGTCACACGCTCCGCTACGACGACTCCCACAACGTCATCTCCATGGGCGTCTCCGAGATCGACGGACGTCTCCACCTGAACATGGACTCGCACAGCGACGGTTTCACCTACGTCAAGTCGGTGGCCGGTCTGATGGACGACCCCACGGGCCTGAGCTGGACCGCGAGCCGCTTCGGCGCACCGCAGTCCACCCTCGACGGCACGGCGCTCACCTCCCAGTTCACCTACCCGCAGTTCGTCTCCACCCCCGAGGGCCGGCTCCAGCTGAGCTACCGTGTCGCCGTCTCCGGCAACGGCCGCAACGCCCTCGCCGAGTACGGCGGCACGGGGTGGACCGCCCTCGGCGAGTGGTCCGCGTCCACCGGCACCTACACCAGCGAGCACGGCTCCAGCACGGCCCGCAACATGTACCTGCACGGCATCGACTACGACCGCAACGGCCGGCTGCACGCCTTCTTCACCTGGCGGGAGCAGAACGGCGCCGTGATGTGCAGCAGCGGCGGCCTCACCAACCACGACACCGGCTACGTCTACTCCGACGACCGCGGCCGCACCTGGCGCAACGACGCCGGGACGGTCGTCGGCACCACCGGAAGCACGGACACGGTCGCCGTCACCGACGCCGGCCTCGTCGTCGACCCGCTGAACCCCGACCACTCCCTGATGAACCAGGAGAGCCAGTCCACCGACTCCGCCGGCCTCCCGCACGCGATCATCAGCTACGTCCCCGGCCGCTTCGGCCAGTGCACGACGGACTACGTCGCCGACCGCACGGCCAACGGCCGCGCCTTCCACGTCCGCAAGAATGCCTCCGGCACCTGGCAGAAGACCGAGATCCCGGTCCCGCTCAACTCCAGCCAGCGCACCAAGCTGGTCCTGGACACCTACGACAACGCCTACGCGATCCTCCCGTTCGGCCGGATCGCCGGCGCGTCGAAGGCCTCCGGTCACACCGACTGGACACTGCTGTTCGACGGCGGCGGCCTCAACGCCTTCGGCGAGGTCGTCGTCGACGAGACCCGCGTCGCGCAGGACGGCGTCCTGTCCGTGATGTACCAGGAGAAGTCGAGCGGGACGACCCCCTCGGCGCTCCACGTCGTCGACTTCAGGCTGCCCGCCTGACCGGTCCGGAGCGCGGCGGGATGACGGGTAATGTGAAGGCCCCCCGCCCGCCGCTCCTCGTTCCCCTGGAGGTTCCTGCCTGATGGCCCAGTCGGTGGGTATCAAGGACGTCGCCCGTGCCGCCGGAGTCTCCGTCGGTACGGTGTCCAACGTCATCAACCGCCCGGACACCGTCGCCACGGAGACCCGGGCCCGGGTCCTGTCCGCGATCGACCGGCTCGGCTACGTCCGCAGCGAGTCCGCGCGCCAGTTGCGCGCGGGCCGCAGCCGGATCATGGGGCTCCTCGTCCTCGACATGGGCAACCCCTTCTTCGTGGACGTCGCCCGCGGCGCCGAGCGGGCGGCCCGCCAGGCCGGGCTCGGCGTGATGGTCTGCAACAGCGGCGAGAGCGTCGGCGAGGAGGCCGAGTACCTGTCCCTCTTCGCCGAACAGCGGGTGCGGGGCGTCCTGCTCACCCCGGCGGACGCCACGGGTCGCAACATCGACTCCCTGCGCCGGCACGGCATACCGTTCGTGCTGGTCGACCGGGTCGCCGAGGGCGCCGCCGAGTGCTCGGTCTCCGTCGACGACGTGGCCGGCGGCGCCCTCGCCGTACGCCATCTGATCGACGCGGGCCACCGCTCGATCGCCTACGTCAGCGGCCCGCCCGGCTTCAACCAGGTCCGCGACCGCCGCACCGGCGCCCTCACCGCGCTCGCCGAGGCGGGCCTCAGCCCGGAGCACCTGCGCGAACTGCCCACCGAGCGGCTCGACGTCGGCGCCGGCCGGGACGCGGGCGCCCGCCTGCTCGGCCTCGCGGACCGCCCGACCGCCGTGTTCTGCGCCAACGACCTGCTCGCCCTCGGCGTCCTCCAGGCGATGTACGCGGCCGGTGTCACCGTCCCCGACGACCTCGCGATCGTCGGCTACGACGACATCGAGTTCGCGGCCGCCGCGGCGGTCCCGCTCACCTCGGTCCGTCAGCCCGCCGTCACCATGGGCGCGCTCGCCGCCGAGATGCTGCTGGAGGAGACGGAGCCGGGCGGAGGCCGGCACGAACACCGCCGGGTGGTGCTCCAGCCGGAGCTGGTGGTGCGCCGCTCCAGCCTCTCGGCCCGCTGAACCGCCGTTCAGCAGCGGTTCCCGATCCCCGGCCTTCGCCGCCGCCCCCGCATGTGCTGAACTGGGACGACACCCGTACACCGATCGTCCCGGGAGCCCCTGTTGTCCGTCAGCTACCGCCAGCCCGGCGTCGTCCTCACCGACCGCCGCTTCACCGTGCCCCTCGACCACGCCGACCCGGCCGGGGAGACGATCGAGCTGTACGCCCGGGAGGTCGTCGCGAGCGACAAGGCGGGCCAGGACCTGCCGTGGCTGCTCTACCTCCAGGGCGGCCCCGGCTTCGGCGCCAACCGGTTCGTCGGCAGGCCCGCCTGGCTCGGCCGCGCCCTGAAGGAGTACCGCGTCCTCCTCCTCGACCAGCGCGGCACCGGACACTCCACGCCCGCCAACCGCCAGACGCTCCCGCTGCGCGGCGGCCCCGCCGAGCGGGCCGGCTACCTCACCCGCTTCCGTGCCGACTCCATCGTCCGCGACTGCGAGCTGGTCCGCCGCGAGGTCACCGGCGGCGCCCCCTGGACGGTCCTCGGACAGAGCTTCGGCGGCTTCTGCACCGTCAGCTACCTCTCCCTCGCCCCCGAGGGCCTCGCCGCGGCGGTCATCACCGGCGGACTGCCCTCCCTGGACGCCCACGCCGACGACGTCTACCGCGCCGCCTACCCGCGCATGGAGCGCAAGACCGCCGCGCACTACGCCCGCTACCCCCAGGACGTCGAGCGGGTCCGCCGGATCGCCGACCACCTCCTGACGCACGAGGTGACCCTGCCCGGCGGCTACCGCCTCACCGTCGAGGCCTTCCAGAGCCTCGGCATCCTCCTCGGCGGCAGCGAGGGCAGCCACCGTCTGCACTTCCTCCTGGAGGACGCCTTCGTCCCCACCCCGCACGGCCCCGCCCTGTCGGACGCCTTCCAGGAGGAGATCCAGGCCCTCCTCTCCTACGCGGGCCACCCCCTCTACGCCCTCGTGCACGAGGCGATCTACGGCCAGGACGCCCGCCCCACCGCCTGGTCGGCCGAACGGGTGCGCGCGGAGTTCCCCCAGTTCGACGCCGCGAAGGCGCTCGCCGGCGACGGGCCGCTGCCGCTGACCGGTGAGACGATCCACCCCTGGCTGTTCGACTGCGACCCGGCGCTGCGCCCGCTGCGCGAGACCGCCGAACTCCTCGCCGCCCGCACCGACTGGACGCCGCTGTACGACTCCGCCCGCCTCGCCGCCAACGAGGTCCCGGTCGCGGCGGCGGTCTACCACGACGACCTGTACGTCGACACCGCCCACTCCCTGCGCACCGCCCGGGCGATCCGGGGCCTGCGCACCTGGGTCACCGACGAGTTCGAGCACGACGGCGTCCGGGCCGGCGGGCCCCGCGTCCTCGACCGGCTGCTGGCCCTCACCCGCGACGAGGTCTGACACCGCCCGGGACGTGCGGGTGTACGGTCCGCCGGCCCTGGTTAGTGTGCGGACATGACCGAGCCGACACCCCCTCGGCTCCAGCCCCTGCCCGAGGACTGGAGCCGCGCCCTCGCCGTGGTGGCGCACCCGGACGACCTGGAGTACGGCTGCTCGGCGGCGATCGCCGCCTGGACCGACGCCGGCCGCGAGGTCGCCTATGTGCTGGCGACCCGCGGCGAGGCCGGCATCGACACACTGCCGCCCGCCGAGTGCGGACCGCTGCGGGAGCGGGAGCAGCGGGCGAGCGCGGCCGCCGTCGGCGTCTCCACGGTGGAGTTCCTCGACCACCGGGACGGCGTGGTCGCGTACGGGCCGGCCCTGCGCCGGGACATCGCCGCCGCCGTCCGCAGACACCGCCCCGAACTGGTGATCACCCTCAACCACCGCGACACCTGGGACGGCGTCGCCTGGAACACCCCCGACCACGTGGCCGTCGGCCGCGCCACCCTCGACGCGGCCGCGGACGCCGGCAACCGGTGGATCTTCCCCGAGCTGGCCGACGAGGGCCTCGCACCGTGGGCCGGCGTCCGCTGGGTCGCCGTCGCCGGATCGGCCACCCCCACCCACGCCGTGGACGCCACGGCCGGCCTGGAGCGCGCCGTGGCCTCCCTGCTCGCACACCGCACCTACCTCGAGGCGCTGACCGACCAGGACCCGGAGACCTACGCGCGCGGCTTCCTGACCGAGGCCGCGCACTCCGTGGGGGAGCGCTTCGGCGGCAGGCCTGCCGTGGCGTTCGAGCTGTTCACCCGCTGAGCGCAGGCACCGCCCGGACGGCGGCTCGCCCCGCGGCCGCGCCGGCGGGCCGCGGCTCAGTAGGGTGTGCGGAATGCGAGAACCAACGGGGGACCTCCGCGACCTGCGCGGAGACTGCGGGAACTGCTTCGGGCTGTGCTGCGTGGCACTGCCGTTCGCCCGCTCGGCGGACTTCGCCATCGACAAGGACGCGGGCACGCCGTGCCCCCACCTCGGGCAGGACCACCGCTGCGGCATCCACGCCCGGCTGCGCCAGGAGGGCTTCACCGGCTGCACGGTCTACGACTGCTTCGGCGCGGGGCAGAAGGTCTCGCAGGTCACCTTCGGCGGCCGGGACCGGCGCACCGCCGACCGGGAGCAGGCCCGCCTCATGGCCGAGGTCTTCCCGGTGGTCCGCCACCTCCACGAACTGCTGTACTACCTCACCGAGGCACTCGCCCTGCCCGCCGCCCGCCCCCTCCACGCCCGGCTGCGCCGCGCGCTCGACGACACCGAACGGCTCACCCGGCGCACCGCCGGGGACCTCGTCGCCCTGGACGTGCCGGCCCACCGCCAGCACGTCAACGCCCTGCTGCTGAGGACCAGCGAACTGGCCCGCGCCGGCCTACCCGGCCGGAAGAAGGAACGCCGCAACGCCGACCTCATGGGCGCCCGCCTGAAGGGCGCCGACCTGCGCGGGGCGAACCTGCGGGGGGCCTGGCTGACCGCCGCCGACCTCACCGGCGCCGATCTGCGCGGCGCGGACCTCATCGGCGCCGACCTGCGCGGCACCGACCTCACGGACGCCGACCTCACCGGCGCGATCTTCCTGACCCAGCCGCAGCTCACCGCGGCCCGGGGGAGTGCCGGGACCCGGCTGCCGCGGTCACTCACCCGCCCCGCGCACTGGACGGCGGGGCCCTGACCCCTCCTCCGCCCCGGCCGGAGCCGCGGGAGCCGTGCGACGCTCCGGGCGCAGCCGCAGACCGTCCGGCATCAGGGTGAGCCGCTCGGTCACCCGCAGCCGGTAGTCAGGGTCGGGGCGCAGATCGTAGCGGCGCAGCAGCAGGCCGAGCACGAGCGTGGCCTCGTGCAGCGCGAACTGGCGCCCGATGCACGCCCGCGCCCCCGTACCGAACGGCTTGTAGGTGTGCGGGGGACGGGCGCGGACCGCCCCCGCCTCGAAGCGGTCCGGGTCGAACCGCTCGGCGTCGTCGCCCCACACCTCGGGATCGCGGTGCAGCATCGGCGTCAGCACCAGTGCCCACGCCCCGCGGCGCATCGGATGCTCCCCGGCCAGCACGGTGTCCTCACGGGCCTCCCGTGCGAACGCGGGCGCCGTCGGCCACAGCCGCAGCGACTCGTCCAGCACCCGGCGGACGTACCGCAGACGGGCGACCTGGTCGTATCCGGGCGCCGCCGCGTCCCCCCACACCCGGTCCACCTCGGCGCGGGCGCGGGCGGCGACGTCCGGGTGCCGGGCGAGGTGGTGGAGGGCGAACGAGAGCGCGCCCGAGGTGGTCTCGTGGCCCGCGACCAGGAACGTGATGACCTGGCGCCGCACGTTCTCGGCCGACAGCCGTTCCCCGGTGTCGGGGTGGGCGGTCTCCAGCATCCGGTCGAGCAGGTCGCCCTCACCGCGCCCGCCCGCGCGGCGGGCCCGCACCAGGTCGTCCACGGTCCGGTCGAGGCAGGCCCGGTCGGCCTCGTTGCGCCGCGCCGCGCGCCACAACAGCCTGGGCGAGGGAACGGTGTTCAGCCGCTGCGCGTAGCCGAGCGTGCCCACCATGGCGGTCACGAAGGGATGCGGCCGGGAGCGCTCGAAGGAGCCGAAGTCGTGCCCGAATCCGGTGCGGGCGATGGTCTCCAGGGTCAGCTTGGTCATGTCGCCGGGCACGTCCACCGCCCGCCCCGCGAGCGCCGCGCCGTCCCAGTGCGCGGTCAGCCGCTCCGCCACGTCCAGCATCATCGGGTGGTAGGCGCCCATCGCCTCCCGGCTGAACCCGGGAGCGAGCACGTCGTGCGCCAACTGCCAGTTGGGTTCGTGGTTGTACGCCGTGAACAGGGCGTCGCCGACCACCGGCCGCAGGTTGGCCACGCCCAGTCCCACGTGCTTGGCGAACCGCGTCTCGTCCGCCAGGTCGGCCGCGTGCCGCGCGCCCCACACGAAGACGACCTCCCGCCCGAGGGCGCGGCGCCGGAAGACCGGACCCAGTCGCCGGGCGTGCCGCAGGGAGTCCTGGAGGGGCGTCCGCGGGTTCGCGCCCAGCACGTCACCGAGGAGCGGGACCCGGTACGGCGGGTGCGGGATGCGGTGCAGTTCCGGCCACCCGGCCTCGGCGCCGCGGAACCCCCTGGGCAGTGCGTCCCCGGCCGTCCTGCCGCCCCCCTCCCTCCCGGCCGTCGCCCCGGTCCCGGTGCCGGCCGTCGTCTCCGCCATGACGCGATCTCCCTTGATCCAGCGGCAGTTGAGCGTGTTGTACGTCAGTTCAATAGCGCGGCCAGTCTCGTCCGGTTGTTGAACCGGCGTCAAGTAAGGTGCGGGCATGGCCGCGAACCAGGGGGAGCGCGCACGGCGCCGTCTCAGCACCGCAGAGCGCCGGGAACAGCTCCTCTCGGTCGGGGCGCGCCTGTTCTCGGACAGTCCGTACGACGAGGTGTGGATCGAGCAGGTCGCCGAGATCGCCGGGGTCTCCCGGGGGCTGCTGTACCACTACTTCCCGACCAAGCGGGACTTCTTCGCCGCGGTCGTCGAGCGGGAGAGCGAGCGGATGCTGCGCATGACGGCGGCGGTCCCCGGCGTCCCCGTCCGCGAGCAGCTCACCGCCGGGCTGGACGCCTACCTCGAGTACGTCCACGCCCATGCCCACGGCTACCGGGCCTTCCACCGGGCCGACGCGGCCGGCGACCAGGCGGTGCGCCGGGTGTACCGGCGCGCCCTCGCGGCCCAGGAGCGCCAGATCCTCACGGCCCTGGCCGCCGACCCCGAGTTCGGCCCACTGCTCGGGGAGCGGGCCGACGTCCGGCTGGCGGTGCGCGGCTGGCTGGCGTTCATCACGGCGGTGTGCCTGGAGTGGCTCCGGGGGACGGACGCGGCGCTGTCGCGGGAGCAGGTGCGGGAGCTGTGCGCGCGGGCGCTGCTGGGGGTCGTGTCGCCGGCCGGATGACGCCCGGCGTGGTGTGCCGACGACGTGACGAAGGGGACGGGTGCGGCCCGCACGGTTGGCGTTCTCGCGGATCTTCGATAGGTTAGGCAAGGCTTACCTAAGGAGGTTCTGGGATGGATGACAGCCACAGCTGGTTCGCCGCGCCCGCCGCGGCCGAGCGAGCCCGGTCGGTGCTCGCCGCCTCGTGGTCGTGCGCGGTGACCGCGGACGGCGGCCGCGAGGAGTTCGTCGGCGCGCACACCGTCGGCGAGGACGGGCGGGTCCACCTGGACGTGCCCGAGGACAGCGCCCTGGTCACGGCGGCGATCTGCGCCCCGCGCGGCGAGCCGTCCGCGGTACTGGAGTTCGCGGACGTCGCGCCCGTCCCGGTCCGCAGCCGCATCCGCGCCCGGCTCTGGCTCGCGGGCTGGTTCGCCCCGGAGGACGGCGCTCTCGCCTTCCACGCAACCCGGGTCGTCCTGAAACAACCCTCCGGGGCGGTCGTCGTCGACCTCGACGAGTTCGCCGCCGCCGCGCCCGACCCGCTGGCCACCGCCGAGGCGCACCTGCTCACGCACCTCGCGGACGCCCACCCCGACGCCGTGGAGCGGCTCACCCGGCTCGTCCGGCACGACAGCCTGCACGGTGCCGTCCGCGTCCAGCCGCTCGCCGTCGACCGGCACGGCCTCACGCTGCGCATCGAACGGGCCCGCGCCCACGGCGACGTACGCCTGCCCTTCCACGCCCCCGCCGACGACGTCGGCCAGCTCACCGAGCGCATGCACGTGCTGCTCTCCCAGGCGAGCTCGGCCTCCTGCACGCGCGCCCTACAGCGGCAGCGCACAGACGGCGACGGGTGAGGCGAACGGCTCGCCCGCGCGCCGGAGCTCCCCGGTGGCGGCGTCCACCCGGAAGACGCTGACCGTGCCGGAGCGCTGGTTCGCGGCGAACAGCAGGCTCCCGTCCGGCGAGAGGGCGATCTGCCGGGGGAAGTCCCCGCCCACCGGCACCGTGCCGAGCAGCCGCAGCCGGGCCCCGGCCGCCTCCACGGCGTACCGCGCCAGCGTGTCGTCGCCCCGGTTGGCGAGGTAGGCGTACGCGCCGTCCGGCGTCACGGCGAACTGCGCCGGGTAGTTGGTGCCCGTGGTCGACCCGGTGGACTGCGGCCCGCCGATCGTCAGCCGGCCGGTGGACGGCTCGTAGGCGCAGACCGCGACCGTGTCGTCCGTCTCGTTGGCCAGGTAGGCGTACCGGCCCCCGGGGTGGAAGGCGAGGTGGCGCGGGCCGGCGCCCGGCCGGGTGTGCGCCTGCGCGACCTCGCCGAGCGTGCCGGACCCGTCGTCGAGACGGTAGGTGTGGACCGTGTCGGTGCCGAGGTCGACGGCGAGGACGTGACCGCCGTCCGGCGCGGTGAGGATCTGGTGCGCGTGCGGTCCGTCCTGGCCGGGGCCCGGTTCCGGACGGTCGTGGACGACCCGGTCGGTGCGCGCGCCGAGCGCCCCCGTGGTGTCGATCGGGTGCACGGTGACGCTGCCCGAGCCGTAGTCCGCGCTCAGCAGCCAGCGCCCGCCCGGATGCACGGACAGATGGCAGGGATGCGCCCCGCCCGTCGACCGGGTGCCCAGCACCGTGCGGTCCGACAGGCGTACGGCGGTCACGGCGCCGCGCTCGCGCTCCTGGACCGCGTACAGCGTCCGGCCGTCCGGGTGCACCGCGAGGTACGACGGGTCCCGGACGCCCGTGACCGTGCCCCGGCCGGTGATCCGGCCCGACGCGGGGTCGTACGCGGCGACCCCGACGCCCCGGCCGCCGCCCTCGACGGACGTGTAGGTGCCGAGGTACAGCGGGCGGAGGCCGACAGACCGCCGCGAGGCCCCGGAGTCCGTGGCTGCGGACTCCGGGGCACGGGGCGAGGGGGACGACCCGGGCGGTGCGGCGCCCGGAGTCTCCCCCTCGCCCCGTGGGGCGCCGGAGGCGTCGCGCGCGCAGCCGGTCAGCGAGGCCAGGGCGGTCAGGGCGGTCAGGGCGGCCGGGCCCGCGGTGGCCGCTCCGAACGCCCCGAGCGCTGCGAAGAAACGGCGCCTGCCCAGGCCGCCGCGCGCCGCTCCCGTCCCACTGCCCATGCTCCGCACCTTGAGGTCGTCGTGGGCCACGGTTGTCCCCTCCGGTGACGACCACCCTGGCGTGCCGGGAGCGCCGAGCGCAAAATCCCGGGCACGGCCCGCGGCCCGGGATGCCGCTCACCGCCTCGTGGGCAGGGCGGCCTCTCCCGGTCCCCGGTTGCGGCGGGCTCTCACCGCCCCGTAGCCGGGGCGGCTTCCCACCGTCTCGCGGTTGCGGCGGGCTCTCACCGCCCCGTAGCCGGGGCGGCTTCCCACCGTCTCGCGGTTGCGGCGGGCTGTCACCGCCCCGTAGCCGGGGCGGCTTCCCACCGTCTCGCGGTTGCGGCGGGCTGTCACCGCCTCGCAGCTGGGGCGGCTTCCCACCGTCTCGCGGTTGCGGCGGGCTCTCACCGCCTCGCAGCTGGGGCGGCTTCCCACCGTCTCGCGGTTGCGGCGGGCTGTCACCGCCTCGTAGCCGGGGCGGCTTCCCACCGTCTCGCGGTTGCGGCGGGCTGTCACCGCCTCGTAGCCGGGGCGGCTTCCCACCGTCTCGCGGTCGCGGCGGGCTGTCACCGCCTCGTAGCCGGGGCGGCTTCCCACCGTCTCGCGGTCGCGGCGGGCTGTCACCGCCTCGCAGCCGGGGCGGCCCCTCGCCGCCCCGCGTCCGAAGGCCGTGTCGTCAGCCGGAGCGCTGGGTCGCTTTCGACCGCTTCCGCCGCAGCCGGTCGGGAACGCGCAGGTAGGAGTGGATCCGCTCGCGCAGCCGGGCCAGCCACGGCAGGCGGCCGCGCTGCTCGCGGGTCGCGCTGTCCAGTTCCTCCAGGAGACGGCGGGTGCGGTGCTCGGTGTCGAGCTCGTCGATCATGCGGTTGACCTCGGTGAGCACCGCGCCGTGCAGCTGCCACTGACGGGCGTCGTGCTGGAGCCCCTCCAGCAGCAGCTGGGCCAGTTTGTCCCGGGTGGCGGCGGCCTGCCGCAGCTCGGCGGAGAGCCGCTCCTCGGCGGCGTCCGCGTCGTGGCTGACGTGGGTGGTGACCAGGACCGCGAAGCTGACCACGGCGTCGGCGATCTCCGACAGCAGCCGCTCCAGGGTGTTGCCCGTCTCCTCCGGGAACAGCGGCTTGGGCTCGCGTTCCTTGGCGAGGTCGGTGAGGGTGCGGGCGAGCACCCGCAGCACCACGGTGCAGATCTCCAGCGTGTCGAGACCGGTGCGCAGCACCACCCGGTGCAGCACGCCCTCGCGCACCCGGGGATTGAGCCGCAGACTGTCCTCGGCCTGCCGCAGGGCCGCGTCCACCTGGACGATGTCGTGGTCCAGGCGGCGCGCCTCGTGCAGCCGGGCGGCCGCCTCCACGAACGGCGTGTGCCCGGAGGCCTGGTCGCCGATCCGCAGCATCATCTGCCGCACCCGGCGGGCCAGCCCCTCGATGGACTCGCCGGCCTCCTCCACCCACACCGGGGGCGGCAGCAGCAGGTTGATGCCGAGTCCGACCACGGCCCCGATCACCGTCTCCAGCACGCGCGCCCAGGCCGTGTCCCCGACCGTGGTGACGCCCAGCACCAGCATGGCGCTGATCGCCACCTCCTGCACGTACTCGTCGACGCGCACCAGGTGACCGACGGCCAGTGCGGCCACGATCACCAGCGCGAGACTCCACCACGTCAGGCCCACCAGCAGGCTGAACGCGATGGCGACGAGCACCCCCGCGACCACCGCGTTGACCCGCCGCACACTGTTGGTGAGCGTCGCGTACAGGGTGACCTGGACGACGAGCAGCGCGGTCAGCGGCGCGGTGAGCGGAGCGGCCTCGGGACTCAGACGCAGCGCGATGACGTAGGCGATCGTCGCCGCCGCGGCGGATCGCAGCGCCTGCACGACCACGGGTTCCCGGTGCCGCTTGACCAGCCGCACGAGCGGTGCGGCACGTTCTCGTACGTCTGCCATTCTTTGGCCAGTTCCCGTTCCTCAGGTGCCTCGAACGTCTCATTCGTCGCCCGGTGAGGGCTCATCGGCGGGAAGCGGCACGCCCGTGTGAGCGTTTTCCGGCCACCCTCGCCAGGTTGCCGTACCACTGCGGGGAGCACCAGCCGCACCGGGCGGGGACCGTAGGGCGGGCCTGGCGGGCCTGGCGGGCCTGGCGGGTCAGGCGGGTCGGGTGGGTCAGGCGGGTCGGGTGGGTCGGGCGTCGAGCTTGTCGAGGAAGGCGGACAGGTTGCCGGTGGTCCGGGCGATCTGCTCCGCAAGGGTGAGGCTCTCCTCGAAGCGGCCTCCCGCGTCCGGCTTCTTCCTGCCCCGGACGTACAGCGAACAGGCCAGGTCGGTGCACATGTACAGCCCCACCGAGTTGCCCTCGCGGCCCGCCGTGCCCGCCTTGCGCGCCGTCATCAGCGAGACGCCGCCGCCGGGGTGCGTGGTCAGGCACAACGAGCACATGCTGCGGTGCAGGAAGCCGCGCTGCGAGGACGGGGAGCGCAGGGTCACGCCCACGAGCCCGCCGCTCCGCTCGGTGACGAGATAACTGCGGTCGGGAGCGCCCGGATCTCGCCAGCCGAGGAAGTCCAGGTCGTCCCAGGGGCGCTCGTCGAGGTCGCGCGGCACGGCCAGCCGTTTGGCCTCGCCTTTCGAGCAGTTCACGAACGAGTCGCGGATGTCCTTCTCGGTGAGTGGCCTCATCGGGAACCCTCCTGGGGTGCGGTCCGGGCAAACCTAGGGATGCTAGGCAGGTGCCTACGGTAATCGTAGATCCACAGAGGGGCCAATGGTTTTCTCGGGTGTCGCAGAGGGCGTTCGACCCCTTGGCTCACAGCGTGAACTAAGGGGTGGGTGAATGTCGCGACGAGCCCTGCCGGCGGTAGGTTGCAGGTCGGGCAGGGTGTGAAAGGAGCCACATGGCAGGGCGCAACGGGCGTACGGTACGCGATCTCAGGCGGGCCAACCGTACGGCCGTCCTGCAACGGCTCTACTTCGACGGGCCCCTGAGCCGGTTCGAACTCGGTCCGGCCACCGGCCTGAGTTCCGGCTCCGTCAGCAACGTCGTGGCCGACCTGGTCGCCGACGGACTGGTGGAGGAGGCCGGCAGCGTCGACTCCGACGGCGGCCGGCCCCGCACGCTCCTGCGCGTCGCCCCCGGCAGTGGACACATGATCGGTGTCGACATCGGCGAGACCCGCGTGCGGATCGAGCTGTTCGACCTGACCCTCACCGAACTGGCCCGCGCCGAACGCCCCCTGGAGCAGCGGCGGTACGAGGTCGACGGCATCGTCGGCCACGTCCGCGACGGTGTCGCCGAGGTGCTGGACGCCGCGGGGATCGCGGCCGAGCGGCTCCTGGGCGTCGGCATCGGCGTCCCGGGCATCGTCGAACGCACCCCCGACCGGGGCGCCGTCGTGCACGGCCAGACGATCGGCTGGGACGCCGTCCCCCTGGAGGAACTGCTCCGCGAGGGCTCCCCGCTGCCCGGCACCGTGCCGTACCTCATCGACAACGGCGCCCGGACCCTCGGGCAGGCCGAGATGTGGTTCGGCGGCGGGCGCGGCGCCCGCACCGCCTGCGTCGTCCTCTTCGGCTCCGGCGTCGGCGCCTGCCTCGTCACCCCCGACGTCGAGCACGGCCGGGCCGTCGAGTGGGGGCACCTGACCGTCCGGGTGCGGGGGCGCCGCTGCCGCTGCGGGGCACTCGGCTGCCTGGAGGCCTACGCGGGCGCCGAGGCGCTGCTGGCCCGCTGGCGCGAGGAGGGCGGCCGGCCGCCCGAGGGCGCCGACGAGGAGACCGCGCTGACCGCGATGCTCGCCGCCGCCTACCCGGCCGACGGCGCCGCCCCCGACCCCGTCGCCCTCGCGGTCCTGGAGGAGACCGCCGAGTACCTGGGCGCGGGGCTCTCCGACCTGATCAACCTCTTCCAGCCGGAGCGCATCCTCGTCGGTGGCTGGGCCGGCCTCCGGCTCGGCACCCGCTTCCTGCCCGCCGTACGCCGCCACGCCACCGCGTACGCCCTGCGCCACCCGGCGGAGAAGGTCACCGTCGAGCTGGGCCGGCTCGGCCCCGACGCGGTCACGGTGGGAGCCGCCATCCTGCCGCTCGCCGACTTCTTCGCGCGGGGCGGCCGACGGCCCGAGCCGCTGCCCGGCGGCCCGCCGCCCGCCTGGCGCACGGCCCTGGCGGAACGCGCCCCGCACTGACGTTTCGCCGCCGGGGCCGGAGGTACTCGCGTGAGCCCCGCCCTACGACCCCGAAGGGAGCTCCCGTGACCGACCACCGTCTCGAAGGACCCGGCGAGAACGGCCCACCGGTCCCGCGCGACCTGCCCGACCAGCAGGCCTCCGAGGGCGAGGACCCCTGGGAGGTCGCTCCCGGCGAGGACGAGGGGACGGACGAGGAATCCGCCGCCGACGTCCCCGACACGGACGAAGCGGGCACGGGCCGCAAGGGCGCCCCCCGGGCGGCCACCGTCCACCCCGAACACCCGGTCCCGGACGAGCCGACCGGCTGAGCGGCCCGTCCGCCCCCGGTACCTCCAGAGCCTCACGCCCACGGCCCCTGATCCGACGCCTGGCGTACACGTCCTCCCCGTGTACGCCAGGCGCCGGATCAGCGCTGCGTGCGCTGCGGTCCAGGAGCCCGTTCCAGGCCCGTCAGCCCACCTTCCGCCCGCGCATCGGCTCGGTCGGCGCGCCCGCTCCGGCCCGCATCCCGCGCAGGAACTCCTCCAGGACGTCCGTCGCCGCCCGCTCGGGGCGCCAGCCGAGTTCGACGCGGGCGCGGGTGCAGTCCATCAGGGGCAGGCGCAGGACCGCGTCGAAGAGGTGGGGGGAGGCGGGGAGCAGGTGGAGGTTCCAGGCGGCGGCGATCGCCGAACGGGCGGCCGTACGGGGCAGGCGCACCGGGCGGGCGTCGAACATCTCGCCCAGGAGCCCGGCGTCGACCGGCGGATCGGCGGCCAGGTTGAACGCGCCGCGCACATCGGTGCGCACGGCGAGCCGGTACGCCTCGGCCGCGTCGTCGGTGTGCAGCACCTGCACCCGCAGCCCCGGGACGTCCGGCAGGAAGGGCAGCAGCCCGGGGCGGACGGCCGGCCCGGGCAGGAACCGGCCGCCGAAGATGCGGCGCTGCTCGCTGGCGGACTCCCGCTGGAACAGGAAGCCCGGGCGCATCCGCACCACCCGGAGGGTCGGATGGTCCCGCTCGAAGGTGTCCAGGGTCCGCTCCAGGTAGGCCTTCTCCCGGCAGTACGCGGCGTCCGGCCACCCGTGGGTCGGCCAGGACTCGTCCACCGCGTGGTCCTTCGGCCCCGGTGAGTACGCGCCCACGGACGAGGCGTGCACCAGTGCGGGCACCCGTGCGGCGGCCACCGCCTCGAAGACCCGGATGCTCCCCAGCACGTTCGTCCGCCAGGTCACCGCCGGATCGTGCGTCGGCTGGAACGCCCACGCCAGGTGCACCACCGCGTCGGCGCCCTCGAACAGGCCGTCCAGTTCGGCCTCCTCCGACGCCAGGTCGACCGCCGACCACCGCGTCTTCGGCGGCGACCAGTCCGGGATGCGCCGGGCCAGCCCCACGACCGACCCGACCTCGGGATCCTCCGCCAGCCGCCGCACCACGCTGGTGCCGACATTGCCGGTCGCGCCCGTGACCACGACCTTCCTGCCCGACCCGTTGCCCACCGTCCGCTCCTCTCACCGCGTCCGCGTCGAGCGCCCCGAGTACCCCGGTGCCGTGGGACGACGCGGGAGGGACGACCGGGAGGCGAGGCGAGGGGCGCGTGCGGCGCGGAGTTCCGCGGCAGGGAGTTCGCGGGACGGCGGTCGCGCGACGGTGTTCCGCGACGGTGTTCCGCGACGGTGGTCAGGGCCGGGCGAAGGCGTCCACCCCCGTCAGCTCCGCCGACAGCGCCCACAGCCGGGCGGCCTGCTCCGGGTCCCGTGCCCAGTCCTTGACACCGGAGCGCGCGCCGTCCCCCGGGCGGGCGGGCTCGGCGATGTCGCAGTCCTCCAGGTAGACCCCGCCCATCCCGGCCAGCCGGGGCGAGGTCGCCGCCCACACCTGGGTGGCCGCCCCCTGCTGCGGCGACTTGAAGCCCTCGGGGTTCAGCGGGTTGCCGGCCTCGTCGATCCAGCCGTTCGCCACCATCTCCTCCTTCGGCAGGTGCCGCTGGAGAGGGGTGAGGATGCCGCCGGGGTGGAGGGCGAAGGCGCGCACGCCCCGGTCCCGGGCCAGCCGGTCGAGGTGGACGGCGAACAGGACGTTCGCCGTCTTCGCCTGACCGTACGCCTGCCACTTGTCGTAGCCCTGCCGCCAGTGGACGTCGTCCCAGCGCATGCCGGAGAAGTGGTGGCCGCGGGAGGAGACGGAGACCACGCGGGCGCCGCCGGGCTCGATCGCCGGCCAGAGCCGGTTGACGAGGGCGAAGTGACCGAGGTGGTTCGTGGCGAACTGGGCCTCCCAGCCCGGTCCGACCCGGGTCTCGGGGCAGGCCATGATGCCCGCGTTGCCGATGACGAGGTCGAGACCGCGGCCCGAGGCGAGGAAGCGGTCGGCGAAGGCGCGGACGCTGTCCAGGTCGCCCAGGTCCAGTTCGTCCACCTCGACGCCGTCGACGCCGGCCAGGTTCTCCTCGGCGGTGGCCGGGCGGCGGGCGGGGACCACGACCCGGGCACCGGCCTTCGCCAGCGCCCGGGTGGTCTCCAGACCGAGGCCCGAGTAGCCGCCGGTGACGAGGGCGAGCCGCCCGGTCAGGTCGAGGCCGGCGAGGACGTCGTCGGCGGTGCTCCGGGCGCCGAATCCCGAACCGATCGCGTGCTGTGCGGTGTTCATGACCGGAACGCTACGAATTGGAGCGCCCTCGAAGTCAAGCCCCACGCCGCGGCACCGGCGGAACCGCGAACGGACGGAACCGCGAACGGACAGAACCGCGAACGGACAGAACCGCGAACGGACAGAACCGCGAACGGACGGACCAGGAGACGGACGGATCCGGGGGAGGCGATCGGGGGAGAGGCGATCAGGGGGAGGGCGGGCGACCGGAGGGTATGAGAAAGCCCCGACCGGACGGGGGATCACGGTCGGGGCGGCTCGGTGGTGGGTGCGGAGGGCGGTCGCCTCTCGGCGAAAGACTCCACAGGGCTTCAGCCGAACGATCGTCCCTGTGGGCAAAAGGTGAGGCCCGGGGACACTGTCCCCTCCGCACCCACGCGCTGTTCAACGGTGAACCACCGGCGGCTGTTCCCTCCTTCCGCCCGTCTCCGTGGTGATCCGCGTCACCCCGCCCGGCTTCTCCGGCGGGCGCCCGGCAGGACCTCGACCCAGAGGTTCTCCGCCTGGAGCAGCAGCGTCGCGAGAACGGCCGTGTGCGCCGCGCCCTGCCCGGCGTGGTCGCGCAGACTGTCCTGCAGCCGGGCCCGCAGCTCCTCCATCTCCCGCTCCGTCCCCGTCTCCCGCTCCGTCTCCGTCTCCTGCTCCGTCCCCGTCTCCCGCTCCGTCTCCCGCTTCGTCCCCGCCCGGCTGCCGTCGGCCGGGTGCCCGCCGATGCCCGCCGGCAGGAACCGCTCGCCCTCGGCCTCGGAGGCGTCGCCGATCAGGTGCAGCAGCCGGGCGTAGATCCGCAGGGCCGCCGCCTGCGGCGGGGCGGGCGTACGGTCGTCGTCGGCGGCGACCGCGAGGGTGCGGGTGAGGGCCGCGACATGGCCCGTCACCCGGCCCCAGCGGGCGTCCTCCGACTCCGGTGGCACATCGAGCGGCACCCGGTGCAGCGCGCGCAGCGGTCCGGTGGTCAGCCGCAGGCTCTCCCGGCTCCAGCCCCGTGCCGACCGCAGCCCCTCGTGCCGCCGCTCCAGCCGGTCGGCGGCGCGCGACCAGTCGGCGGCCGTGGCCGCGTCCCAGTCGCCGTCCGCCAGCCCGGCGGCGACCGCGTGCAGCGTCCCGCCCGCCTCCCGGGCCAGCGCCGCGAGGTTCTCCCGTACGTCCCGCAGGTGCACCGGCGGCAGCACGAGCGCGTTCACGGCCACGCCGATCACCGCGCCGAGCGCCGCCTGCCCCACCCGGTGCCCCACCGCCGGCCCCGACACCGCGCCCGACGCCAGGGTGAACACCGCCGTGGTCGCCGCGTAGACGCCCTGGTCGCCGAAGCGGGGCCAGTGCGCCAGCAGCGTCAGCGGCGGCACGCACAGGGCGAGCGCGCCCAGGGTGTCCCCGGTCAGGGCCTGCGCCGCCGACGCGAGCAGCGTGCCCGCGCAGATCGCCGTCCACTGCTGGGCGGCCTGCCGCAGCGAGCCGTACACCGTGGTCCGCACCAGCACCAGCGCCACCCAGGGCGCCATCAGGGCCATCGGATCGCTCAGCCAGTCGCTCGCCACGAACCAGGCGAGCACCGCCGCCAGCGTCGCCTTGAGCGACTGCACGACCAGGTCGCGCTCCCGTCCGGGGCCGCTCCAGGCCGCCCGCACCGCACGGCCGGCGGCGCCCGCCTCCCGGCGCAGCGTCCCGGCCCAGCGGGCCCCGGTTCCTTCCGTCCTGCTCGTCTCGGCCGGGTCGCTCATGCCAGTGGGCTGTCCCCCAGGGAGGCCAGCAGGTCGGCCGGGTCGGCGTAGACCGCCTGCGCGCCCGCCTCCTCCAGGTCGGCGCGCGGGATGCCGCCGCACAGGACGCCCACGCAGCGCACGCCGGCCCGGCGGCCGGCCCGCATGTCCCAGACGGTGTCGCCGACCAGGACGGCCCGCTCGGCGGGCACCCCGGCCAGCTCCAGGGCGTGCTCGACGGGCTCCGGTGCCGGCTTGCCCCGTTCCACGTCGTCCGCGCTGGCCGTGGCCGTGATCGCCTCGTCGGCGTCGAGGGCGCGCCGCAGCGCCGACAGCTCCGCCCCGCTCGCCGAGGTGGCGAGCACGACCGTCCAGCCGTCGCCGTGCAGCCGCTTCAGCAGCGGTCCGGCGTCGCGCAGGGCGGGCAGGCGGTCGAAGTACTGGCCGTAGAGGGTTTTGTGGGCGGCGCTCAGCCCGGCGTCCTCGTCGCGGTCGCGGTCCTCGCCCAGCAGATGGGCGATCAGGTCGGCGGACCCGAGGCCGATCGCCCGGTGCACGGCGTGCATCGGCACCCGGTGCCCGGCCTGGCGCAACGCCTCCCACCAGGTCACGACGTGCAGGTGGTTGGTGTCGACGAGGGTGCCGTCGACGTCGAAGACGGCGGCGCGTTCCATCCGTGGTCCTTTCTCTCGCGGGCGCCCGGGTCCGGACGCACGACGAGCCCCGGGCCCTCGGGTGACCCGGCCCGGCAGACGGCGTCGGCGTCCGGCACCGTGGCGTACGTCCGGGGCGCTGCCGTCCGCCGTGCCCGGTCGGCCGGTCGCCGGGACGCCCGTACGCTCGGGTGCTCGTGCTCCCCGCACCTGACGGGGGCCGTGGCCCGGGTACCACGTCAGGCGCCCGCCACGCCCGCCGGAATCCGGCCCTCCCGCGTCCAGGCCAGCAGGTCCGTCACCGGCCAGGTGGTGACCACCCGCTCGGCGGGCACGGCGCACTCCTCGGCGCGTGCGCAGCCGAGGATCTGCCAGTCCAGCTGGCCGGGCGCGTGCGCGTCGGTGTCGACGGAGAAGAGGACTCCGGCCTCGACGGCCCGGCGCAGCAGCCGCCGGGGCGGGTCGAGCCGCTCGGGCCGGCTGTTGATCTCCACGGCGGTGCCCGACTCCGCGCACGCCGCGAACACCTCGTCGGCGTCGAACTGCGACTCCGGCCGCCCCCGCCCGGTCACCAGCCGCCCGGTGCAGTGACCGAGCACGTCGGCGTGCGGATCGCGGACGGCCCGCACCATGCGGCGGGTCATCGCCCGGGAGTCCATGCGCAGCTTGGAGTGGACGGACACCACCACGACGTCGAGCCGCTCCAGCAGCTCCGGCTCCTGGTCGAGGGAGCCGTCGTCGAGGATGTCGCACTCGATGCCGGTCAGCAGCCGGAACGGCGCCCAGGCCGCGTTCAGCTCCTCGACCACCTCCAGCTGGCGGCGCAGCCGGTCCGGGGAGAGTCCGCGGGCCACCGTCAGGCGCGGCGAGTGGTCGGTGAGCGCCGCCCACTCGTGGCCGAGCGCGGCCGCCGTGCGGCCCATCTCCTCGATCGGGCTGCCGCCGTCGGACCAGTCGGAGTGCACATGGCAGTCGCCGCGCAGCAGCGCCCGCAGCCGCCCACCGTCGTCCACGGGCGGCTGCCCGGCCTCGCCCTCCAGCTTCTCCAGGTAGGCCGGGACGCGCCCGGCGAGCGCCTCACGCGCCACCTGGGCCGTCTTCGGGCCGACGCCCTTGAGCGACTCCAGCGTGCCCCTGGCCGCCCGTTCCTCGACCTCCGCCGCCGGCAGCCGCCCCAGCACCCGGGCCGCGGTACGGAAGGCGCGCACCCGGTACGTCGGCGCCAGCGACCGCTCCAGCAGGAAGGCGATCCGCTCCAGGGCTTCGACGGGATCCATCGCCACCTCCTCGCTCGCTCCAGAGTTCCCCAGCACGGCGCGACCCGCACGGCGGGGCGACGATCCGTCCGGCGCCCCACCCGGTCCTGCGCCCGGTGGCTCCCCCGGCGGGCAGTCCGACGGTTCGCCCCGCGGTTCGCCCCGGGGTCCGCCCTGGGGTTCGCCCGGCATCCCGTCGGACGGTTTGTCCGCCGTGCGCCGGGGTACTGCGACGTCCCACCACCCTCGCCCGTCACGAGGAGGCCCATCGATGTCCGCCCCCACCGCCCGCCGCCCCGAGGTGGCCCTGGTCACGGGTGCCGACTCCGGCATCGGCCGCGCCACCGCCGTACGCCTCGCCGAGGCCGGGATGGACATCGGCATCACCTGGCACACCGACGAGAAGGGCGCCGAGGAGACCGCCGAGGAGGTCCGCGCGCACGGCCGGCGGGCCGCCGTCGCGCACCTGGACCTCACCCGGCTGCCCGCCGCCGCCGACACCGTCGACGAGCTGTGCGACCGGTTGGGCCGCCTCGACGTGCTGGTCAACAACGCGGGTACGGGCACCATGACGCCGTTCCTCGACCTGGAGCCGGACGACGTGCGCCGGGTGCTGGACGTCGACCTGTTCGGCCCGTTCCTGTGCGGGCAGAAGGCGGCGCGGCACATGATCCGGCAGGGCGACGGGGGCCGGATCGTCAACGTCACCTCCGTGCACGAGCACCAGCCGCGCGTCGGTGCCGCGCCGTACTGCGCGGCCAAGGGCGGTCTCGGCCTGCTCACCCAGGTCATGGCGCTGGAACTCGCCGAGTACGGGATCACCGTCAACGCCGTGGCGCCCGGTGAGATCGCCACGCCCATGACCGGGCAGGAGGACACCGACGTACGGACCGTCGACCGCCCCGGCATCCCGCTGGGCCGGCCCGGCGACGCCCGTGAGGTCGCCGCGGTGATCGCCTTCCTGGCCGGGCCGGACGCCTCGTACGTCACCGGCGCCTCCTGGAGCGTCGACGGCGGCATGCTGAGGATGGGCCCGCAGGCCGGCTCGCACCTCCCCGACGACGGCTGGCGCCGTCCGTGAGCCCGATGCGGAGGCTGCGGACGAGCTCCTGGGACCTGCCCGGCTTCACCCGCGTCCGCTCCGGCCGGGGCTTCCGCTACCGGGACCAGCACGGCGAGCCGCTCACCGACCCCGGGCAGCTCGCCCGGATCCGGGCCCTGACCATTCCGCCCGCCTGGCGCGACGTGTGGATCTGCCCCTGGCCCAACGGCCACCTCCAGGCCGTCGGGACCGACGACGCCGGTCGCCGCCAGTACCTCTACCACGAGCTCTTCCGGGCCCGGCAGGAGCAGTGCAAGCACGAGCACGTCCGCGAGGTCGCCCGCGCCCTGCCCGACCTGCGCGCCCGGATCTCCGCCGACCTCACCGCGCGCGGCCTGGGCCGGGCCCGTGTCACCGCGTGCGCGGTACGCCTGCTGGACCTCGGCTTCTTCCGCATCGGCAGCGACCGGCACACCAGGACCAGCGAGACGTACGCCTGACGACCATGCTCCGCGAGCACGTCACCTGCGGCCGCGGCGAACTCGCGTTCCACTTCCCGGCCAAGGGCGGCACCGAGACCGTCCGCGCGCTGGTGGACGACCAGGCCCACGCCGTGGTGCGCGCCCAGCTGCGGCGGCGGCGCGGCGGAGAACGGCTGCTGGTCTACCGGGAGCGCGGCGTCTGGCACGACCTGCACGGCGGTGATCTCAGCGAGGCCCTGCGGCGGCTGGCCGGCACCGACATCACCGCCAAGGACTTCCGCACCTGGCACGCCACCGTGCTGGCCGCGGTCGCCCTCTCCGTCACCACGAAGGAGGCCCGCGCCACCGCCGCCGCCCGCCGTCGGCAGGCCGGCCGGGCGGTCCGCGAGGTCAGCCGCTATCTGGGCAACACCCCCGCGGTGTGCCGGAGCTCCTACATTGACCCCCGTGTCTTCGAGCTCTTCGAGCAGGGACGCACCATCGCCCCCGTGCTCACCCGGCTCGGGGAGCACGGGAACTTCGGGCGCCCCGCCACCCAGGGCGCGGTGGAGGCGGCGGTGCTGGAACTGCTCGACGGCGAGCGGACGGCGAGCGGACGGTAAGCGGCGCCAGCGGCGCCGACGGAACGGGATGAACCGGGAGATTCGTAACTGGCGGTTGCGTTCTACGCTCTATGACATGACCGAAATCGCGAGCCCTTACATCTCCCACCCGCGGATCACGGTGCTCGGGGTGCAGCCGGGCACGTCGCCCTTCCGCATCGTGGAAATCGACGGCGAAGTGGTCGGCGAGGCGCGGGACGTCACCGACGTCCTCCAGGCAGCCGCCTCCTTCGGCATCACGGTCCACGACCTCGACGACCCCGACGTGGTGCGCTGGGTGGGCGGTGACCGGTACACCTGGCGCCCCCGCTAGGTCCTGTCGTCACCGCGCCGGGCCGCCCGCGCGGGCGCGGCAGGGCCCGCACGCGCGTGCGGCAGCGGCCGCCGCTGTCACGCGGCGGCCGCTGCCGCACCGACGTCCCGCCCGTAGCCGCTCCCGGCGTCCCGCCGGTAACCACTCAGCTCCCGGCGTCCCGCCGGTAACCACTCCGCTCCCGGCGTCCCGCCGGTAACCACTCCGCTCCCGGCGTCCCGCCGGTAACCACTCCGCTCCCGGCGTCCTGCCCGCGGCCGTTTCGCGTCGTCACGCCCGTCGTGCGCGCGCGTGGACCGCGCGGCTCATCCGGCGGCCCACGATCAGGTAGCCGATCAGCGCTCCCGCCGTGTTGAGGATGACGTCGTCGATGTCGAAGGCGCGCCCGGTCACCAGCGCCCCCTGGGCGAACTCCACCAGCAGCATGACGGACGCCGTCAGCAGCAGGACGCCCAGCATCCCGCGGGCCCGCGGCGCGACCACCGGCACCAGGACGCCGAACGGCACGCCCAGCAGGATGTTGCCGCCGATCTGCTTGACGGCGTCCCGCAGTTCGGGCTGGTCCAGGTAGGCCTGGAGCGAGCGGCCCGGCCGCAGGTTGGAGTGGACCAGCGCCTCGGAGGCGGGGGACGGCTCCAGGGTCAGCCGGGCCAGTACGACGGCGAATCCCACCATGAACGCGAAGGCCAGCAGCATCGCCAGCGCCCGCAGCGGGAACGGCAGCGGCCGGCGCCCGGTCCGCGGCCGGTGTGCGTCCTTCTCCGGCGGTGCCGGAGGCGCGGCGGACGCCGGTTCCTCCGGCCCGGCCGTGCGCGGGCCGAAGACGCGTGCGCGCAGGGCGGCGGTACGCGGACGCAGGTCTGCACGGGCCATGCTGTCCTCCAGTTCTCAACTTCCCCGAGTAGTAGGGCGGTTACCCGCGAACGATCGGAGGATGCGGTCGGGGGAGCGGCGCCCGGTCAGCTGCCGTAGGTCACGCGCACCTCCTCGAATCCGAGGGAGCGCAGCAGGCCCTGGAGCATGTGCGTGGTGTTGGTCTCGGCGCGCGCGGTCAGTTCGCTGTCCTTCGCCGCGTCGCCGATGTGCCGGACGGCGAGCTTCTGCACCGCCTGCTCTCCGTTGGGGTTGTCCGAGAAGAGGTCGCCGAGGCGGTCGAGGAGGCCGCGCTGCTTGGAGACCGCGTAGGAGCGGTCGGGGTCCAGCGCCGGGGTGCCGAGCCGCGCGTGCGGCAGCCTGAGGGTGGCCGACGTGCGGTCCTCGTCGACCGTCACGTCCTTCTCGCCGACCTGACCGAGGTCGACGTAGGCGTCGACGGTGCCCGCCCCCACGTACAGGGTGCGGGTGCCGCGCAGCGCGTCGGGGAGGTATTCGGCGTCCTTCTCCAGGTCCACGACGACCTGGAAGTTGCCGGAGGCGGCGTCGTAGCGGCTCATGTCCTGGATGGACTCGAGCAGCGCCGGGCCCGAACGGTCACGGGTCTCGGTGCCGAAGACGTCGCGCAGGCCCGGCAGCAGGCTCAGCCGGATCCCGGCGAACAGCACGACGAGCACCAGCACGACGGCGGTGAGCACCTTGGCCCACCCGGGCAGGCGCCGGGGGAGGCGCTTGATGGAAGTCGTCATGTCGACGGTCCTCCTTCCTGCTGACCGGATTCCCGCCGAACCCGGTGCCAGACCGCCTTGTTGACGACCTGTGACACGGCGACCTGTGGCACGGCGACCTGTGGCACGGCGACCTGTGGCACGGCGACCTGTGGCACGGCGACCTGTGACACTGCGCGCCGGGCCGGTCGCGCGGTCCGCGCCGGGGTTGCCCTGTCCCGGCCGCCGTGCCGCGCGCACGGCACCGCCGGAGCGCGGTCACAACGAGCCGGAGGCGGCCTCGGGCTGGGCCAGGGCCGCGTCCAGCGTCGGGGCGGGCGGCAGCAGGCGGGACAGTCCGGTGGCGCGCAGGACGCGCAGCGCCAGCGGGTGGGTGCAGACGAGGTGGACGTGGCCGCCGTGCGCCAGGGCCCGGCCCCGGGCCCGGTAGAGCAGGCGCAGTCCGGAGCAGTCGAAGAAGTCGATGGCGCCGAGGTCGAGCACGATCCGCGGGGAGGGGCCCGCCGTGGCGTGGTCGAGGTGCGGGGCGATCTCCGCCGCCGCGACGATGTCGATCTCGCCGTGGAACTCCAGCACCGTGTACCCGCGCTTCTGGTGGACGCGCAGGTGCGGGGTGTCCGCGGCGGCTTCCTGCTGCACGACGACATCGCCTCCAACCCGCTCCACCGGTCGCCACCGGTCGGGAGCCTTCAACGGCGGGGCGGCGCAAGCCAGTTCCCCGCCCCAGCAAGTTACCCCCGATGGAGTGAATTCCAGCATGTTCGATTGACATATGTCTTTGAATTGAAGTCGTGTCTCGATCGAGTTTTTTCGCATCGTGAGCGAAGGGGGCGCGCGCTCAGCCCGACCGGCGGCGGCAGCCCGCCCGCCCCGCACGGCGGCGGGGCGGGCGGGCTGCGGCGGGCGCCGGTGCGGGCGTCTGTGGGGCTCGGGCGGGGTGCCGGTGCGGGCGTCCGCGGGGCTTCGGCGGGGTGCCGGTCGGATGCCGGTGGTGCGTCGGCGGGGCCCTCAGTCGACGGTCAGGACCAGTTTCCCGGTGGTCCGGCCGGTGTCCCCGAGCCGGTGGGCCTCGGCCGCCTCGGCCAGCGGGAACGTCCCGGCGATCGTGGCGCGCAGCGTGCCCGCCTGGACCATCTCGGCGACCGTGCGCATCCCGGTCCGGTCGGCGTCGACGAGCAGGCGCACCGCGCGGACGCCGAGCGCCTCGGCCCGGTCGAAGAACTCCCGCGATCCGACCGGCAGGATCGACACCACGACACCGCCCGGACGGAGGACGCGCAGGGAGTCCGTGGACGTGCTCCCCCCGAGGGTGTCCAGCACCACGTCGACGTCCTTCACGGCCTCGGTGAAGTCCGTCTCCCGGTAGTCGATCACCTCGTCGGCGCCGAGCTCCCGCAGGAAGCCGTGCTTGCCCGCGCTCGCCGTGCCGATCACGTACGCGCCGCGCGCCTTGGCGATCTGCACGGCCACGTGCCCGACACCGCCGGCCGCCGCGTGGACGAGGACCCGCTGTCCCGCCCGGACGTCGGCGACCTCGCCCAGCGCCTGGAGCGCGGTCAGCGAGACCAGCGGCAGCGCGGCCGCCTGGACGTGGTCGACCCCGGCCGGCTTGTGCCAGAGGGCGCGGACGGGCGCGACGACGTACTCGGCGTGCGAGCCGTGGCCGTGCGGGTAGGGCAGCATGCCGAAGACGTCGTCCCCGGGCCGGAAGGCGGCGACCCCGACGCCCACCTCCTCGACCGTGCCGGAGACGTCCCAGCCCAGGACGAACGGGGGCCGGCCGAGGAAGCCGCCGTTCGCGCGGTGCTTCCAGTCGGTCGGGTTGACGCCGGCGGCGCGGACCCGGACCAGCACCTCGTTGGGACGCGGCCGGGGCCGTTCGACCACGGCCTCCCGCAGGACCTCGGGACCGCCTAGGACGTCTTGTGTGATGACGCGCATGGTGCGCTCAGTGCTCATGCCACCACACCCTGCCAGCGGCGGACAGCCCCGATAAGTGGCACGATGGCCACTCTCCGATAAGATCGTGCCATGCATGGTGGTCAGCAGCGCCCGGAGCGTGTCGTCGTCCTGGCCCTCGACGGCGTCTACCCCTTCGAACTGGGTATCCCGAGCCGCATCCTCGGCGCGGCCGACGGCCGCTACGAGGTCCTGACCTGCACGGTGGACGGCCGGCCGGTCCCCACGGCCGCCGACTTCACGATCGGTGTCGAGCACGGCCCCGAGATCCTGGAGACGGCCGACACCGTGGTCATCGCCCCCGTCACACCCGCCCGGGTCACCGCCGAGCTCCCCGCCGCCGTCGCGGCCGCGCTCGCCCGGATCCGCCCCGACGCGCGCATCGTCTCCATCTGCACCGGCGCCTTCGTCCTGGCCTCCGCCGGCCTGCTCGAAGGCCGCCGGGCCACCACGCACTGGCAGCTCGCCGAGCACTTCTGCCGAATGTTCCCGCACGTGGACCTCGACCCGGACGTGTTGTTCGTCGACGACGGCCGGGTGCTGACCTCGGCCGGAGCCGCCTCCGGTGTCGACGTCTGCCTGCACCTGCTGCGCAAGGACCACGGCAGCGACCTCGCCAACAAGGTGGCCCGCCGCTGCGTCGTCCCGCCCTTCCGGGACGGCGGCCAGGCCCAGTACATCGAACAGCCGGTGCCCGAGACCGGCGCCGCGAGCACGGCCGCCACCCGCGCCTGGGCACTCGAACGCCTCGACGAACCCCTCGCCCTGGCCGACCTCGCCGCGCACGCCCGGATGAGTCTGCGCACCTTCGCCCGCCGCTTCCACGACGAGGTCGGCCTCAGCCCCGGCCGCTGGATCGTCCAGCAGCGCGTGGTGCACGCCCGGCGCCTGCTGGAGTCCACGGACCTGACGGTGGACCAGATCGCGGGCCGGGTCGGCTTCGCCACGGGCGCCTCGCTGCGCCAGCATCTGCACGCCTCGATCGGCGTGTCGCCCCAGGCGTACCGCAGGACCTTCCAGGCGGCCTCCTGAACCCGCGGCCCTCCCGGCCCAGCGGGTCCCGCCCCGCCCACCGAACCGCCCACCGAACCCGCCCACCGAACGTTCCGGGCCGCTGCCGCGTCGCAGAAGCGCGGGGGAGACGGTCGTGACGGAACAGCCGTCACGGAACAGCCGTGACGGAACGAGGGGGCGGGGATGCGCGCAGGATCGAGGCGGCTCACAGGTCTGAGGGGGCTCGGAGCGCTCGTGGCGGTGACGGCGTCGGTGGCGGCGGCCGTCGTGGGCTGCGGCGCGGGGGAGGAGGACGCGGACGTGGTCGTGGCGGGCACCGCACCGGTCACGCCGTACGGCGGACCGCTGTACGTCCCCGTGAAGGACGTGGACGAGGACGGCGAGCAGGCCGTGCTCGCCACGTCGGGCGCCGCCGGGCGGGCGCTGGAGTGCGACGGCGAGGCCTACTCGGGCAGCCACGGCGAGACCTGGAGCGCGAGCGACGCCGGCGCGACCCCGGAGGACGGCCTGCGGCTGTACTTCGCCATCGAGCAGCCGGACGTCCCCCGCTCCGGCTACCGTGCCGAACGGACGGAGAACGGTCGCGTCCTGTACTCCTTCGACGTCGATGGCCGGACCAAGGTCGCCGTCGTGGTCGCCGAGGACCGGAAGGGCCGGCCCGGCTGGGGACCGGAGACCAGCGCCTCCTGCGACCCGGCCGAGCTCCCGGCGGCGTTCACCGACTCCCGGGAGTACGAGATCTGGACCGACGCGGACGGCGGGCGGGTACCGGTCGCCACCCTCAGCAGCCACGCCGGCCCGGACCACTGCGACTGGCGGTCGGCGCACTTCCTGGTGCTGGGCCGGGGCGAGGACAGCCGCCAGTACGTCCGCGACCCCGAGGGGGTGCTCGACGCCGGACTGCTCAGCGCGCCCTACGACGGGGACGCCCGTCTGCCTCCGGACGCCCACGACACCGGATACCGCCACCGCGGCCGGGAGTTGTGGCTGCGGGACGATCCGTCGGCGGTGTACGTGCGCACGCCCGACGGCGTGGAGGCCTGGCCACTGGCGAAGAGCACCATCGCCTGCATGTGACCCTCAGGTCGTCCGACGGCGCCCGGCGGGACCGGTCCCGCGTCCGCGGCCCCCACCCGCTCACCCCCGCGCGGGCCGTACGCCAGCCGCCCCCCCGGGGCGGCACCCGGCCCGGGGCGGCGCCGGCCTCCGGACGGCGCCCCCTGCGCCTCGACGCACGCGCACCCACACTGGAGACATGACCTCAGCACCCGCACGCTCACCGCAGCAGCGCAAGCAGGACACCCTGCACCGGCTGGAACACGACGTCGACGCCTGGGTCGCCACGGCCGCCGAGGGCGGCGCCGCCCCCTGGCTGGTCCCGCTCTCCTTCGTCTGGGACGGCGCCACCTTCCTCGTCGCCACCCCGGCCACCAGCCCCACCGGCCGCAACCTGAGCAGCACCGGCGTCACCCGTCTGGGGATCGGTCCGACGGACGACGTCGTCATGGTCGAGGGCACCGCGGTGGCCGTACCGCCCGCCGAACTGCCCGAGGAGGACGCGGAGATCTTCGCCGGGAAGACCGGCTTCGACCCGCGCCGGCTGACCGCGCCCTATCTGTACTTCCGCATCCTGCCCCGCCGGATCCAGGCCTGGCGTGCGGCGGGCGAGTTCGAGGGACGCGAGCTGATGGGGGACGGGCAGTGGCTGGTGGGCGACTGAAACCGGGGTATCCGCAAGGTCCGGGGGCGGTGCCGGTCCGTCCCCGGCGGACCGAACTGCGGAGGAGACATGGCACTGGTGAACGCGGGCGTCGTGGTGCTCGACTGCGCCGAGCCCGAGAGGCTCGCCGAGTTCTACAAGGAACTGCTGGACGGCCGGGAGACCGACGTCACCGCCAACCGGGTGGAGATCGAGGGGGCCGGCGGAACACGGCTCGCCTTCCGGCGCGACGTCAACGCGACCCCGCCCAGCTGGCCCCGCCCCGAGAACTCCCTCCAGGCCCACCTGGACTTCCTCGTCGACGACCTGGACGAGGTGGAACGGCTGATCGTCGGCCTCGGCGGCCGCCCCCTGGACACCAGGGGCGCCGACGGACCGTACGAGGAGCGCGGCTACGCCGACCCGGCCGGGCACTCCTTCACCCTGCGGCGGCTGCCGTCCACGGCCCCGAAGCAGGGGTGAGGGACTCCGCACCCGCTCGCCGACGCCGACGGCCCCAGGGCCGTCGCCCGCCCGGCCCCGGCAGGAGTCCGCCCGGCCCGGGCCGGACAGAAGTCCGCCCGGGCCGGATAGAAGTCCGCCCGGGCCGGGCCGGAGCCCGGGCGGGGATCCTTCTAGTCCCGGCCCCCCTTCTCCTTGGCCGGCCACACCCCCGTGGACCGTTCGATCGCCTTCGCCCCCGTGCGGTCCGCCGCGCTGCGCACCGCGGCGAAGATCGCGCCCTGGATCGCCGCGGCCAGCAGGACCTCCCCCCAGCCGCGGTCCTTGTCCAGCGCGTCGGGCGCGTCGTCCTCGTGCCGCACCGCCTTCCAGACCTTGCGGAAGGCCATGCCGGCCAGCGCTCCGCTCGCCCAGCCGACCACGAATCCGACGGGCTGGTAGACGAGGGGGAGTTTCCTCTTCTTGCTCATGTGGGCCTCCTTGTGCGTAGGGGAGAAGGGGTAGGGGAGAAGGGAGGGAGGGGGAGGGAAGACGAGGAGACGTCAGGGCCGGCCCGGGGACGGGACCTCCTCGCCGGGGCGCACCGGGCCCGGCGGTGTCCCCTCGCCGAACGGGCGCCCGCCGAGTTCCTCCCGGTGGTGCGGGGTCAGCCAGCCCGACAGGTCGGGCCCGAGAGGGACGATCCGGGTGGGGTTGATCCCGGTGTGCACCTGGTAGTAGTGCCGCTTGATGTGGTCGAAGTCGACCGTGTCCCCGAAACCGGGCGTCTGGAACAGATCCCGGGCGTACGCCCACAGGACCCGGTCCTCCGTCAGCTTCCGGCGGTTGCACTTGAAGTGGCCGTGGTACACGGCGTCGAAGCGCACCAGCGTGGTGAACAGCCGGATGTCCGCCTCGGTGAGGGTGTCGCCGACGAGGTAACGCCGGTCGGCCAGCCGGGACGACAACTGCTCCAGGCGCCGGAAGACACCCGCGCAGGCCTCCTCGTACGCGCCCTGCTCGTGGGCGAAACCGGCCCGGTACACGCCGTTGTTGAGGTCCTCGTACACCTCGGCCATGACCGTGTCGATCTCGTCGCGCCGCCGGTCCGGGTACAGGTCGGGCGCGCCGGGGCGGTGCAGGCCGGTCCACTCGGTGGCGAGGTCGAGGGTGATCCGCTGGTAGTCGTTGGTGACCAGCCTGCCGCTGGGCACGTCCACGACGGCCGGCACGCTCACCCCGCCCGGGTAGCCGGTCTCCCGCGCGTCGTACGCCTCGGCGAGGTACCGGATGCCGAGGACCGGGTCGCGGCCGCCGGGGTCGAGGGTGAAGCGCCAGCTGCGGTCGTCCTGGACCGGATCGGCGATCGCCATCGACAGGGCGTCCTCCAGCCCGAGCAGCCGCCGGGAGATCACCGCCCGGCTCGCCCACGGGCAGGCACGGCTGACCACCAGGCGGTAGCGGCCGGCCTCCGCCGGCCAGCCGTCCCGGCCGTCCGCGGTGATCCGGTCGGCGAAATGACTCCCGGAGCGTTTGAACGCCGTGTGGCCGTAGGCGCGGTTGCCGTCGCTCCCGCCGCTCATGGTCCCTTCCTCCCGCCGCGCCGTCGTGCGTTCCTCCCGCCGTTCATGGTCCCTTCCTCCCGCTGGTGGTGCATGGGTGTCCCGCACACAACGCGTTCCCCGTTTTCCGCCGACGGCACGGTGTGAGGGCGACCGGCCGGGGCATTCGCCGGAAGGTGACTGGGACATCGACCGGGACATCCTCGGAACGCACCACGCGACGAAGCACCGGAGAGCAAGCGGCGACGGACGGGGGCGGGGGCGCCGGGAGCGCGGCGGACCGCAGGACACGCGTCACCGTGCTGGTGGCGCTCGCGGCCAACCTGGTCATCGCCGTGGCCAAGGCGGTGGGGGGCCTGCTGGCGCATTCGCCCGCCCTGCTGTCGGAGGCGGCGCACTCCGTGGCCGACAGCCTCAACGAGGTGTTCCTCCTCGCCGCGCTGCGCCGCAGCCGCCGCCCGGCCGACCGCCGCCACCCCTTCGGCTACGGCAAGGAACGCTTCTTCTGGTCGCTCCTCGCGGCCGTCGGCATCTTCGTCATGGGCGGCTGCTTCTCCTTCTTCCAGGGCGTCGAGGCCCTGCGGACGGGCGGTGAGGAGTCGTTCGGCGGTTACGTGGCCGGCCTGGTCGTGCTCGGCGTCGCCTTCCTCGCCGAGGGGGCCTCCCTCGCCCGGGCCCTGCACCAGGTGCACCGCCAGGGCGGGACGGCCGGCCTGCGCGACCCCGCCCTGCGCACGGTCGTCGCGGAGGACGGCACCGCCGTGCTCGGCGTCACGCTCGCCGCGGCCGGCATGGCCCTGCACATGGTCACCGGACAGATCGTGTGGGAGGCCGGCGCCTCGCTCGCGATCGGAGCGCTGCTCGTCTACGTCGCCTACCGCCTCGGCCGCGAGGCCCGCGACCAGCTGATCGGCGAGGCCGCCGACCCCGAGATCGACCGGCGCATCCAGGCGCTGCTGGCGGCCCAGCCGGAGATCGACAGCGTGGAGGCGCTGTTCACGATGAAGACGGGCATCGACTCCGTCCTCGTGGCGGCCCGGGTCGACCTCGCGCCCGGCATGGACAGCGAGCGGGTGGAGGAGGTCGCCGTCCGCATCAAGCGTTCGATCGCCGGCATCGTCCCCGAGGCCGACCGGATCTTCCTCGACGTGACCGACCGCCCGGCGCAGGAGGCACGGGAAAGCCCCGCCGCGACGGGGGAACGCGGCGGGGCCTGACGTTCAGGTGCCCGGACCCGGGGCGGCCATGCGCCGGGCGGGCAGATTTTTCTACGCGTTCTTGCGCGGGGCCCGCGGCCCCACAGCTTCCCGGAGGCCGCGCCCCCGGGGCTCCTGGAGCCCTGGAGCCCTGGAGCCCCGGAGCCCCGGAGAACCGGAGAACCGCAGGCCGGGCGGCCCCCGGACCGGACACCGTGGTGCCTGTCCGCGTGGTTCAGTGGCGGTCGACCGGCTCCAGGACGAAGACGGGGATCTCCCGGTCGGTCTTCTCCTGGTAGTCCGCGTACGGCGGGAACGCGGCGACCGCCCGCTTCCACCACGCGGCCTTCTCCTCACCGGTGACCTCACGGGCCGTCATGTCCTGGCGCACCGGCCCGTCCTGGAGCTCCACGCGGGGGTCGGCCTTGAGGTTGTGGTACCAGACGGGGTGCGTGGGCGCCCCGCCCTGGGAGGCGACCACGGCGTACCGGCCGCCGTCCTCGACCCGCATCAGCGGCGTCTTGCGGATCTTCCCGCTCTTCGCACCCAGGGTCGTCAGCAGGACCACGGGCAGGCCCGTGTCCCGCAGCGTCGTCCCCCGCGTGCCGCCGGAGCTCTCGTACAGCTCCACCTGCTCGCGCACCCACTGGGTCGGGCTGGGTTCGTACTCGCCCTCGAGAGGCATGGCATCCATCCCCTTCATCGTCATGTGGCCGTCCTGGTGCCGGAACGTCGCCGTCCTCGCCGCACGCAGCTTCAACACGGTCGCGCGCGGGTTTCATCCACACGGCGCCCGTCGCCCGCGCCCGCACCACCATCCTCACCGCCACCGCCCTCGTCACCCCGCTCGACACGAGTGCCGTCACCGGCCGCCCGCGAGCGCGGACCACCCCCCACACCCCTTCGAGGGGGACCATCCGCCTCCTCCGAGGCCGACCGCCCACCCCTGTTGAGTAGGGTTCCCGCGTGACCGAACAGGACGAGAAGCCACCCTTCCTCTACGTCGTCGTCTGTGCCGCGGGCATCGCCGCCGACGTCGGCAGGCTGATCACCGCCGCGCAGGAACGGCACTGGCACGTCGGTGTCATCGCCACCCCCCTCGCCATGAACGGCTTCTTCGACACCGCCGCCGTCGAGGCGCAGACCGGCCGCCCGATCCGCTCCGCGTGGCGGCGCCCGGGCGACCCGCGCCCCTTCCCGCAGCCCGACGCCGTCGTGGTCGCCCCGGCCACCTTCAACACCATCAACAAGTGGGCGGCCGGCATCGCCGACACCCTCGCCCTGGCCACCCTGTGCGAGGTGTCCGGCCTGGGTGTCCCCGTCGGCGTCCTGCCCTGCGTGGCCGACGCGCTGGCGGCCCACCCCGCCTACCAGGAGAGCCTGATCCGGCTGCGCGGCACGGGCGTGCGGTTCGGGTACCCCTCCTCGGGTGCGCCGGGGGAGGAGTTCGGATGGGAACGGGTGCTGGACCTGATCGAATGAGCCGGACGCCGCGGACGCCGCGGACGCCGGGGACGCCGGGGACGTCGGGGACGCATGACGCCGGGCACCCGGCCGTGCCCATGCTGTGCCGGGGCCGGCGTCCGCAGCCGTGTGTCAGGACCACGACGTAGGCTCCCGTCGGTAGCCCACACGACGTCAGGAGCAGCGACGATGCAGTACGTGAAGCTCGGTTCGACGGGTCTGGACGTGTCACGGATCTGTCTGGGGTGCATGACCTACGGAGTCCCCGACCGGGGCACGCACGAGTGGACCCTCGACGAGGAGGCGTCCCGTCCGCTCATCCGGCAGGCGCTGGACGCCGGCATCACCTTCTTCGACACCGCCAACGTCTACTCCGACGGCACCAGTGAGGAGATCGTCGGCAGGGCGCTGCGCGACTTCGCCCGCCGCGACGAGATCGTCCTCGCCACGAAGGTGCACGGGCGGATGCGTCCCGGCCCCAACGGCGGCGGCCTGTCCCGCAAGGCGATCCTCACCGAGATCGACCACAGCCTCACCCGCCTCGGCACCGACTACGTCGACCTCTACCAGATCCACCGCTTCGACCCGCACACCCCGGTCGAGGAGACGATGGAGGCGCTGCACGACCTGGTGAAGGCGGGCAAAGTGCGCTACATCGGGGCGAGTTCGATGTACGCCTGGCAGTTCTCCAAGATGCAGTACACCGCCGAGCTGCACGGCTGGACGCGGTTCGTGTCCATGCAGAACCACTACAACCTCCTCTACCGCGAGGAGGAGCGCGAGATGCTCCCGCTCTGCGCCGACCGGGGCGTCGGTGTCCTGCCCTGGAGCCCGCTGGCCCGGGGCCGCCTCACCCGTGACTGGGGCACCGTCACCGAGCGCAGCACCCAGGACGACTTCGGCAGCCGTCTCTACCTGGAGGGCGACCGCTCGATCGTCGAGGCCGTCACCCGCATCGCGAACGACCGGGGCGTCCCCCGCGCCCGGGTGGCCCTGGCCTGGCTGCTGCACCAGGACACGGTGACGGCTCCGATCATCGGCGCGTCCAAGCCGCACCACATCGAGGACGCCGCGGCGGCCGTGGACCTGACGCTGAGCGACAAGGAACTGGAGGAACTCCAGCAGCCCTACGCCCCCCACCCGGTCTCCGGCCACTGAGACACCCCCGGCACCGGGCAGCGCGGGATGCCCGGGAAGCGCGGTCCGTGCGGTGAGAGGCTTCCGTGCCGCACGGACCGCCCCCCTCTCCGGGACCGCCCCCGGAAAGGCGGCGATCTCCGCACGCATCCCCCGAACCTCTGGTGTCGCGACATTGGATTGACGATTCGTCAATAGTTCACGGGGACAGTGCCCGGCGCGAAAGCGCGGCATCCCTTGTTCCGCCTGGTGCGCCTGTGCCAGGGTGGGCCTTGTCGGCGCACGGACATCAATTCCCCCGCTGTGCGCACGAGACGCCTCACGTTCAGACCCCCCACGCTTCAAAAGAGCTGCTCCCCCCGGACGTTCGAGGTGTCGAACACTGTGCGAGAGGATCCCTTCGGCCGTGCGCCGAGAGATCCGCATACCGGTAGGTATGGACTTCAAGCCGCAGTCCCCGGAAGGAATGCAGCCGTGAAAGACGCAGGCATGTCGAATTCCCCTTCGGCGCGCCGTTCCGAGGTGACGGACGAACAGCTGGGTGCCGAGCTGAAGAACTGGACGGGAGCGTCGCCCGCGCTGCACCCCGTCGGCGAACTCCTCGACCGGCACTGGGAAGCGGTCTTCGCCTACGCGCGGCTGTGCGCCCACGGGGAGCGCGCGGCCGGCATGCTCACCACGGCGGCGTTCACCCGGCTCTTCGGGGAGACCCTGCGGCAGAACGGCCCGACCGCCGCCTGGCGCCCCCATCTGCTGGTCACCGTGCGCCGCATCGTCGCGGAGTGGGACTCCGACGGCCGCCGCGACCTGCTCCACCCCGACCTGCGCGCCGCGGAGGGCGACACCGACCGCCTGGCCGCCCGCCTGCTCCCGCCCGTGAACCGGCGCCTGCTGTCCCGGGGGTTCCAGCGGCTGCCCCAGACGGCCCGCTGCCTGCTGTGGCACATCGAGGTCGAGACCGAGCCCCTCGCCGTCCCCGCCGGTCTGCTCGGCATGGAGGACGAGGGCGCCCGGGTCGAACTGCGCCGGGCCCGCGAACGGCTGCGCGAGGAGTGCCTCCAGCTCCACCGCGAGCTCGCCGTCGACGAGGAGTGCCACCGGTACCACCGGCTCCTCGACGCCACCTGCCGCCGGGGCGGCGCCGACGTCGACCCCGATCTGCGCGCCCACCTCGACCAGTGCCGGCACTGCGCGCACACCGCCGACCAGCTGAACCAGTTCGACGCCCACTTCGGCGTCGCCCTCGCCGAGGGCGTGCTGGGCTGGAACGCCGCGGCGTACATGGCGGTCCGGGCGGCCGGCACCGGCCCCTCCGCCGACCCCTCCGCCGACGCCTCGGCGGACGCCCCGGCCGACGGAGGCGGGGCGGCGCCGGGCGAGGCGTTCACCGACGAGACGCCCGTCCCCGACACTGCCGTACCGGCCGGCACCCGCTCCGCCACCGGACCCCGCACCCGCCGGGGCGCCCGCCCCCGGACCGCCCCGCACCACGCCTCCGGCACAGCACGCCACGGCGCCCCCGGCACCGCACCCCGTACCGGCCCGGACGCCGAACCGCACGCCGGCCCCGCCACGACGGGACCGGGCCCCGCCACGACGGAACCGGCCCCCGCCACGACGGAACCGGGCCCCGCTGCGGCGGAACCGGACCTCGACGCGGCGGAGCCGCATCCCGGCACCTCGGGGGCGCGCCCCGCCACCGGTGCCCGTCCCGTGTCGCGCCGTGCCGCCCAGAAGGCCGCCCGCCGCGCCCGTCGCCGCAATGTGGCCGCCGCCGTCCTCACCGTCAGCGGGCTGATCGTCGCCCCGCTCGTGCTGTGGTCCGTCCTCGGCTCCGGCGACGGCGCGGACACCGCCACCGGTGAAGCGGCCCGACGGACCCCCGGTCCGACCACGGACACCTCCGGCCCGTCCTGGACGGGCGCGGGCTCGGAGACCCAGGGCACCCTGCGCGGCCGTCTGCACAACGTCGCATCCGGGCTCTGCGTCGGCATCGCCGGCGGAAAGGCCGTCCAGGGCGCCGAGGCCCAGCTCGCCACCTGCTCCTCCGCCGCCGGGCAGCAGTGGTCGTACGAGACGGACGGGCTGTTGCGCAGCGCAGAGGAGCCCGATCTCTGCGCCGACTCGCGGCTCGGCTACTCGGTGCGGCTCGCGCCCTGCACGGAGGGCGGCACGTACGTCCGCTACGACTTCACGCTCCAGGGCACGCTGGTCCCGCGGGGGAGCCAGGACCTGGCGCTCGCCCCCGCCGCCACCGACGGCTCGGGCGCCGTCGTCCTGAAGAACCGTGACGAGGGCGCGGCCCAGCGCTGGGTGATCGACACCTCGCAGCCCGATCCCCAGCTCCAGTTCGTCAACTGGGGCGCCGACGCCACCGTGGAGGCCACCCCCGCCCCCGCCTCCGAGTCCGCGCAGCCGGCCACCGCCACGCCCGCCTCCGAGCCGTCCGCCACGCCGACGGCTCCGGTCCCGTCGGCCACCAGCTCCGCACCCGGCACCGACACGTCCTCCTGCACGCCCGGCTCCTCGTCCTCCTGCGCGCGGGACGGCGAGCCGGATTCCCCCGGAGGATCGGCCGACGGCGGGCGAGGGAGCGACGGCGGCGCGGGTTCCGGCGGCGGGCGCCGCTGACCGGGGTCGTCCGCCGCCCCGGACGCGGAGCCGACCGGCCGGCTTCCGGGACGGGCCCCCGGGATGGGCCCCCGGGACGGGCCCCCGGGATGGGCTCCCGGGACGGGCCCCCGGGATGGGCTCCCGGGACGGGCCCCCGGGATGGGCTCCCGGGACGGGCCTCCGGGACGGGCCCCCGGGATGGGTCTCCGGGACGGGCTCCCGGGACGGGCCCCCGGGATGGGTCTCCGGGACGGGCCCCTGGGACGGGCCCCTGGGACGGGCCTCCGGGACGGCCCCCACGGGACCGCCCCCTGGGACGGCCCCCACGGGACCGCCCCCTGGGACGGCCCCCACGGGACCGCCCCCTGGGACCGCCCCCTGGGACGGCCCCCCGGGACCGCCCCCTGGGACGGGCCCCTGGGACGGGCCCCCGGAACGGCCCCCCCCCGGCACGGCCCCCCGGGACGGGCCTCCGGGACGGCCCCCGGGATGGGCCCCGGGAGGCCCCCAAGATGGGCCCCCAAGACGGGCCCCTGGGCGGGGCAGGCACCGCCGCTCCCCCCGCCACCCGGCCCCCCGCCCCCTACTCCTCCTCGAACAGCCCGAGTTCGGCCCAGATGGTCTTCCCCTCGGCGGTGTGCCGGCTGCCCCACCGCTGGGTGAGCTGGGCGACCAGCAGCAGTCCCCGGCCCCCCTCGTCGAAGGTCTTCGCCCGGCGCAGGTGCGGGGCGGTGTGGTTGGTGTCGGAGACCTCGCAGATCAGCGTGGAGGCGTCGTGGATCAGCCGGAGCCGGATGGGGCGGGCGCCGTACCGGATGGCGTTGGTGACCAGCTCGCTCACCACCAGCTCGGCCGTGAAGGACGCCTCGACCAGGTGCCAGCGCTCCAGCTGGTCGACGACCTGCTTGCGGACCGGCGCGACGAGCGCGGGGTCCGGGGGGATGTCCCACGTCGCGACCTGGGAAGCGGGCAGCCCCCGGGTGCGGGCGAGCAGCAGAGCCACGTCGTCCGAGGCACCGCCCTGCGGGAGCAGGGAGTGCAGGACGCGGTCGCAGGTCTCGTCGAGGGAGGCCGAGTACGCGGCCAGCGCGTCGCGCAGCACCTGGTGACCGGCGTCCGCGTCCCGCTCCCGGGATGCGATCAGACCGTCGGTGTAGAAGGCCAGCACCGAGCCCTCGGCGAGCTCCAGCTCGGCCGACTCGAACGGCAGCCCGCCCAGGCCCAGCGGGGGACCCGCGGGCAGCTCCACCTGACGCGGGGCGCCGTCCGGCGGCAGCAGCAGGGGCGTCGGGTGCCCGGCCCGGGCCATGCTGCAACGCCGTGAGACGGGGTCGTACACCGCGTACAGGCAGGTCGCGCCGACCTCGCCGGTGCTGCCGTCGCCGCCCGCCTCCTCGGAGAGCCGGACGACCAGGTCGTCGAGGTGGGTGAGGAGCTCGTCGGGCGCGAGGTCGATGTCGGCGAGGGTCCGCACGGCGGTGCGCAGCCGGCCCATGGTGGCCGAGGCCTGGATGCCGTGCCCCACGACGTCGCCCACCACCATCGCGACCCGCAACCCGGACAGCGGGATCACGTCGAACCAGTCGCCGCCCACCCCCGCCCGGGCGGCCGGCAGATAGCGGGAGGCGGCGTCGACGGCGGCGGTGCGGGGCAGGGAGCGCGGGAGCAGACTGCGCTGGAGGGCCAGGGCGGTCTCGCGTTCCCGGGAGTAGCGGCGGGCGTTGTCGATGCAGACGGCGGCGCGGGCCGTGACCTCCTCGGCCAGCAGCACGTCGTCGGGCGAGAAGGGGTCCTGGCGCCGGTAGCGGGTGAAGACGACGACGCCGAGGGTGGTGCCCCGGGCCCGGATCGGCACGGACATCGTGGAGTGGATGCCGTACTCCGTCACCCGGTCCACCCGCCGCGCGTCCCAGGAACGCCAGGCGTCCAGGTCGCCGGACGGCACCGGGGTCACGACGCTGCGCCCCACGAGCAGGGAGGCGGCCTGCGGGGAGGCCGCGGGGTAGAAGTCGAGCCGGCCGGGCTCGGCCACGGCCTCCGGGGCGCCGGGGGTGATGGAGTGGTGCGCCGTCCGCCGAAGGTGGACCGGCGCGGTCAGCGGGCCGGTCGTCTCCTCGCCGGGCTCCTGCGGGTCGAGCAGGTCGACGCTGACGAAGTCGGCCAGGGCCGGCACGCACACCTCGGCCAGTTCCTGGGCGGTCCGGGTGACGTCGAGGGTGCTGCCGATGCGCACGCTCGCCTCGTTGACCAGCTGGAGCCGCTCCCGGGCGAGGAAGTGCCCGGTGAAGTCGTGGAGGGTCATACAGACGCCCCGCACCCGTCCCGAGGGATCGGTGAGCGGCGCCAGTCGCATGAGCCAGGCGTGCGGCCGCTCCTCGCCCGTGGCCTTCATGAAGGTCTGCATCTCATGGCGCTCGCCGGTGGCCAGGACCCGGCGCACGTACGCCTCGACCTCCTGGCCCTGCGGCGCGGGGCCGACGTCGCCGGCGCGCAGACCGCGGACGCGGCCGGCGGGCAGCTCGATCAGCTCGGCCATGGCGTCGTTGACGGCGCGCAGGCGCATCCGGTCGTCGAAGACCACCGTGGCGCACGGCGACTGGGTCAGGGCCGCCCGCAGCAGCTCGTCGTCCTCCGGCGCCGGGTATGCGGCGGGCAGCGGGCTCACGGCGAGCCAGGTGACCGGGCCGCCGTCCTCCGGCGGTCTGCGGCGGGCGAGCAGCCAGACGGACACGGTGTGGCCCTCGCGGTGCCGCAGCGCCACCGTGCCGCTCCAGCGCTGGTCACCGGGGCAGGGGGGCCGGGCGCCGTCGTCGGCCAGGAGGACGGCGGCGGGCCGGCCGACGACCTCGGCGGGCTCGTAGCCCAGCAGGCGGCGCGCTCCCTCGCTCCACCGGGCCAGCGTGCCGTCCTCGTGGATGACCGCCCGCGCCGTCGAGGCGTCGTCGAACGGGTAGTCCGGGCTCATCGTTCCACTCCATCGCGGACACTCACAGTGAACAGACACGTCACGTGCGTTCCACCTTAGTGCTTGCGGCCCCGGCGCGGAGCGGAACTGTTCCGGCCCTCCCATCGGATGACGAACGGGAGCGAACCGGGCGTCGTGAGGCGCGTGGAAGCGCATGGAAGCGCATGGGGGCGGCAGCGCGGGGTGGGGTGCCGACCCCCCGGCGCGCGCCCGACGAACACGCTCGGTGAGCATTCCGTGCGCCGGGCCGCCCGAAGGGCCGTCAGCGGCTTCCGGCCGGCCGGGTCCGTCCGAACCGTTGACGGAGTGTCATGAGTCCGGCCAGCATGTCCCGCGACCGTCCTTTGGGAGCGCTCCCATGAGGCCTGTGAGGTGTGCTTCCCCGAGTCGCCCAGGAGACCGGACGTGACACGACGCAGAACCACCCTGCTGACCCTGGCGGCGGCCCTGCTGGGCTCGGCGCTCACCGCGCTGCCCGCGGGGCCCGCCGCCGCCGAGGAGGTCGAGCAGGTCAGGAACGGCACCTTCGACACCACCCTCGACGGCTGGTGGAGCAGCAACGCCGGCGCCGCCCCCTCCGACGGCCGGCTGTGCGCGGACGTACCGGGCGGCACCACCGACCGCTGGGACTCCGCCGTCGGCCAGGACGGCATCACCCTGGTGAAGGGGGAGACCTACCGGTTCGCCTTCACGGCGTCCGGCCTCCCCGAGGGACACGTGGTCCGGGCGATCGTGGGCCGGTCGGTCACGCCGTACGAGACCTGGTACGAGGCGAGCCCCGTGCTCACCGAGTCGGCCGGCTCGTACTCCTACACCTTCACCTCGCCGGTCGACTCCGCCGAGGGCCAGGTCGCCTTCCAGGTCGGCGGGGCCGCGGACCCCTGGCGGTTCTGCCTCGACGACGTGTCCCTGCTGGGCGGGGTGCCGCCGGAGGTGTACGAGCCGGACACCGGGCCGCGCGTCCGCGTCAACCAGGTCGGCTACCTGCCCGCCGGGCCGAAGAACGCCACCCTCGTCACCGACGCAACCACCGCCCTGCCCTGGGAACTGCGCGACGCCGTGGGGGACGCCGTCGCGCGGGGCCGCACCGTGCCGCGCGGTGTCGACGCCTCCTCCGGCCAGAACGTGCACTCCATCGACTTCGGCGCGTACCGCACCCGGGGCACCGGCCTCACGCTCGTCGCGGACGGCGAGACCAGCCACCCCTTCGACATCGGCACGGCCGCCTACGAGCGACTGCGGCTGGACGCGGTCAAGTACTACTACACCCAGCGCAGCGGCACCGCGATCCGCGACGACCTGCGCCCCGGCTACGCGCGGGCCGCCGGCCACCTCGGCGTCGCCCCCAACCAGGGCGACACGTCCGTCCCCTGCCAGTCCGGCGTGTGCGACTACACCCTCGACGTCAGCGGCGGCTGGTACGACGCCGGCGACCACGGCAAGTACGTCGTCAACGGCGGTATCGCCACCTGGGAACTCCTCAGCACCTACGAACGCTCCCTGCATGCGCGCACCGGCCGGCCGGCGAAGCTCGGTGACGGCACGCTCGCCCTGCCCGAGAGCGGCAACGGCGTGCCCGACGTCCTCGACGAGGCCCGCTGGGAGCTGGAGTTCCTGCTGAAGATGCAGGTCCCGGACGGACAGCCGCTGGCGGGTATGGCCCATCACAAGGTCCACGACGCACAGTGGACCGGCCTGCCGCTGCTGCCCGACGACGACCCGCAGAAGCGCGAACTGCACCCGCCGACCACCGCGGCGACCCTCAACCTGGCGGCGGCCGCCGCCCAGGCGGCCCGCCTGTACCGGCCCTACGACAAGGCCTTCGCCGCCCGCGCCCTGACGGCCGCCCGCACGGCCTGGACGGCGGCCCTCGCCCACCCCGCCGTCTACGCCGACCCCGCCGACGCCACCGGCGGCGGCGCCTACGACGACGACGACGTCACCGACGAGTTCTACTGGGCCGCCGCCGAGCTCTACCTCACCACCGGCGAGAAGCGGTTCGCCGACCACGTCCTCGCCTCGCCGGTGCACACGGCCGACATCTTCGGCCCCTACGGCTTCGACTGGTCCAGGACCGCCGCCGCGGGCCGCCTCGACCTCGCGACCGTCCCCAGCGCGCTGCCCGGCCGCGACGCGGTCCGCCGCTCCGTGGTCGCCGGCGCCGACACCTACCTCGCCACCCTGCGGGCCCACCCCTACGGCATGCCCTACGCCCCCGACGGCAACCGCTACGACTGGGGCTCCGCCCACCAGGTCCTCAACAACGCCGTCGTCGTCGCCACCGCCCACGACATCACCGGCGCCGCGAAGTACCGCGACGGCGCCCTGGAGAGCCTGGACTACGTCCTCGGCCGCAACGCGCTCAACATCTCCTACGTCACCGGCTACGGCGAGGTCCACGCCCACCGGCAGCACAGTCGCTGGTACGCGCAGCAGCTCGACCCGGCCCTCCCCGCACCGCCGGCCGGCACCCTCGCGGGCGGCCCCAACTCCAGCATCCAGGACCCCCTCGCCCAGTCCCTGCTGAAGGGCTGCGTCGGACAGTTCTGCTACATCGACGACATCCAGTCCTGGTCGACGAACGAGACCACGGTCAACTGGAACGCGGCACTGGCGCGGATGGCGTCCTTCGCCGCCGACCAGGGATAGCCCAAGCCCCTTCGCGGTACCGCCCCGCCAACGGTGTGACCTGCGGCTATTTACGCATGAGTACCCGAGCGGTACCGTGAAGGGCATGCCAGCCCTCAATGTGGAGTTCAGCGATCGCGAGCTGGAGGACCTGCGGCAGATCGCCAAGGAACGCGGTACGTCGATGAAGGCGCTCGTCCGGGAGGCCGCCGCGGCCGACATCGCGCGCCACCGGGCACTCCAGGAGGGGGCGGAGGCGTTCCGACGGTTCTTCGCGTCCCACGCGGACGAGTTCGCGGCCGCCTTCCCCGAGGACGAATCACCCCTCAGGCGTGAGGGGCGGGTCGCCTGACCGATGACGCCCGTCATCCACATCGACGTGCCCTGGCTGCTCCAGCGCCACGAAGAGGTCCTGCCCGACCAGCCGACCGTCAACGACTTCTCCGCGCTGGTCGCCGCCGTCGCCCGGCACCGGGTCGACCCGCCCCGCCTCGGCGTGGACTCCGACCCTGCCTGGCGGGCCGCCGCGCTGCTGCACACCCTCGCGCTGCTCAAACCCCTGCCGTCGGCCAACGCGCGCTTCGCCTGCGCCACGGCGGTGGCGTACATGTTCGTCAGCGGCGTCGGCATCGACCCGCCCTACGGCGCCCTCGTCGACCTGGCCCGGGATCTGATCGACGGCAGGACCGACGTGTACGGTGCCGCGGACCGGCTGCGGTCCTGGCAGATCTGACGGCGCCGGCCCGGGGCCCTGCCGCGACTCCGGGGCCGCCGGCACGGGCGTGCGCGGAGCGCGGGAACCCCACGCCGGATGGCCAACACGCTTGCACGGAACGGGACATCACACGAGGAACCGGGCCCGCGTCATCGACATTCCTTCAACAACGGCCCCCTGTCCTCGGCAGCTTGTTGTGCACGACTCGGTTGTGCAATGGTGAGCCACTCGTGCGGGGGGCCGAGGCCCGGGCCGGTGTGCCCCGTGGATCGCCGGCGGAGGCGAACGCGCCCCCCGACGCGCCGAACACGTACGCACCGAAGGAAGCCGCTCAGTGCTCACCTCCCCTCCTCCTCGCCCTCCCCACCCCCCGCCCGGCGCGGGACCCGGGGAATCCGACGAGCTGCTCGCCGCGGGGGTGCGCGGTGGCACGGACAACGAGGTCGGCCGGTCCACCGCGCTGCTGATCGCGCGACACTGGCAGCCGGTGCACGAGTACGCGGTCATCTGTCTCGCCTCCCCCGCGCACGTCGCGTCCATGGTCGCCACGGCCGCGTTCCACCAGGTCTTCGACCGGCTGAAGCTGGGTGAGCCGGGCGCCGCGCTCCGCCCCCGCCTGCTGGTCACCGTGCGGGACACGATCCGGCTGTGGGCCGCCGACGCGGCGCTGGCCGGGGCCGTGCCGGAGCTGCGCAAACCCGCGGGCGCCCGGGGGATGCGCGCCGCCCAGTCCCTGACCCCCGAGAACCGGGTGCTCACGGAACGCTCCTTCCAGAGCCTGCCGGAAGCCGCCCGCTGCGTCCTGTGGCACCTCGAGGTCGAGGCCGAACCGGTCGACGTCGTCGCCGGCCTGCTGGGCATGGACGCCGACGTGGTCACGGCCCTGCACGAACACGCCCGGGACCAGCTGCGCGAGGGCTGCGTGCGCGCCCACCGGGAGCTGGCGCCCGGCAAGGACTGCCGCTTCCACAACCGGCTCCTCGACGTGCCCATGCGCCGTGGGGGCGACCTCCTGCCGGACGTCCGCCGGCACCTGGACGCCTGCCGCTACTGCCGGTCGGCCGCCGAACAACTCGGCCACTTCGAGGGCGACCTGGGGATGCTGCTGGCCGAGGCGGTCCTCGGCTGGGGCGCCCGCCGCTACGTCGACTCCCGCCCCGGCCGCGCGGTCCGGCAGGGCGCACGGCTCAAGAGGGCGCGCCGGCGCCGCGGCAGGGGCTCCCCCGGCACGCTCCGCACCACCTTGTTCGACCTCGTCCCGTCCCCGCGCCGCCGCCCGGGCGGCCCCTTGCCGCGCTCGCCGCGGTCGTTGGTGACGGGCGTCGGCCTCGCCTCGGCCGGTCTGCTCACCACCCTGCTCGCGGCCGGAGTGTGGTCGGACGACGGCGCCGGACCGGCCGCCTCCGCCGGTGCCGAGGGCGGCGCCGCCTCCCGCACCGGTGCGCAGGCCGGGCCCACCGCGACGCCCTCGGTCCCGGACACCGCCCGACTGCCGGCCGTGCCGTCCCGGGCCCGGCTGCGCAACGCCGCCGCCGACCTGTGCCTGGACGTCCGGGGCGAGGTGCGGCCGGGTGCCGCCGTCGAGCTGGCGGAGTGCTCCGCCGAGCCGGCCCAGCTGTGGTCGTACGCGGACGACGGCCAGCTGCGCAGCGTCGCCTCCCCCGGACTGTGCGTGGACTCGCACGCGGACGCCGGGATCGTCATCCTCGGCCAGTGCGCCGCGCCGGCCGGCTCCCGTGCCGACGACGTCCGCTACGACCTGACCGTGCAGGGCGAGTTGCTGCCCCGCTGGGACGGCACGCTCGCGCTCGCCTCCACGGGCGAGGATCCGGGCGCCGACGTCGTCGTCAAGGCCCGGGACCGCTCCGCCGGCCAGCGGTGGCTGACCGACGCCGCCACGGCCGGCACCGGTTCCCGGGAGATCGCCGGCCAGGAGATCCTCCCGGCGCGCCCCGCGGGCCTGTCCGACCGCACGGCCTGACGGGCCGCCGCCCCGACGGACGGTCACCCCGCCCTCCCGGCGGGGTGGTCCGGGCGCAAAGGGGGAGGGGTCCGCTCAGTCGCCGGCCCGCCCACGGACCGACCGGCAGCCGAACCGGCGGGGTGCGGCCGGCCCGTACCGGTGCGCGGGCCGGCGGGCCGACCGGCGCGGTGGGCGCCGCCCACCGCCCGCGGGACCGTCAGACCGTGTCCTCGACGAGGTCGTGCGGGCCCACGGTCGCCGGGGTGGCGTGACCGGAGAGGGCCAGGGTGAGGTCGAACTCGGCGAGCAGGCAGCGGATCACGTGCTCCACGCCGGGGCGTCCGTCCAGGCCGAGGCCGTAGACGTAGGGCCGTCCCAGCAGGACCGCGCGGGCGCCGAGGGCCAGGGCCTTGAACACGTCGGCACCGGTGCGTATCCCGCTGTCGAACAGCACGGTCAGCCGGTCGCCGGCCGCCGACGCGACGCGGGGCAGCGCGTCGGCGGCCGCGACCGATCCGGCGACCTGGCGGCCGCCGTGGTTGGACACCACCACGCCGTCCATCCCGGCGTCCGCGGCCTGCCGGGCGTCGTCCGGGTGCAGGACGCCCTTCAGGACGATCGGCCCGTCCCAGTGCTCCCGCAGGAACGCCAGGTCCGGCCAGGTCCTGCCCGGGTCCGCGAAGAGGTTCACGAAGTGCAGCACGGCCGCGTTCGGATCCTCGTGGACCGGCTTGGCCAGGCCCGCCCGGAACGCCGGGTCGGTGAAGTGGTTGGCGGTACCCACGCCGTGCAGGAAGGGCAGGTACGCCTGGTCGAGGTCGCTCGGCCGCCACGCCAGCAGCGGGGTGTCCAGGGTGACGACGAGCACCGTGAACCCGCTCGCCCGCGCCCGGCCGAGGAAGCTGCGGGTCACCTCGCGGTCCTTGGACCAGTACAGCTGGAACCAGCGCTCGGCGTCCCCCATCACCTCCGCCACCTCCTCCATGGGGGTGCTGGACGCCGACGACAGCACGAACGGCACGCCCTGCGCGGCCGCGGCGCGGGCCGCCCCGGCCTCGCCCTCCGGATGCACGATCGACAGCACTCCGACCGGCGCCAGGGCCAGCGGGGCGGGCAGGGACCGGCCGAGCACCTCGACCAGCACCTCGACCGACAGGTCGCGCTCCTGGACGTCCCGCAGCATCCGCGGCACGATCCGGCGGCGCTCCAGCGCCGCCCGGTTGGCGCGCACCGTGCTGCCGTCGCCCGCGCCGCCCGCCACATAGCCGACCGGCCCCGGTGCCAGCCGGCGCTCGGTCAGCTCCTCCAGCCGGGTGAGGTCGGTGGGCATCCGGGGGACGGCTCCCGTCATCCCGTTCAGGTAGATCTCGTACTGGAAGTCCGCCCAGTGCTTCGCCATCCGTCCCGCCGCCTCTCCTCGTCCCGCCGCCTCTCCTCGTCCCGTCGGGCGTCGTCGGTCCGTACACCGCACGGCGACCCTACCGGCCGGTAGGGCCGGTCAGCGGTCAGCGGTCAGCGGTCAGCGGCCGACGCGCGCAGGACGCGGGCCAGGTCGCGCGGCCGCGAGAACATCGGCCAGTGGCCGGTGTCCAGCTCCACCAGCTCCCACCGGTCGCTCCGGAGCAGCTGCGCGACGGCGGGCAGGGGTTCCTCCCCGTCCAGCAGGCACTTGACGTACGTCGCCGGCAGCTCGGCGGGCGAGCGCCGCGGGGCCGCCGCTTCGGTGAGCGTGGCGCCCGGGTGCGGGGTCGCGCCGTCGACGATCCGGCGGATCTGCTCGTCCGTCAGGCCCTGGCCCGCGAACTCCTCGGCGGTGAGCGGGGGCCAGAAACCGGCGTGGGCCGCGATCGACGCCCGCACCGGGTCGCTCGGCCAGCCCGACAGGAACGACTCCCCGGCGACGGGCACGTTCCCGTCGACGAACACCACCCGCCGCAGCCGCTCGCCGATGCGCTCGGCCGCCAGTCCGACCGGGATCCCGGAGTAGCTGTGACCGACCAGCACCACGTCCGTCAGGCCCAGCCGGCCGACCTCGTCGACGACATCGCCGACATGCGTCTCCAGGCCCGCCGCGGCGCCCCGCCGGTCGGCGAGCCCGGACAGCGTCAGCGGATGGGCGTCGTCGCCGGCGGCGCGCAGTTCGGCCGCCACCTCGTCCCACGCCCACGCACCGAGCCAGGCCCCCGCCACCAACACGAATCGAGTCATGCCCGCACCGTAGCCGGGGGGTGTGACAACGGCGGCTCGGCCGCCTCCGTGCCCCGGACGGAGGACACATCCGCCAGCGGGAGGCGGCCGTCGGGTGAATGGCACCGGCCCTGCGGAGTGGGACGCGACGCGGAAGCGGAATGTTTCCGGACGATTGCCGAGCCTATGAGAATCGGTCACTCCGGCGGAGCGGCGGATCATGAAGCGCTTGCTTGCGGCGTCGGAACGTTCGAACTCCGTGACTTCGCGCCACTGATTCAACACGCAAGGTTACCGAAACGCGTGGGGTCGAGGTGAGTTCCGGGCGCGGAGTCGGCAGACTCGCCCTCGCCGCGCCCGGCTCCGATCGCGCCGGAGCGGCCACCCCGAATCGAGCGGAAGGATGCACACAATGCGGAACACCGCGCGCTGGGCGGCGACCCTCGGCCTCACGGCCGCCACCGTCTGCGGACCCCTGGCCGGGTCCGCGCTCGCCGCCCCGGCCGCCCCGGCCTCGCTCTACGCCCCGTCGGCCCTGGTGCTGACGCTGGCGCACGGAGAGAGGGCCGCCGCCGTCAGCCCGGCCCGTGCCGTCACCCTCACCTGCGCGCCGACACCCTCCGGCAGCCATCCGGCGCCGGCCCCGGCCTGCGCCGAACTGCACGCCACCGACGGGGACCTGGAGGCCCTGACGGTCCCGGGCGACGCGATGTGCACCAAGCGTTACGACCCCGTGGTCGTCACCGTCGACGGGGTCTGGAACGGCAAGCGCGTCTCCTACGAGCGCCTGTTCGCCAACGAGTGCGTGAAGAACTCCTCCGGGAGCGCTCTCTTCGCGTTCTGAAGACCGGGATCGCGTGGCCCCGTGGACGCCGCGACAGGCCCGTGACGTGGGGAGCGCGGGCCACTGACACGGGACCACCGTGATCTCGCACCAGGGGCCGGCCGGGCGGAGTGGGGCCACCCGCCGGCCCCTGGAACCGCCCCGCGCCCGCGCATCACCGCGGGCGCGGGGCTGGTACGGCCGCGGCTGGCGGGGCGTGCGCCGCCCGGGGTGCGGCGTCAGGCCCGGTCCCGATGGCTGGTGTCGCACCATGGATACCGGCGGCTGCGCCGGCAGGTGCACAGCGCCACCCGGAACCGGTCGGAGGCGACCGTGGAGCCGTCCTCCAGCTCCACCTCCACCGGCCCCTCCACGAGCAGGGGCCCCCGGCGTCGCATGGTGATCCGGCGGGGCGGGGCGGCGGAGGAGCGCTGCTCGCCGGCAGGCGGCGGCTCGTCCGCCGGGACGGGCCCGTCGGCAGGCGGCGGCTCGTCCGCCGGGACGGGCCCGTCGGCGGGGGGCGGCTCCTCGGTCGGGTCGGGCCCGTCGGCGGGGGGCGGCTTCTCGGCCGGGAGCGGTGTGGCGCTCGCCGGGAGCGGCTCGCCGGGCGGGGACGACTCATCCGCCGGGGGCGGCCCGGCCGGTGGGTGGCGCTCGGTGGGCGGGCCCTGCCGGGCCGGTCCGTGCGGGGCCGCCGGTGGGTGCTGCCCACCGGCCGGTGCGTGCGGTGCCGTGCGCGGGCGCGGCCCGGCCTCTGTGTGCGGTGTGGTGAGTGGGCCCGGCTCGGCCGGTGCGTGCGGTGGCGTGCGCGGGCGCGGCCCGGCCTCTGTGTGCGGTGTGGTGAGTGGGCCCGGCTCGGCCGGTGCGTGCGGTGCGGTGAGTGGGCGCGGCCCGGCCTCTGCGTGCGGTGCGGTGAGTGGGGGCTGTCCGGTCGTCGGGTGTGGCTCGGCGGGGGAGCCGGGCGCGGTCGTCGGGCCCGGCTCAGCGGGGGAGTTCTGCACGGACCACCACCAGTTCCTCGTCGTTCTCGCCGGCGGACAGCAGTCCCCGCTCGCGCAGCCAGTCCGCGCGTGAGCGCAGGACCGGCCCGAAGGGGATGCGGCGACGCCGGGTCACCGCGGCCTTGAGGCCCGTCGCGCGCAGGTGGGCGAGGGTGCGGTCGGGGTCGCTCAGTGCGGAGTGCACCATCAGCAGCACCCCGCCGGGCCGCAGCAGCGCGGGCGCCTCCCGGCAGATCCGGTCCACCACCAGCCGGCCGTCCCCGCCCGCGTCCCAGGCTCGTGCCGAGCCCCGCGGCGCACGGCCGCCGGACGGCGCCGGCACGTACGGCGGGTTCGTCAGGATCAGGTCGAAGGACAGGTCGCGGACGGGCTCGAAGAGGCTGCCGTGCCGCACGCGCACCGGCAGCCGGGCCCGCCACGCGTTGCAGCGGGTCGCGCACACCGCCCGCCACGACACGTCGACGGCGGTCACGCGGCCCCCGCGCCGGGCCGCCTCCAGCGCGAGCGCACCGGATCCGGTCCCCACGTCGAGGACGTCCGCACCCGACACGAGCGGTTCTTCGGACAGCGCCCCGGCCAGCAGGTCGGTGTCCTCCTGAGGGGCGTACACGCCCGGAAGTACCAGCGGATTCACGACGACCAAGTACCCTGACAATCAGGAAATATGGGCCATTTCGGCGTTGAGGGGGGTGCGGAGAGAGGAGCGTCCCGAGCGCCAGGCCGCGAGCAGACGTGCGGCGAGGCGGTCCTCCAGCAGGCCGGTGACGTCGATGCCGAAGGCGACGTCGGGGGCCAGCTGCGGCTCCTCGTCCAGCAGGCCCGCGATCACCTCGTGCCGGACGACCTGTTCGTGCACCGCGTCGGCCTCGACGTGCTCGTCGTAGAAGTACGCCGCGGCGGGACCGGCGCCGGTGCGGCGCATCGCCTCGGCGAGCCGCCGGGAGCCGGGGGAGGAGGTGATCTCGACCGCCGCGAAGTGCCCCACGAGAGCGCCCCGCAGGGAGCGGTGCAGGCCGAGCAGGGACATGAGGTTGACCGTGGCCAGCGTCTCGGTGCACGCGGCGTCGAGATAGCGGCCGTAGGCGGTGTCCAGGCCCAGGTCCGTCATCAGGTTCGCGAAGAGGCGGGCGTGGACGCGGTCGGGGCGGCCGCCGCCGTACTCGTCGAACTCCACCGCCGCCATGGCGGCCTTCGCCCGGCCCCACAGCCGGGGCAGCACCCACGCGTGCGGGTCGGCCTCCTTGAGGTGGTAGAGGGAGCGCTGCGCCGCGTATTCACGCACCTGCCACAACTCACCCTCGTCCCGCAGGAAGTGCGACACGCCGCTGCCCTCCACGGGCTCGACGAGGAGCTCCGCGAGCGCGTCGTCGACGCTGTCGTGCACCGGGGTGTCGGCGCGCAGGGCGGCCAGGAAGCGCCGCTCCAGCGCCGCCCGCACGCCGAGCAGCGCCGGGTCCCACTCCAGGTCGGCGCCCACCCCGGCGAACCCGCGGTAGTGCAGCTCGTAGCAGAGGTACAGGGCCAGCTGGAGGTCGTCGCCGTACGGGTGCGCGTCCGCGGCCGCCTCGGCGGGCGGCAGCAGACCGGTGCCCAGCAGGTGGGCCCGGACGGCCCCGGAGAGCGGGCCCCGGGCGGCCGGCAGTCGTGGTCCTTCGTATGCCATGCGCGCCGTGTACCCCGAGGTGAGCGGGCCATCCCCGGCCGTACCACCGCTCGCGCCCTCGCCGACATCGGCTACACCATCCCCGGCCAGGCCTGGACGTACTGGCACCTGGGCCCCGGAGCCGGCCCGGACTACCTCGACGAGGAACGCGGCCGGGACTGGTCCCACCGCACCGGCCGCGCCATGGCCGCCAATCTGCTGGGCGTGGCACGCGCCCTGTCCGAACGGCCGCTGGGCGCGCCGCCCGGGTGAGGCGCCTCGCGGCCCTGCGGCCCTGCGGCCCTGCGGCCTCGCGGCCTCGCGGCCGTTGTACGGTCAAAATCCGGCCTCCGCATGGTCGCAATCTGACCTCGTACGGTCGAACGTCAGCCCCCTACAGCCCCCTGCTACAGCCCCCTGCGCCCCCCTACGGTCGGGACCCGGTCGGGACCGGCCCCGGGGCATCTGTCCAGCCCCGGGGCCGGTCCCCGTAGTCACCCCAGGATCACTCCCCCTGGGACTCCTCCTCCGCGCGTGTGTTGGGCGTGATGGCCTCGCCGGCCTCGCCGCGCGGGCGGTGCTCGGCCCGGGGGTCGTCGGCGCGGAGTTCGGCCTCCTCGATCTCCCGCATCACCTCTTGGAGTGCGGTCGCGGGACGGTCGTGGTGGCGCTCGGAGTCGTCGGACATGGTGGCTCCCTTCCTCACAGGTTTCGGTACCGGTGGTACGCCGGATCAGTGGGCGGCGGCGACGAGCAGGGGCACCGGATCCGGTGGAGCGGCCTCCTCGCCGAGCCGGGCGACCTCCGCCCACCAGGACGCGCCGTCCTCGATGTGGCGCAGCATCACGCCCTCGCGGATCGCCCAGGGGCAGACGGTGACCGTCCGCAGGCCGATCAGCTTCATCGCCGTGTGCCCGACCAGCGCGCCCGCCAGGCTCTGCGCGGCCCGCGGCGCGGAGATGCCGGGCAGCCGGGCCCGCTCCGCCGCGGGCAGCGCGGCGAGCTGTTCGACCGCCCGGCCCAGGTCGCGGCTGTCCAGCGTGCGGGCGACGAACGGGCCGTGGCGTCCGGGCGGGGCCCCGCACAGCCGCCCCAGCTGCTGGAACGTGCGCGAGGTGACCACCGCGGTGCGTGGCCCCTCCCAGCGGATCCGGGCGGCCACGTCCCGCAGCTGGTGGCGCACCCTGCGGCGCAGCGCACGCACCTGCTCGGGGGCCGGCGGGTCCTGGTCCCCGAAGAACTCGTGGGTCAGCCGGGCGGCCCCGAGCGGCAGCGAGGCCACGAAGTCAGGCAGCCGGCCGCGGCCGAACGCCACCTCGAACGAGCCGCCCCCGATGTCCATGAGCGCGAGCGGCCCCGAACGCCAGCCCATCCAGCGCCGGGCGCCGAGGAAGCTCAGCTCGGCCTCCACCTCGCCCGGCAGGGTGCACAGCGGCACACCGGTGCCCGCGCGGACGGTGCGCAGCACCTGCCGCCGGTTCGGCGCGTTGCGCACCATGGCGGTCGCGAACGCCAGCGGGCTGCTCGCCCCCCACCGGACCGCGGTGCGGCTCGCGGCGGCGACCGCCCCCACGAGCTGGTCGACGGCCTCCTCGGGAATGGGCTCGCCCGGCTTGACCTGCTCGGACAGCCGCAGCCGCCACTTGGCCGTGTGCACCGGCAACGGCACGCCGTCCTCGGCGTCGGCGACGACCAGCCGCACAGTGTTGGATCCCACGTCCAGCACGCTGATTCTCATGGACGGGCGAGTACCCAGGGGCGCGCCCTCATTCCCGCGCGCGCGGGGGGCGCACGCCGCGCCGGGGGGCGCACGCCGCCCTGCGGGAGCCGTTCCGCGAACGGTCCCGGGGCGGGCGGACGCGCGCGGCCCGGCGGGTGCGCGGCGGCCGTCGGCGCCGGCTCAGGTCAGCTGCCGCCGCACCAGCTCGTGCAGCCGCCCGCCCGCGTCGGCGAGCAGCTGCGCGGGCGGGCCCTGCTCGGCGACCTTGCCGTTCTCCATGACGACGACCCGGTCGGCGTCCATGACCGTCGACAGCCGGTGGGCGATCACGATCCGGGTGGCGTGCAGCTTACGGGTGCTCTCGATGACCGTGCGCTGGGTGTCGTTGTCCAGGGCGCTGGTCGCCTCGTCGAAGAAGAGGATGCGCGGCCGGCGGATCAGCGCCTGGGCGATCATCAGCCGCTGGCGCTGGCCGCCCGAGACCGATCCGCTGCCCGCGACGATCGTGTGCAGGCCCATCGGCATCCGCTTGATGTCCTCCGCGAGCCCCGCCATCTCGGCCGCCGCCATCGCCTCCTCCGGCGTGTACGCCCCCGTGCCGCAGATGACGTCCAGGATCGAACCGGTGAACGGCTGCGCGTGCTGGAGGACGACCCCGCACTGGCGGCGCACGGCCGACTGGTCGAGGGCCGCCAGGTCCTGCCCGTCGTACAGCACGCTCCCCGAGACCGGCCGGTCGAAGCCGATAAGGAGCCGCAGCAGGGTGGACTTGCCGCAGCCGCTCGGCCCGACGATCGCCACGAACTCGCCCGGGCGCACCTCGAAGGACACGTCGTCCAGGACCAGCGGGCCGTCGTCGGAGTAGCGGAACGACAGCCGCCGGGCCTCGACCGCGCCGGACAGCGGGCCCGGCCGGGTGCTCGCCGCACGCACCTCGGGCGTCGCCTCCAGCACGGGACGGATCTCCTCGAACAGCGGCAGCGCGGCCACCGCCGACACGAACGCGCCGGTCAGCGAGGTGACCGAGGTGAGCAGCATCGTCACCGAGGTGTTGAAGGTGAGGAACTCCGCCGCCGACAGCGCCCCGCGCGCCGGGCCGGCCAGCAGCATGAACATCAGCAGCGAGCACAGCGGCAGGTAGACCGAGCCCAGCACACTGTTGAGGTTCTTGATCCGGCCGAGCCGCTGCTGGAGCTCACGGCTGCGGGCGAACCGCTCGGCCCAGGCCGCGTAGGCGTAGTTCTCGGCGGCCGCCACCCGCAGCTTCGGCAGGCCCCGCAGGGTCTGGAACGCCTGGTTGTTCAGCTTGTTGGAGAGCGTCACCAGCCGCCGCTGCCAGCGCACCTGCCACAGCCCCAGTCCCAGGAACACCGTGGCGACCACCACCAGCATCCCGATCGCCGCCAGCGCCATCGGCACGCTGTACCACAGCAGCAGCCCCAGGTTCACGGCCCCGACGGTCACCGACTGCGCCACCGACGGACCGAGGCCCGCCAGCAGACGGCGGATCGCGCTGATGCCCATGGCCGCGCCGGCCAGTTCACCGGTGGAGCGCTCGGTGAAGAACTTCGTCGGCAGCCTGAGCAGCCGGTCCCACACGGCCGGCTGCAACGTCGCCTCGATGCGCCCTTCGAGGCGCAGGATGGTCAGGTTCTGCAACAGCAGGAACGCCGCCGTCACCACGGCGCTGACCATGACGGCCAGACAGACCTGCACGATCGGGCCCTCCTGGGCCTTCGGCACGTACTCGCCGAGCACCTTGCCGGTGGCGATCGGCACCAGCGCCCCGATCGCCACCGTGACGATCCCGCTGAGCAGCAGTTTCGCCAGGTCGCCGCCGGTGCCGCGGATGCTGAACCGCAGCAGCCCGAGCGGCCCGAGGCTCCGCTCGGGCAGCGGCCGGTAGAACATGACCGCCCGCGGCTCGAACTCCTCCGCGTTGGCCTTCTCGACGGGCGTCTCCCGCCCGGTCGCGGGATGGACGGCGACATAGCCGCCGCGCCGCCACAGCAGCGCGACCGGCGCCCCCGACAACGCCCGGTGACCCACCAGCGGGCCGACGTCGTCCCGCCACCAGCGGCCGTCCAGGCGGACGGCGCGGGTGCGCACCCGGGAGGCGAGGGCGACCTGCTCGACCGGGTCCAGCCGGTCGTGGCCGGCGCCGGACCGCGTGGGCTCCACCAGGGCGATCCCGGCGGCCCGGGCGACCAGACGGCACGCGGCGTAGGTGGCGTCCACGTCCGCGGCCGTCGCGCGCGGACCCCCCTTGCGGCCGATCGACGCCAGCAGGGTCCGGTCGGCCTGGGCGCGGACCGCCTCGCCGGCCTTGATCCCGGCGGCCGTCCGGGTCTCGTGGGTGCGCTCCAGCTGCTCGATCCAGCGGTCCAGCGTGGTCAGCAGGCGGTACTGCTGGTCGACCATGGACTGCCACACCGCCGGGTCCATCAACAGGTCGGCGGCGGCCTCGGCGCCGTACAGCGAGCCGTACTGGACGCTGCCGGGCGGCACCTGCATCCAGAACACGTCGTCGTCGGTCGTCTGCGCGGCCTGCTCGCCGGCGGCCGGCGCCTGGAAGAGGACCGACAGCCCGCGGCCGACGCCCAGCGCGAGCGCGTACTCCAGCGGGCTGGTGGCCGGCGGTACGTACTGCGGGGTGCCGTACTCGTCGTACGACCAGGTCTGGGTGTGCGCCGGCTGGTACAGCTCGCGCAGCCCGATGCGGTGCACCACGCAGTCCCGGACCGGGCGCGCCACCAGCGTGTGCTGCGCTCCCGTCACCGGGCCGAGCAGCAGCGCGCCCGCCTCCAGCCGGCCGAGGTGGTGCCAGTGGCCCTGCTGCCCGGCGTCCACCGCGAACAGGTCCAGCGCCCCGGCCGCGACCAGCCACAGCACCTGCGGACCCTCCAGCTCCAGGCGGCCGGAGCCGGCCAGGTCCAGCCGCGTGCCCAGCTGCCCCAGCGCGGCGAGCACTATGTCGCCTTCGTCGATGGACGTCATCTCACCGCTCCCTGACCAGCGCCGCGTACGCGCCGCCCCGTGCGACGAGTTCCTGGTGCCGTCCGCGCTCCACGACCGTGCCGTGCTGGAGGACGACGATCTCGTCGCTGTCGCGCACCGTGCTGAGCCGGTGGGCGATCACCACGCAGGCGCAGCCGCGCCGGCGCAGGTTGTCCATGACCACCAGCTCGGTCTCCGCGTCGAGCGCGCTGGTGACCTCGTCGAGGACGAGGATGCTGGGCCGGCGCACCAGCGCCCGCGCGATCTCCAGGCGCTGGCGCTGCCCGCCGGAGAAGTTGCGGCCGTCCTGCTCGACCCTGCTGTGGATGCCGCCCGGCCGGCGCATGACGACGTCGTAGAGGGCCGCGTCCCGCAGCGCGTCGACGACGGCGTCGTCCGGGACGGACGGGTCCCACAGCGCCACGTTGTCGCGGACGCTGCCCTCGAAGAGGAACACCTCCTGGTCGACGAAGGAGACGGAGGCCGCGAGGGCCCCGCGGGGAATGTCCTCCAGCCGCTGTCCGTCGATGCGGATCACCCCCTCCCACGGCGTGTACAGCCCGGAGATCAGCCGGGACACCGTCGACTTGCCGCTGCCCGAGCCGCCGACCAGCGCCACCTGCCGTCCGGGCCCGACGCTCAGGTCGAAGCCGGTCAGCAGGGGCTTGTCGAGGGGGCTGTAGCCGAAGGTGACGTCCTGGAGCTCGATGTGGCCGTGCAGCCGGCGCGTGGAGTCGGCGCCGGTCCGGCGCTCGTACAGCGGGTCGGTGCGGAAGTTCTCCACGTCCTTCAGCCGGGCCACGTCCGCCGCGAAGTCCTGGATGCGGCCCGCGACGCCGTTGAGGCGGGTCAGCGGAGCGGTGAACCGGGTGACGAGGGCCTGGAAGGCGACCAGCAGGCCCACCGAGATGTGCCCCTCGATCGCCCGGACCCCGCCGATCCACAGGATCAGCGCGCTGTTCAGCGTGGCGAGCGTCGGCGCGACCACGCCCAGCCAGGCGCTCGGCACCCCGAGCCGCTGCTGCTCCTCCAGCGTGGTCGCGTGCTGCCCGGCCCACTTGCGGAAGTAGCCGTCCTCACCGCCGGTCGCCTTCATCGTCTCGATCAGCTGGAGCCCGGTGTACGCCGTGTTGGTCAGCCGCGCGTTGTCCGCGCGCAGCTTGGCGGTACGGGTCGCGCGCAGCCGGATGACGATGCGCATGGCGGCGATGTTGAGCAGGGCCACGCCGATGCCGACGAACGTCAGGTCCGGGTCGTAGGTGTAGAGGAGCACGGCGTACAGCACGACGACCACCGCGTCCACGCCCGCCGACGCCAGGTCGCGGGCCAGGGTCTCGGCGACGGCGTCGTTCGACTGGAGGCGCTGCACCAGGTCGGCCGGGCTGCGCTGGGAGAAGAAGGTCACCGGCAGCCGCAGCAGGTGGCGCAGGAAGCGGGCGCTGGACAGCGTCGAGGAGATGATCCGGCCGTGGTGGAGGTTGGCCTGCTGGAGCCAGGTCAGGGCGACCGTGAACAGCACGCACGCGCCCATGGACGTGAACAGCACGTCCAGCAGCGAGGTCTGGCCGCCGATCAGGAACATGTCGATGTAGGTGCGGCTCAGCGCCGGGACGGCCGCGCCCACCAGGACGAGCAGCAGACTCGCCAGGACGGCGGCCGGCAGGGTGCCCGCGGTGCCGCGCAGCCGGGCCGGCATCGCGCCCAGCACACCCGGCCGGCGTCCGCCCCGCTCGAAGCCCTCGTCCGGCTCCAGCACCAGCACCACGCCGGTGAAGCTGCCGTCGAAGTCCTCCACGGACACGAACCGGCGGCCCTTGCCGGGGTCGTTGACGAAGACGCCCCGGCGGCCGAAGCGGCGGCCCATGCCGTCGTAGACGACGTAGTGGTTGAACTCCCAGAAGAGGATGGCGGGTGCCCGCACCCCGGCGAGGGCGGCCAGGTCCATCTGCATGCCCTTGGCCGTCAGACCGTAACTGCGGGCCGCCTTCAGCAGGTTGCTCGCGCGCGAGCCGTCCCGGGAGACGCCGCAGGCGATCCGCAGTTCCTCCAGGGGGACGTGCCGGCCGTAGTGGGCGAGGACCATGGAGAGGGAGGCGGCCCCGCACTCCACGGCCTCCATCTGGAGCACCGTGGGCGTGCGGACGGTCTTCGCCCGCCCCTTGGGGACGGTACGCCGCGGCGGCGCGGCCCGGCGCCTGCCACGGGGCGGGGTGTCCTGGGCGGTGGTCACGGGAGCAGCCAATCGACGGGACGCTGATCGGCCAGCCGGATCGAACCCGTGGCCATGGTCATGGAGGTGAGGGCGTACGGCGGCCCGTCCGCCGAGGACCAGCGGTAACCGCTCTTGGTCGACGCGGAGGTGTCGAGGCGGACCAGGACGGCCACCGGGCGGCCGTCCTCGGTGAACTGCTCGCCGAGCTGGCTGTCGCCCAGGAACGCGGCGATCTGCTGCGCCGACTGGGCGGCGCGGTCCACCGACTCCACATGGCCGCGCAACACGCCGTACTGCTGTGACGGCACGGTCTGCACCGTCAGGTCGACGGCCGCGTCCTCGGGGATCGAGGCGGCGTTCTGCGCGGGGACGTACACCGTCGCGTACAGCGGGTCGTCGGCGTGGGCGACCTTCTCCACGGCGGCGACGTTCGTGCCGGTGGAGATGATCTGCCCGATGCTGGCGGCGAGCGCGGTGATCCGGCCCGCGGCGACCGTGCGCACCACGGTGTCGCCCTCGGCGGTCCGGACCTTCAGCACGGGGGAGCCGGCGGCCAGCCGCTCGCCCTCCTCGGCGAGGACCGCGGTGACCTGGCCGGCCGCGGGGCTCTGCAGAATGTAGCTGCCCTCGCCGTGGGTGAGGACGGCCGGTGCGCTCACCGTGGACGCCACCGAGCCGGTCACGGCCCACACGGACGCCGCCGCGAGGGCGGCCACGGTCACGGACAGCACCAGCCAGCCCTGGGGGCGGGCGAAACGCACCGGCAGGTCGAGTTCCTCCGGCGACTGGAGCTTGGCGAGGGCCTGTTGGCGGAACTGCAAGGGACTTCCCTCAACGTCCGAGAGTCCCGGAGCCGGGGGACGGCTCCGGGACTCAAGGGGATCACGAAGGTGCGATCAGAGACCGGCGACCAGGTTGGTGACCGGGGCGGTGTTCAGGCCGGTGACACCCTCGACGGTGCCGACGACCCCGTCGACCAGACCGGTGACCGGGGCGACGCCGTCCACCAGGCCGGTGACGGTGCCCAGGGCGTTCACGGACAGGCCGCCGGAGACGTTGTCGAGGTCCGCGTCCGAGATCTCGACGGTCTCAACCTGGGGGGTGGAGTTCATGGTGGAACTTCCCTTCATATGGATATCTCACAAGGGGGGAGCGGCCCCCTCTGGGGACAGATGACGGCCGCGGCCCGCGGGTGCCGGGTTGCCGGGCGCCGTCTCCGGCGGCCCTTCGCGGCCCTGCGGTGCGATGGATCAAAGCAGGTACGACGCCGACACATCCAGTCACTCACCTGTCCCACCAGGCATCTTGCGTCACAGCCGAGGGAAACCGTGCAGGCTCCGGCACGGCTTGTCGGCGACTTCTTCACACCACGGGCGGGGTTCGCCCGGACGACCGGCGGGGGCCGGCGAGGCGAATCAGACACTCCCGCCCCAATGACGTGCGCGGCCCCGCGCAGTTGTGCAGAACCCCCGCTCCGCGTGGCCCACTCGGGCAGTCGATGTGCAGATTTGCTGAAGCGAGGATTCCGCTACGGAGCGCCATGGAACGCGGCCGACCGGTCACTCACCGTGCCGGCGGGGTGGCGGTGAGCAGCCCGGCGCCGGCGCGGGCCGTGTCCGCCCGCGCCGGGTGAACCACCCGGCCGCCCGACCGCCGCCGCGCCGTCCGCGCCCGCCGCCCGGCGGCCCGGTGCCGCCGGGACCGCTTCGATCAAGCCATCCGCGCCCAAGCCGCCCGCCGCGACGGCGCGGACCGCCGCACCGCCGTCACCGTCACGAACGCCCCCCGGCGGCCGGCCCGGCGATCACGGCGATGGGATCGGCAGCCCGCTGGCGGCGCCCGGCCCCGACAGCCCTCCGCCCCTGAGTCCATCCCCGTGACCAGGGAGGACGCGGCGTCGCCCGCTCGCCGCCCGGGACTTTGACGGCCCGTCCGGCGTGGGCTCCCCGGGGCGCGAAGCCGATGGAAAGGATCTTGCGGGCTTCGGCGGTCGTAGTCGTCATATGGGCGACTCTTCCCCGGACTTGGCTCCCGGAAGCCGGTCATGGCCGATTCACGGCCACCGAGCGGAAGCCGGCGCACGGAGTTGAACGCGCCACGCGCCCCCTGCGTACCAACCGGCAACCAGGCGCCGCTGTACGGAGCTGCCGACCCCCGGCAGCCAGACCCCGTCCCCCAGGAGGTCGAGTAGTTTGAGTCACAAGCGAATTCCGAAGCGCAAGGCCGCGTTCGCGGTGGGCGGCGTCGCGGCGCTCGGAGCGGCGGCGCTCCTGATCCCCTACGCCAACGCCTCCCAGGACGGCGACACCGGCGCCACCGCGGCGCCCACCACCCTGAAGGCGTCCGACGCCTCCGACCTCGCCGCGCAGTTGGCGGACCTGCTCGGCGACGCCTTCGCCGGCTCGTACTACGACTCCGACCAGCAGCAGCTCGTCGTCAACGTCGTCAACGTCTCCGGCGACGACAACAACGTGATCATCCAGGCCAAGAAGGCCGGCGCCAAGGTCCGCGAGGTGGAGAACAGCACCGCCGAACTCGAGTCGGCGGCCCAGACCCTGAAGGCCGAGGCGACCATCGCGGGCACCTCGTGGGCGGTCGACCCCCGGACGAACCGCATCCTCGTCACCGCCGACTCCACGGTCACCGGCGGCAAGTGGGACCAGCTCGAGACCACCGTCCAGAGCCTCGGCGCGGACACGGCCACCATCAAGAAGTCGGCCGGCACCTTCAAAACGTTCGCCTCCGGCGGCGACGCCATCTTCGGCGGCGGAGCCCGCTGTTCCCTCGGCTTCAACGTCACCGCGGGCGACGGCACCCCGGCCTTCCTGACGGCGGGTCACTGCGGGGTGGCGGCCGAGCAGTGGTCCGACGACGAGGCCGGCGAGCCCATCGCCACCGTCGACCAGGCGGTCTTCCCCGGTGACGGCGACTTCGCCCTGGTGAAGTACGACGACCCCGCCACGGTCGCCCCGAGCGAGGTCGACATCGGTGAGCAGACGGTGCAGATCACCGAGGCCGCCGAGGCGACGGTCGGTGCCGAGGTCTTCCGCATGGGCAGCACGACCGGGCTCGCCAACGGCCAGGTGCTCGGACTCGACGCCACCGTCAACTACCCCGAGGGCACCGTCACCGGACTGATCCAGACCGACGTCTGCGCCGAGCCCGGCGACAGCGGCGGCTCCCTCTTCACCCAGGACGGCCTCGCGATAGGCCTCACTTCGGGCGGCAGCGGTGACTGCACGGTCGGCGGCGAGACCTTCTTCCAGCCGGTGACCACCGCCCTGGAGGCGGTCGGCGCCACCCTCGGCGACGCGGCCGCCGGCGACGACGCGGGCGCGGGCGACGAAGCGGGCGCGGGTGAGGAGGCCGGTGCCGGTGACGAGGCCGGTGCGGGCGCCGGTGAGGAAGAGGCCGGTGCCGGCGAGGAAGCCGGGGCCGGTGAGGAGGCCGGAGCGGGTGATGAGGCCGGCGGCGAGGACGCCGGTCAGGAGACGGGCGAGGAAGCCGGTCAGGAGACCGGGTACGGGGCCGGCGACGAGGAGGCCGGCGCCGGGGACTCCGGGCTGACCGAGACCCACTGACCCCGGCAGCGGAGCGGGAGCCGCCGCGTCCGGCCGGCGGCCGCCCGGTCCGTACGAGTCCGGTGGCCGGGCGGGCGACGCGGAGGCCGCCCGGTGGCCGGGCGGGCGACGCGGAGGCCGGCGACCGCAGGGGCCGTAGGAGTCCGGTGGCCGGGCCGGAACCGCTGAGTCCGGCAGCCACGGCACCGGCCTCGCGGTTCGCCGCGGGCACCAGGCCGCCGGTGCTGGTCCAAGGCACCGGCCACGGCACCGGGCTCCCGGCGTGGACCCACGGCTCTGGGCTTCCGGCGTGGACCCACGGCTCTGGGCTTCCGGCGTGGACCCACGGCTCTGGGCTTCCGGCGTGGACCCACGGCTCCGGGCTCCCGGCACGGACCGCCGATCGGCCTCACCAGCGGTTCCCGGCCGATCGGTGGCATGGTCCGGCCCTCCGGCGGGAGGGCCGGACCGGCGCGTTTACGGGCGCCTGACACCCCGTCACTCACCGGGCTGCCTGTCATCCCGTGACTCACCCCCCGCCCGGCATCCCGTCACTCACCCCGCGCCCGGCCTCCCGTCGCTCTGCCGGGCGGCAGGCCCCCGCCGTCAGCAGTCCCCGCTCGCCCGCAGCAATAGCAGTGCCACGTCGTCGATCCGCTCCTCCGCCGCCGCGTAGTGCCCCACGAGCCCGTCGGCCAGCTCCTCCAGCGGCAGGTCCCCGGCCTCGCCGAGCCGTCGGCCCAGCCCGGCGACCGCGTCCTCGATGTCCACTCCCGGTGACTCGATCAGCCCGTCCGTGTAAAGGGCGAGCACACAGCCGGGGGAGAGGTCGACCTCCGTGGTCGTGTACGTCGCCCCGCCGTCGATGCCGAGCAGGGGACCGCCCGCCAGGTCGAGGACGCGCACCCGCCCGTCCGGCCGCCGCAGCAACGGCGGCGGATGCCCGGCCCTGGCCATCACCGCCCGCCCGCGCCCGGGGTCCAGCCGCAGGTAGAGGCAGCTGGCGAACAGGTCGGCGCCCAGGTCGGTCAGCAGCCGGTTGGTGCTGCTCATGACCTCCGCCGGTTCCTGACCCACCGTCGTGTACGCGCGTACGGCGGTCCGCAGCTGGCCCATCAGTCCCGCCGCCGTCACGTTGTGGCCCTGGACGTCCCCGATCACGGCCGCCGGGAGCGGCCGCGAGGGCACCAGGTCGTAGAAGTCGCCGCCGATCTCCATGCCGCGCGTGGCGGGCAGATAGCGGGCGGCCGCCTCGATACCGGGCAGCCGCGGCAGCGAGTGCGGCAGCAGCGCCGCCTGGAGCCCGTGGGCCAGCCGGTGCTTGGCGTCGTAGAGCAGTGCCCGGTCCAGAGCCTGCGCGATCAGCCCGGCCATGCTGGTCAGCACCGCGCGCTCGTGCGTGGGGAAGGTGCGCGGCTCGGCGTAGGCCAGCACACAGACCCCCACCGGCCGGCCGGAGGCGATCAGCGGCAGATAGGCCCAGGCGGCGAAACCGTCGGGGGTGGCGTACCGCGCCGGGTACAGGCGCTCCAAGTGCTGCCGCGAGTCGAAGAACGCCGGCACCCCGTGCGACACGGCGTGCGCGCTGGGCACCGGGGCGGACAGCGGCATCCCGTCGAACCGCTCCACCACCCGCGCGTCGCGGTAACCGTGGTGTCCCAGCACCTGCAGACGCCCCGCCCGCGCAGCGAGCAGGGCCAGCGCCCGGGAGCCCACGGCCGGGGCGATCTCGTCCGCCACCAGGCGCACCACGTCCTGCACGCTCACCGTCTCGGTGAGCGCCCCGGCCAGGCTCAGCGCCTGCGACATCGACACCAGCCGGGCCGGCGCGTCCCCCGGCCCGCGTCCGGCCGGGCGCGTCTGCGCCGTCCCGCGCGCCCGGCTGACCCGCACGCTGAGGCCGGTCGTCGACGGGTACAGCCGGAACGACAGCCACTCGGAGGGCGGCCGCAGCGCCACGAACGACGTGACGCCCTGGCTGAGCAGAGCCGCCCGGTACCGCTCCTCGTACGTGGGATCGTTGAGCCACGGCACGGACGCCCACAGCTGCACGCCCAGCAGGTCGCTCACCGCAACGCCCAGCAGGTCGGCAGCGGCGGCGTTGGCGAACGCCACCCGCCCGTGCAGATCCAGCGAGACCAGCCCGTACGGCAGCCGCGCCACCATCCGCGCCGCCTCCACCGAGCCCAGGGAGTCGGCGACGCCGCCGACCGGCCCCGTGTCCAGCGGACGGGTCTCGGCGCGCACCGGCCGGTTCTGCGCCGCGGCCCGCTCCAGCCGCAGCGCGAGCCGGTCGCAGGCCACCTCCAGCCGCTGCCGCTCCCGGTCGGACAGCTCCGGGGAATGGGAGCCGGGCCAGGTGACGAAGACCGCGCCGTACACCTGCGCGTCGGTCGCCACCGGCAGCGCGGCCAGCGCGAAGGGGTAGGGCAGGACGACGGCGATCCGCGGATAGCGGCGGGCCATCTCCTCCTCGCCGCCCACCCAGACCAGCCGCCGCTCGCGCACCGCCTCGGCGACCGGGATCGGCGCGCTCAGCCCGACGCGTTCCCAGGGCGCCGCGAACGACCGGGCCAGTCCCGCCATCACCGCCATCTCCAGCACCGGTTCGTCACCGCGGCAGAGGTAGACGGCGCCCGAGTGGGCCCCGACGGCGTTCAGCATCGCCGTCAGCGCCGACGACATCACAGGCCGGCCGGCAAAGGCCCCGACGGGTGTGGGTGGAGGCCCGGACCGCTGTCCGTCGGACACGGCGACCACCTCCTCGCCCGGACGCGCGGTACCAGGAACCAAATCTGCCCCCGGACGGCCCGGCACGCACGGCGAGCGGACCCCCGACCGGCGCCCACCTGTACCCCGTCCGAGGACGATCATGCCCCCCTGATCGATGCGCGCGGCGGCGTAAAGGCGCCGTACGTGCGCCCCCGCGCCTCCCCGTGGCCGGTTCTCCGCAGCCGGGAAACGGTCCCGGGACCCAACAATGGGCACGCTCACACCACCACGGAACCGGCGGAACAGCCGAGCGAAGGGACGGGCAGTGATCCGGTTACTTCTCGTGCACGACGGGTGTCTGGTGCGATCGGTCCTCGCACAGTGGCTGTCCGGGCAGCCCGACCTGCGGGTGGACGACACACCGTGGCGCAGCGCGGCCGGCCGCGTCCGGTCCGTGCGGCCCGATCTGTGCGCGGCCGACCTGGACTGCCCAAACACGTACGGCATACCGCCCCTGGGCGACCTGTGTCCCCGCGGCACCGGCCAGACGGTGCCGCGCCTGCTGGTCCTCGCCACCGCGAACCGGCCCGGCCTGCTGAAACGGGCCCTGGAAGCGGGGGCGCTCGGCTACGTCGACAAGGCGGGCGCACCGGAGGAGCTGCTGCGCGCCATCCGCGAGGTCGCACTGGGGAAACGATTCGTCAGTGAGTCGCTCGGCTTCGGTTTCCTCAGGGCCGCCGAGATGCCGCTCACCCGGCGGGAGCTGAGCGTGCTAACCCTCGCGGCCGAGGGTGCCTCCGTCGCGGAGATCGCCGGCAGCCTGCACCTGTCCCACGGGACCGTACGCAACTACATGGCGGCCATCACCCGCAAGACCGGGGCCCGCAACCGCATCGACGCCATCCGCATCTCGCAGGGCCAGGGCTGGCTGTGAGGAGGGCTCCCACCGGCCGACCAGCTCACGGTAGAGCGCGGACCGCCGCAGCACCTGCGCGTGCGTCCCGTACGCCGAGCGCGGCCCGTCCATGACGAGCACCCGCTCCGCGCGCCGCGCCGAGCTGATCCGGTGCGCCACGACGACGAGCGTGCCGCCCGGCCGCCCGGCGAAGGCCCGCTCCGCCCGTTCCTCCGCCTCCGGGTCCAGGTGACAGGTCGCCTCGTCCAGCAGGGTGAGCGGGGCGTGCGACAGATAGGCGCGGGTCAGCGCGATCAACTGGCGCTCGCCCGCGGACAGCGCCGCCGGGTCCACGACGCCTTGCGTCCCGCCGACCCCTTCCAGCAGCGGGGCGAGCCCCACCGCCTCGGCCGCGGCCACCATCTCGTCCCGGGGCACCGGGTCCGCCCGCAGATACGCGAGGTTCTCGGCGAGGGTCCCGCTGAACACGTACGCCTCCTGAGGTACCAGAACCCGCCATCCGGCCGCCTCCGCCGCGGGCCGGCCTCCCACCCTCACCTCGCCCCGACCCGGCTCCAGCAGCCCGGCGACCAGCCCGGCCAGCGTGGACTTGCCGCTCCCGCTCGGCCCCACGACGGCCAGATGGCCGCCGGCCGGCAGTTCGAGGCTCACGTCGTCGACGACGGGCGCGGAGGCGGGGCCGAAGGCGAAGGTGACGGAGGTGAGGGAGAGGGCGGGGGCGGCGGGCTGCGGGGGCGTGACGTCCGCGGGGGCGGCCGGCCGCGGGGAGGGGAGAGCGTGCGGGCGGTCGGCCGGCTCGCCCGGGGATCCGGCCGGCTCACCGGGTGGTGCCAGCCGTCGGAGCACCACGGTCAGCCGGGAGCCGCTCGTGCCCAGGCCGTGGATCAGGCCGCTGAGGGCCGGGAGGAGCGACTGGGTGACGTAGGCGAGGGCGCCGACCAGGGCGCCGGGGGTCGTGCCGTGGGCGAGGAGCCAAGGGGCGCCCGCCAGGAGCAGGACGACGGGCATGTGGCCGCCGAGCGCCAGGCACACGACACGGGTGACGCCCCAGCGGGCCAGCGAGCGGGCCGCCCGCAGCTCGGCGTCGGCCGCCTCGGCGAGGTTCGCGGCGATCCGTTCCTCCGCGCCCGCGGCCGAGACGTCCCGCAGCCCTGGACAGACGGCGCCCAGGCGCTCCGCGAGGGCCTCGTCGGCGGCCAGGAACTCCTCCTGGCGTCGCGCGAGTGGCCGGAGCGTTGCCGCGAACAGGCCGACTCCGGCGGCGAGCGGGGGCAGGACCACCAGGAGCAGCGGGGGAGCGAGGGCGAAGAGGCCGGCCAGGGCGCCCGCCGACGTGAAGAGGAACGAACGGGAGACCATCACCAGGCCCGCGAAGGTGTCCCGGGCGATCTCCACCTGCTGGGTGAGGCCGGACAGTGCCCCGCCGTGCCCTTCCCGCACCCCGCGCCCCACCACTCGCGTGACGAGCCGGTCCCGCAGCGGCTCCACCAGCTCCGCGACGGCCCGGTACACCCGCCCGGTCCCGTACGCGCCCACCAGCGCCCCGGCGCCGGCCACCGCCAGCCAGCCGAGCCCCACGGCGGCCCGCCCGCTCAGGAACCCGTCGTCCAGCGCCCGCGCCAGGGCGTACCCGAGCAGGAACGTCTGCCCGGCCTCCAGCACGGACCAGCCCGCGAGCCGCAGCAGCGCCCGGGGGCGGGCCCGCAGGAACCGCACCGCCCGGCGACGGAGCGGGCCGTCCCGGCCACCACGACCGGGGGGAACGGTCCGGCGACCGGGGGCAACGGTCCGGCGACCGGAGGCAACGGTCCGGCGACCGGAGGCAACGGTCCGGCGACCGGGGGGAACGGTCCGGCGCGGTGCGGGGTCAGCCACGGGGTGAGCCCGCGCCGCCGTGTCCGCGGGGCGTGATTCCTCCGGTGCCGTGGCCGGAGGACGAGGCGCGTGCGGCGCCGGGGCGCCCGCGCCGCGCGCACGCTGCGGTGTCGGGGTGTCGGGGTGGGGGATTTGCTGCGGTGCTGTCGCCGCGTGGCGGGGTTCCCGTGGTGTCGGGGTGCCCGCGCTGGTCGCGTGCTGCGGTGTCGGGGTGTCGGGGTGGGGGATTTGCTGCGGTGCTGTCGCCGCGTGGCGGGGCTCGCCTGGTGTCGGAGCGCCCGCGCCGCCGCTGGGCTCCCGGGGCGTCCGGTCGCCCGTCCCCCGCGCCCTCACCGGATCACCTCCGTACCGTCGGCTGTCCCGGCGGCGTCCGGTTGCGCCGGGGCCGGTCCGAACACCGCCCGGTAGGCGGGGTCCCGCCACAGCTCCGTGTGCGGCCCGACCGCCCGCACCCGTCCCCCGTCCAGCCAGGCCACCGCGTCGGCGCGGGCGGCCGTGGCCGCGCGGTGGGCGACCACCAGCCGGGTGCCGCCGTCGGCGGTGCCGAACACCGCCTCGGTGACCTGGTGCTCGGTGACCGTGTCGAGGCTGGAGAGGGCGTCGTCGAGGACCAGGAGACGGCCTCCTTGCGCGAAGGCGCGGGCCAGACCGAGGCGTTGGGCCTCGCCGCCGGAGTGCGGGGCCCGGGAGAGAGGGGTGGCGTAGCCGTCGGGCAGGCGGCGGACGAAGTCGTCCGCGCGGGCCGTGCGCGCCGCCTCCCGGACCCGGGCGGGGCAGGGGCGGGGCAGGCCGAGGCCGATGGTGTCCCCGACGGTCGTGCCGAGGAGGGCGGGGCGGTCGAAGGCGTGGGCGATCGCGGTGCGCAGGCCGGACCGGGAGAGGGCCGGCAGGGGGACGCCGTCGAGCAGGACCTCCCCGGCGTCGGGGTCGGTGAGCCGGCCGGCCAGCGCCGCCAGCAGCGACTTGCCCGAGCCGGAGCGGCCCACGACGGCCAGGGTCGTCCCGCCGGGCACGACGAGGTCGACGGAGTCGAGCACGGTGCGCCCGCCGCGCCGGGCGGTCACACCGCGCAGCTCCAGCCGGCCCGGCCCGCCCGGCGGGAGGCTCCGCTCGCCGTACCCGGGCGCCGGGTGCGCCCGTACCTCGGCCAGGCGGTCGGCCGCCGTACGGGCACGGACCAGGCCGGAGACCCGGCCGACCAGCACGCCGACGCCGGTGGCGAGGACGGCGTAGCGGGAGGCGGCGAGGACGTCGCCCGCGGAGACGCGGTGCCGGGCGAGGAGGAGGCCTGCCACCGCGACGACCCCGAGGTGCAGCAGCGGGGCCACGGCGACGGCCTGCGCCGCCGCCCGCCCCTGCACGTGCCACATGCGCCGGCCCGCCCGGCCCAGCTCGGGCAGCGGCCGCAGGACACGTGCCGTGTCCCGGTCCGCCGTACCGGCCGCGCGGATGGTGCGCGCGCCGGCGACCGCCTCGGCGAGCGCGGCCGCGATCCGGCCCTGGACGCGCTGGTAGTCCGCCACGCAGGAGGCGGTGTCGCGGGCGAGGCCGCGCAGCAGGAGGGCGAGGACGGGGGCGCCGGTGAGGAACACGGCCGCGAGCCACGGGTCGATCAGAGCCAGCGCCACCACCGCGCCGACGGGTCCGGCGAGCGAGGCCAGCAGTGCCGCGCGGGCGGTGGGCGCCGTGCCGGCCTGGGCGGCGTTGCCGACGAGGCGGGCGACGAGGTCGCCGGAGCCGAAGCGGAGGGTGAGGCGGGGCCCCACGGCCAGGACGTGGCCGGTCGTCCGGCCGCGCAGGAAGGCGGTGCTGCGGGCGTCGACGGTGCCGCCGAGCACGGTCTCGCACCCGTCGAGCAGGGTCAGCAGCAGGACGAGGCCCGCGCAGGCCAGGACCCAGCGGGTCGCCGGTCCGTGTGCGAGCAGCAGGTCGAGAGCGCGGCCCAGGGCGGTCGGCAGCAGCAGTCCGGCACCCGTCGCCGTCACGCTCACCAGGCAGAGGGCCACGCAGTGCGGCCCGCTGTGCCGGGTCGCCGCACCGAGCAGCTCACGGGTGGTCGGCGTGGTGGTCGGCCTCGCCGGCTCGGTCGGCTTCACCGGGGTGTCCTTCCTCGGGCGGACGGACCCCGGGCGGCCCTCCCTCACGGGGGAGCCGCCCGGGGCGCCGGTCATGCGGTGCCCGTCAGAGACAGAGCAGGATGCTCGCCGCGCTGACGCAGGACAGCAGGCTGACGGTGCTGGCGTCGGTGCTGCCGGTGAGCTCGTCGGATTCCATCGTCTGAAGGTCGAGCAGGGCCATGGTGGGTTTCCTTTCGTCCGTTCGATCGGATGATCGTCCCGTGGGGACGGGGTGGGGTCACGACTCCGTCGGAGCGGAGCCGCGTCAGGTGGGCCGCCGGTGCGGCGGCGGGAGGAAGGGCAGGTGGGCGCCGGTGCCCTCGTCGAGGGCGGCCGAGAGCGCGAGCAGGCAGCCGGCCGTGCCGGTGGCGAGGTCCATGGACAGCCGCATCATCTGGTGTCCGGGGAAGGCGAGCCGGCCCCGGTAGGTCATGGCGAGCCAGCCCAGCCCTTCGATCTGCCGGTCCAGCCGGTCCCGCGTCGCGCCGGGCGCGGTGGTGCGGGCGAGGTGCAGGATCATTCCGGCGCGGCCCTGGAAGAGACCGGGCTGCGCGTAGAAGCGCGAGGTGGCGGCGGTGACGATGCCGTCCCGGTCCGGCGCGAAACCGTCCGCGGCGTCCGCGTCGTGCGCGAGGTACTCGTCGAGCACCGCCCCCACGCCCACGCTGCCGTCGCCGAGGTACGGCATGGTCCGCCACCCCTCGTCGACCTCCAGCGCACCGCAGTCGCGCCGCACGCAGCGTTCCAGGTCCCGGCGCAGGGCGCCCGCCGCCGCGTCCAGCAGCGCGCGGTCCCCCGTCGCCTCGTACTGCCGCAGCAGGAACAGCGCGGGGCCGCTCGCGCCGCGCAGCAGTCCGGCCCGGCGCCGGGGCGCGGCCGGTTCGGCGAGGCGTTCCACGAGGATGGCGGCGGCGTCGGCGGCCCGCTGACGCAGCTCCGGTTCGCCGGTCCGGTCCGCGAGGTGTCCGAGGACCAGGCCGAGGCCGGCCAGCCCGCCGTGCAGGTCGGGGGAGAGGCGCTGCCAGCGCTCGCGCAGGACGCCCTCGATCAGGTCCAGGGCGCGCTGCCGGTGGCCGAGCAGCTCCAGGACGTGGGCGACGCCCGCGAGCCCGTCGTACAGGCCGAGCGGTGTGCCCGCCGGGGCGGGCGCGGTGCGCTTCAGGAGCCAGCGCTCGCCCTCCTCGTAGCGTGCGGAACCGGTCGCGGCGAGCGCGTACAGCACGCCCGCGGCGCCGTGGGCGAGCCCGAGCCCGCCGCCGTCGGAGAACTGGGCGACGTCCCCGGGGAAGAGCCGGTCGTCGCGGTCCGGGGTCGCCGACGCGAGGATCGCCTCGACCATGGAGTCCCGGCTGCGCGGCCAGTCACCGGGCTCGACCCGCGAGGCCGGCGCCGCCGACGCGGGTCCGCCGACCGCGGGCGCACCCGTGACCGGTCCGCCGGCCGCGGGTGTACCTGTGACCGGTCCGCCGGCCGCGGGTGTACCTGTGACCGGTCCGCCGGCCGCGGGTGTACCTGTGACCGGTCCGCCGGCCGCGGGCGTACCCGTGACCGGCCCGCCGCCGGCCGGTGCCCGGGTGATCTCCGCGACCGCCTCGGCCAGGAAGTCCCCCGGCACGTCGGGGAACTGACGCGCGATCACCTCGGCGAGGTGCGCCGCCTTGCCCCGGTCGACCACGAACAACGTGGTGACCGGCAGGAAGAGGGCCAGCCGCAGACAGGCCAGCGCGTACCGGTCGACCTCGGCGCCCCGGCGGTCCGGCGGGGCGAAGAAGCCGGGGTGCGCCACCACCTGGCGGCCCCGCTCGTGGGCCGGGGCCGCCGCCTCGAAGTCGATGAGGAACACCGACTCCTCGTCGGGGGCGACCATGATGTTGAAGACGTGCAGGTCGTTGAAGACGATCCCCCGTGCGTGCACCTTCTCCACCGCCCGCTCCACCGCCCGGTGGACGCGCACCGCCCACGCCGTGTACGCGGCGACGGCCGCGGGATCGGGGTCCTGTGTGAGGAGCGGGTGCCGTTCGGCGAAGAACGAGTTGAGCGGCCGCCCCTCGACGAAGTCCATGACCAGGAAGCGGTGGTCGCCGAGCGCGAACCAGTCCCGCACCTCGGGTACCACCCCGGTTCCCGCGACCGCCTCCAGCGCCTGTCTCTCGCGCTCCAGCCGGGCGATCGCGTCGGCGCCGTCCGAGGCCAGCCCCGCGTGCGGGCGCCCCTCCTTGAGCACCACCTTGCGCCCGTCGCGGGTGTCGGTGCCCGCGTAGACGCCGCCGCCGTTGGAGAAGTGCAGCGCCTTCTCGATGCGGTACGGCAGCTCGCCCACGGTCGTGGTGTTGCGGGCCGCCAGGTGCGGCTCCAGGAACGCGGGCAGCGTCACCCACTCGGGCACCTGGAAGGACGGCGCCCGCCGGTCCGGCACCAGCCGTCCCCCGCCGTCGCGCACCGCGGGCACCAGCGAGCCGCGCTCGTCCACGACGAACATCCGGGCGAACGCGCCGTAGCGGACGTAGAGCGGGCCGTCCTCCCAGCGCAGATCGGTGAGGACGTACGGCCCCTCGAAACCCTTCAGGAGCGCGCCGAGCTCGACCAGCACCGTGTGCAGCTGCTCCTCGTCGGCCGGGTACACGGTGACGAACTTGCCGCTGCCGTCACGGGCCGCGTACTTGGTGTTGCGCAGGTGCAGCAGGTGCGGGCCCGGCACGAACTTGAACGGGACGCGACGCGGCACGCAGTAGTCCCACACGGCCGCCGCGATCTCCTCCGCGTTCGCCCGGGTGGCCGACGCGTGGATCTTCCAGCCCTGGGCCGGCGCCGGGGCCGGTGTCCCGTCCGGGCCGAGCGGGGTCAGCACCAGCCAGTCGCCGATCCGCGCCGACTCCCAGCCCTCGGGCACCGCCCGGCGCGCCGTCGCGTACAGCGGCGCGGCCTCCCCGGCACCGGCGAGCCGGTCGGGCGTCTCGTAGAAGTGCGCGTCCGCCAGCGCGTACACCTCGTACCGCGTGTCCATCGCGTCCTCCCTTCGTGGCCCGGCCACGAGACTTCCAGCGGGGCGCGGGCGGCGGACAGTCCCGCCTGTCACGAGATCGCCGTGCGGAACGCATGAGTAAAGACATGTTCGGATCCTTTCGAGCCGCGTCCCGCCCGGGGGTGCCTTCGGTGGCGCGTGCCGCCTGTGGCGGGGGGCTTTGGGTGGCGCGTGCCGCCTGTGGCGGGGGGCTTTGGGGGGGGGTGCCTCTATGTCTTTCGTCAAGGCACCCTCGTCGGGTTTGGGGTAGTTCGGGCTCGTCGCGGTTATGCGGCGAGCCCGATGGTTTTCGGTTC
>NZ_JBIVJP010000016.1:165402-240370 GCF_044750285.1 Streptomyces sp. NPDC088812 | reverse complement strand
TCGCGGACAGCCACAACGGCCCCTCCAACGTCGCGATCATGGTCAGGTCGGTGACCCACAACCGGTTCGGTCCGTTCGCGGTGAAGTTGCGTTGCCAGGTCAGGGGCCAGATCGGCGTCTGGGTCCCGGCGGGTGAAACCTCTGCCCCGGCGGGGGCTGATCCCGGCGAGGCCGGCCTGGCGCATGAGCCGTTCGACACGTTTGCGGCCGACGTGGACGTCCTCACGCCTGAGGACGGCGTGCACGCGGACCGGTGCTGTCGATTCCGCGAACAAAGCAGCCACGGGCCCGAGAACATCACCCTGGGCGTGCCCAGCGAGCGCGGCGACGCCGCGGGCCTCGACGCCGCCCGCGCCAGCGGAGCGGACCGTGTCCTCAAGGGCCTTCCCACCGGTGTGGACACCTCCCTCGCCCGCCTGTCGCGCCTGGATGAGCATGCGCACGTAGCCCGGACCGGCAATCGAGACGCCCCGGCACCACCGGCTCAAGGGCAGCCTGGCCCATGGCACTCACCGTCGGCAGACCTGCGAGCAGTGGCAGATCGAGGTGACCGGCGGCGACCGTGTCTGGTCTCTCCTGGACACCGCGAGCGCCACCTGCTCGATCACCTCTGCAAGCGGGGCATCCGCGAGCAACAGACCGCCACTGAGCCAGGACAGCCGCGTGAGCCAGGACAGCCGCGTGGGGAAGGGACGGCAAGTCGTCGTTCGGGCGAGGGGCATCAGCCGATCGGTTGATGCCCACACAAGCGTGATGGCTGATGGTGGGCGTCCATGTGCGGGGCGACGCTGGGGTCATGTCGATCGTCGAAGTAAACGGGCTACGCAAGTCCTACGGCGGTAACCCGGTCGTGGCCGGAGTGAGCATCGCCATCCAGGAGGGCGAGATCTTCGGGCTCCTCGGCCCCGACGGCGCGGGGAAAACCACCACCGTCGAGTGCGTCGGGGGCCTGCGCGTCCCCGACGCCGGGAGCGTCACCGTGGCCGGGTTCGACCCGATCGCCGAGCGCCGCGCGCTGACGCGGGTGCTGGTCCACTCGCTGCGAAGGCTCAGCGACTGTGTTCGGCGCCCGTCGGTGCCGGGTTGTGTCCCAGCCGGCGTGAGATGGCGTCCGCCGTGGCGACGGCCAGGGGGCCGAGGCGGTTCATGGCGGGCTCGACGCGGTCCTTGAGACCGGCGACGCTGATGGCGGCGACGACGCGGCCCGTGTGGTCGAAGATGGGGGCGCCGCAGCAGGCGCTGGCGAGGTCGAATTCGCCGTGTTCTTCGGCCCAGCCTCGGCTGTGGGCTTCGGCGAGGTCGGCTTCCAGGGTCTCGGTGGTGGTGAGTGTCTGCGGGGTGTAGGGGGTCAGTGTGAGGGTGCGGAGCAGGTCGGCGCGTTCGCGGGGGGCGAGGCCGCAGAGGTATGCCTTGCCGACCGAGGTGGCGTGCAGCGGCCGACGGGCGCCGAGTTCGGCGTTGACGCTGACGGACTGGGGGCCGCGTTCGCGGCCGATGAACACCATCTCATCGCCGCTAAGGACGCCGAGACTCACGGTCTCGCGGGTCTGCTGGACCAGGACCCGCAGCAGTTCCGGAGCGACGTCGGCGACGTCGGCGGAGTGGACGGCGGCCATGGCGAGCCGGGCCGCGGCCGGGCCCAGCCGCCAGCGGCCGTCGCTGGTGGCGTGGAGGAAGTCGTAGTGACTGGCTGCACAAGTGGGACCGGTTCATCACCCGCACCCTCTGACCATCCGACGAACGTGAAGGGCGCCGTCTCAGCAGGTCTCGGTCTGCCCTGCGGCTGTACAGCCTCATCTGTCGACCGACGGCGAGCCCCAGCTGACCACGTTCACCGACGACGTGGCCCCGGTGGCCGACGGCAAGACACGGCTGACCGTACGGCACGTCGCCGCCGCCCCGGCCGTCGACGTCCGCGCGGGCGGCCGGCCCATCTTCGTCGACCTCACGGCTTGGTGGCTCGGACGTTGGCGGAGTGCATGCCGTCGGCGACCTGGTGGGTGGGGGCGATCTCGATGCCGGTGAAGCCGGCGGTTTCCAGGCCGCGGCGGTATTCGGCGAAGGACAGGGCGCCGGCGATGCAGCCGACGTAGTCGCCGCGTTCGGCACGCTGGGCGGGTGTGAGGGTGTCGTCGGCGACGACGTCGGAAACGCCGATGCGGCCGCCGGGCTTGAGGACGCGGAAGGTCTCGGCGAAGACGGCGGGCTTGTCGACGGACAGATTGATCACGCAGTTGGAGATCACGACGTCGATGGTGTTCGCGGGCAGCGGGATGGCCTCGATGGTGCCCTTGAGGAACTCCACGTTCGTCGCGCCCGCCTTCGCCGCGTTCGCCAGGGCCAGGGCGAGCATCTCGTCAGTCATGTCGAGCCCGTACGCCTTGCCGGTGGGTCCGACGCGGCGGGCGGAGAGCAGGACGTCGATGCCGCCGCCGGAACCGAGGTCCAGGACACGCTCGCCTTCTCGCAGATCGGCGACGGCGTTGGGGTTGCCGCAGCCGAGGGAGGCGGCGACGGCTTCGGCGGGCAGGGCGTCGCGCTCGTCGGCGGCGTAGAGGGTGGAGCCGAAGTTCTCGTCGACCTCGACGGGCTGCGGCCCGCAACAGGCGGCGTTGCCCTCGGTGACCTGCACGGCTGCCGCGGCGTAGCGCTCGCGGACGGTTTCACGCAGGTCGGTGGACTGCTCGCTCATGGCTCACTCCTGGGTGACGGGGCATGGCGGTGCCCCGGGAACGGCTTGTATTGACGTTCTTTGATTCAACCTTGCGCCTTGAATTGAAAAACATCAACATAGAGCCATGTCGAAACAAGAACTTGAGGTGATCGGCCAGGGCGCCGACGGCTGCTGCGATGATCTCGCGTCCGCGCCGCTGGACGATGAGCGCGCGGCTCAGCTGGCGAAGGTGTTCAAGGCCCTCGGGGATCCGGTCCGGCTGCGGCTGCTGTCGATGATTGCCTCGCGGGAGGGCGGCGAGGTCTGCGTGTGCGAGATGACGCCCGCCTTCGACCTGTCCCAGCCGACGATCTCGCACCACCTCAAGCTGCTGCGCCAGGCCGGACTCATCAACTGCGAACGCCGCGGCACGTGGGTGTACTACTGGGTGCTCCCCGGCGTCCTGAACCAGATGGCCGCGTTCCTGACCACGCCGCAGACCGCAGGAGCCACCGCGTGAGCGCATCCCTCGGCCGCCGCGTGGCCGCCGAAGCCCTGGGGACCGGGCTGCTGGTCGCGGTCGTCGTCGGCTCCGGCATCCAGGCCACCGATCTCACGCGGGACGTGGGCGTGCAGCTGCTCGCCAACTCCCTGGCCACCGTCTTCGGCCTGGGCGTGCTCATCCTGCTCCTCGGGCCGGTCTCCGGCGCGCACTTCAACCCCGCCGTGACCCTCGCGGCCTGGTTCACCGGCCGCCGCACCGGGGACGGCCTCATCCTGCGGGACGTCGCCGCGTACGTGACCGCCCAGGTCGCGGGGGCGATCGGCGGTGCGATCCTGGCCGACGCGATGTTCGCGAGACCGCTGGTGACGTTCTCCACCCACGACCGGTCCGCCGGCCATCTGTGGCTGGGCGAGGCCGTCGCCACGGCCGGGCTGATCCTGCTGATCTTCGGCTTGGGAAGGATCAGCCGCGCCGCGCTCGCCCCGGCCGCGGTGGCCTCCTACATCGGAGCCGCCTACTGGTTCACCTCCTCCACCTCGTTCGCGAACCCGGCGGTGACCATCGGCCGCGCCTTCACCGACACCTTCGCCGGCATCGCCCCCGCCTCCGTCGCCCCGTTCATCGCGGCCCAACTGCTCGGAGCCGCGATCGGACTTGGCGCCGTAGCCGTGCTCTATGGCCGTCCCGCTCCCGCCGGGGACGAGATCGTCCTCCCGCACGGCGAACCCGAACTCGCCTCCTCCTGACCCACCCCACTCTCCAGAAGGACTCCTGCCATGAACGCTCCCGCCCCGCGCGCGTCGGTGCTGTTCGTCTGCGTCCACAACGCCGGCCGCTCCCAGATGGGCGCCGCCTTCCTCACCCACCTCGCCGACGGGCAGGTCGAGGTCCGCTCGGCCGGCTCCGCGCCTGCGAACACCGTCAACCCGGCCGTGGTCGAAGCCATGAAAGAGGTCGGCATCGACATCTCCGCTCAGCAGCCGAAGATCCTCACTACCGAGGCCGTGCAGTCCTCGGACGTGGTGATCACCATGGGCTGCGGGGACACCTGCCCGGTCTTCCCCGGGAAGCGGTACCTGGACTGGCAGCTGGACGACCCGGCGGGCCAAGGCGTGGACGCCGTGCGGCCCATCCGGGATCAGATCGAGCAGCGCGTACGCGGTCTGCTCGCCGAACTCGGCATCCCGGCAGCGGCATGACACCTGAGCCCATCGAGGGATACGCCCTCGCCGACGACCCCGTCATCGGCGCCTTCGAGTACGCCTGGTGCCTGACACCGGAAGGCCGGGTGGCCGACCCGGCCGTCCCCGACGGCTGGTCCTGGCCTACGGGGGACTGCCGCTCACCGACGCCTTCCGCCGCGCCCAGGGCCGCGGCGGCCACGCGGTGATCACTTTCGGCCGCAACCTGCTGACCGGATGTGATCAGGGATATGGCGGCTGCATGGGGCCGGGCCCCCGCGTGTACGGGGAGTACTACACGGTCGAGGAACGAGGCAAGAGTTACGCGGCCTGACCCAGTACCAGTACCCAGTGTCCTCTCTGACCTGCATGTTTGAGAGGTGCTGGTCGGTTTCTCGGCTACTTGCCCGAGCCGTCTCGGAAGCTGGTTCGCTCTGGCGCTTCGTCCGGCGTTGAGGGTCGGTGCCTCTCGGGCGATCCGTGGCCAGGTCCGTCGGCCGGTCGTCGGTGAGCTGCCGGGCGACCGTGCGGCCGAAGGCGAGTGTCGGGGAAGCCCTTGCTGTCACGGGTCGACCGTCCTCCACCCCTTCAGCCCCGGCGTACAGTGGATCACCATAGAGGCGCAAACCCCCCTGAATCGGCTGCATGCCATAAGTTGGCCGTAAGGGGTGGGGGACAGGCCGGCCCCGAGGCGAGGCGCGAGATGCAGGACGCGACAGACGCGCAGCGTGGACGACCGTCCGTGTCCGCCGACGGCGGGGGCGAGTTGCCGTCCCTGCTGCTCGCTTTCCGGCAGGCGATCGTGGCCCTGGGAGGACTGGGGGGATGGTCCACCTGGCCGACGCCGAGGGACGGCCGCTGCGGCTGGCGTCGGTGATCGGGATCCCGCTGGACATCCTGGAGGAGTGGCAGACCACCGATCCGGCCGGCGAGTCCGCCCCCGCGAAGGCGCTGCGCGATGGCGCGCCGGTGTGGCTCTCCGCGGCTGATCCACGGGCCGGCTTTCTCCCCATGGGCAGCGGGATGGCCGCCGTGCCGCTGATGGTGTCGGAGGCGCCCGCGGGGACGCTCTGTGTGGTGACGGCAGAGCCGGATCCGCCCGGCCCGGCACGGCAGGACCTCCTCGAAGCGATCGCCCGCTGGCTTGCCGCGCGGCTGGGCCGTCCCGCCTCCTCCCGGCGGGAGGACCAGCCGGCCGCCGCGTCCCGGCTTCGGCGCGCGGTCGGTGCGTCGGGGGTCGGTGCCTGGGACTGGGACGTCCGCACCGGTGAGGTGGTGGGGGACGAGGCACTGCTCGACGTACTCGGCGTCCCACCGGAAGCCTTCGACGCCGGCGCCGAGCGATGGGCCGACGCCCTCCACACCGACGACCTGCCCCGGGCGATGGCCGATCTCGCGGAAGCCTTCGTCAACCGCCTCCCCTACACCGCGGAGTACCGGGTGCGGCACCCCGACGGCGAGACACACTGGGTGCGGGCACGAGGACAGGTCACCGCCGCTGACAGCCGAGGGCCGACACACGTCGGGGGCACGCTCTGGGACAGCACCGAGATCAGAGCCGGCGCCGAGTCGCTCGCCCGCACCCTGCGGCACATGGACGAGGGATTCGTGACCACGGACCCCGACTGGCGAGTCACCTACGCGAACGTCGCCGCAGAGCGACTGCTCGGCCCCCCCGGACCCTGCTCGGACAGCCGCTCTGGGACCAGCCCGCCATGGCCTCCTCGGGCCTGCAAGAACGCTGCCTGCAGGCCGCAGCGAAGAAAACCCCCACCGACCTCGACGTCCTGTGGCCCAGCGACCAGCGCTGGTACCGCGTCAGCCTGGCCCCGTCACCGGACGGCCCAGCGCTCCACTTCACCGTGGCGGTGTAGTTGTGGCCGGCGCCCACGGCCAGCAGGGCGGGGGCGAGGGCGGGGGCGACCGACTGGGGCAGGACGGTGGCGATGTTGATGACGCCGAGGTCTTTGGCGGCCCCGCCGCGGCTGTCGGGCAGTACTTCGGTGACCAGGGCCATGTCGACGGCGAAGTAGACGCCCTGGCCGAGCCCGCCGAGCGCCATGGCCAGGACGAACAGGGGGATCGACGTGCCGACCGCCAGGATGAGCAGGCTGACCGCCGAGAGGCAGGCCGCGAGGATGACGAAGATCCTGCGGCGGCCGAGCCGGTCGGAGAGCCAGCCGAAGAGGTTGCTGCCGATCACCACGAGCACCGTCTGGACGCCGACCCCGACGCCCACCATGCGGTTGGAGTCGTCGATGTTCAGGCCGAGCTGGTCCCGGAGGTAGTAGACCTGGTAGTTCAGGACGGCGGCCACCGCCATGAGGAGCAGGAACCGGCTCAGCCAGGTCCAGCCGAAGTCCGGGTGGCGGGCGGGACTGACCCAGTAGCTGCGCAGCAGCTCCGAGAGGTTCCACGCGGGGCGGTCCGCCGGGTCGAGCCGCCGGTCGGGAAGGACCGCCACCAGCCACACGACTGCGACCAGGGCCAGCACGCCGGGGGCGATGAACGCCAGCGGGGAGGCGGGACCGATCCCGTTGGCCAGGCCGATGCCGACGACGGTGGCGAGGGCCTGGCACATGCCGAGGATGCCGGAGACCAGTCCGCGCCGGCGCGGAGCGACGTGGTCGGGCAGCAGCGCCAGCATGGTGGCGAGCATCGTGGTGAACGCCGCCTGGACGACGCACCAGCCGGCCAGCACCCCGGCGAGGGTGTGGGAGACACCGACCAGTGCGAGGCCGAGGACACCGATGAGGGCACTGCCCAGGAGCCAGGGTCGGCGCATCCCGAAGCGGGAGGTCGTACGGTCGGACAGCCGGCCCAGCACCGGGTTGCTGAGCAGTCCGACGACCGCGCCGACGCCGAGCACCAGGGACAGGCGGGACTCTTTGTGTGCGGGGTCGATCTCCTCGACGCGGTTGGCGAGGGTACACCACTTCCCAGGACGCAACCATCCTGAGCGGAACGGCATTGCAGGAGAGGGCTGTGCATATCTCACTCCCCCACTGCCGACACGCGCACCAAAGTCTTCCTTGACATCCGCATCCCGGCCGATGAGGGTCGCACGGTTCACGTGAAGGTACTCCAGGACGGAAATCCGACAGAGATCGGTGCGACCGTTCCTGTCGTCTACGACCCGCGGAAACCGCAGCGCGCCAAGACCGGTCTGGTCGGAGTTGACTTCGATTCCCGGAGCGGCGTGGGCCCGGTCGTCGTCGATGTCCTCGGTCACGGGGAGCTGGACGGCCGCCCAGTGGTAGACGCGCGGACCCTTGGCGCCGGCGCCGCACGAGCGCTTCTCCCACGCCTCATCCGGTGCCTGCGTGAACAGGTGGTCGATGCGGCCGAAGCGCGGCACCTGCTGGGACTTTGGGGCGGTCAGGACATAGCCGATGGCTGTCTCTTCGAGCAGGCGGCGAAAGCGCCACTCCTGGCCGTAGGCGGAATCGGCGGTCACCCAGGCGATCGGCAGCGGCGAGGCGAGCGCGCAGAAACCTGCGCGGCCCGGGTCAGGGTGTCAGCACGACTCTGCCGAACACCTTTCCGGTGTCCATCCGGCGGTGGGCCAGCGCCGCCTGGTCCAGAGGCAACACCTCGTGCACGACCGTGCGAAGGTCTCCGCGCGCGGCAGCGGCGAACTGGGACGACCGCACGGTCTGCCGGTCGGGGCCGGGCACGGTGTCGGAGCTGAAAGTGGTGAACGACAACGACTTGCGGAAGGCGTCCATCAGCCGCATACCGAAGTCCGCCGGCGGCTGCCCACCCACCACACCGACAGCCACAAACCGTCCGTTGGGGTTCAGCTTGTCCAGGAAAAGGGGAAGCTGGGGGCCTCCCACGACATCGATCACCACGTCGAAGCCCGCCGGCGTGTCCGGGCCGCCCTCGCCGGTGCGGTCGAGGACATGGGTGGCACCCAGGTCCCGCAGGCGGGCGCCACGGTCCCCCGACGAGGTGGTGACCGCCACCGCGCTCGCACCATGCCTGGCCGCGAGCTGGACCGCCGTGGTCCCGATGCTGCCCGCCGCACCGCGTACGAGCACCGCCTCTCCGGGCGCGAATCGGGCCCGTTCCAGGGCGAAGTGGGCGACCACGCCGGAGCCGCCGAGGGTCACCGCGTCGGGGCCGGTCAGACCGTCGGGCAGTACGAGGATGTCCTCGACCGCGGCGACCGCCTGCTCGGCATACCCACCGGACAGGCCGGTGAACGCCCACACACGCCGCCCGATCCATGAGGCGTCCACGCCCTCGCCCACCGCGGCGACCCTTCCCGCGACCTCGCTGCCGAGGAGGTGGCCCTCCCGGAAGCCGTAGGCGGCAAGCGTTCCGCGGCGGATCACGGCGTCCACGCCGCCCACCCCGATCGCCTCCGTGGCGATCCGCACCTGCCCCGGGGCGGGAACGGGCGCGGGTACATCGACGACCTCCAGGCCGTCGGGGCCACCGAACGTCCTGATCACAACGGCTTTCATCTCTGCTCCTCGGGTCAGCGGAAACGGTTCGAGCTGCCGCGGCCGTGGGCGTCGCGCCGGCACCCGAAGCCGGGCACCACCGGTGAGATGCCGGGACGGGGCGGTGGCAGCACCACCATCGGAACGTAACGGACGCCCCCGTCCACTTGGCTAAAGTGAGAAACGATGACCGGCCAATTGCCTCAGACCGAGCGCTCCGACGCCCGCGACAACCGGGTCCGCATCCTCGACGCCGCCCGCGCGGTGTTCGGCGAGGAGGGCCTGAGCGCACCCATGCGCGAGGTCGCCCGGCAGGCGAGCGTCGGCCCCGCCACGCTGTACCGGCACTTCCCGACCAAGCACGCACTGATCGTGGAGACCTTCGCCGAGCAGCGCCGGGCCTGCCGGTCCGCCGTCCGCGACGCCCTGGCGGACCCGGACCCGTGGCACGGATTCCGCAGCCTGGTCGAGCGGATCTGCGAACTCCACGCGCACAGCCGCGGCTTCGCCGACGCCTTCATCACGGCCTTCCCCGAGGCCATGGACTTCGCCGCCGACCGGGAGCAGGCACTGCGGGCGGTCGGCGAACTGGCCCGCCGCACCCAGATGACCGGCCAACTGCGCCCCGACTTTGTCGTCGACGACCTGATCCTCATGCTCATGGCCCACCGGGGCCTCCACGAGACGCCGCGCGCCACCCGGGTCACGGCCTCCCGCCGCTTCGCCGCCTACCTGATCGAGGCGTTCCGCGCCGCACCGGAGACGGCAGCGCCCACGCCGCCGCTGCCGCCGGCTGTGCGGTGGCCGACGCGGCACCCCGGAGCCCGGCCACCGCAGGGCTGAGGCCGGGGTGGGGGCCACGCTGGTAACGACGGTCTTCTCGGGGTGTCGGCGTACACGCGAACGTGGCCCTGGCAAGATTTCCGTGAAGCTGGGTGTGCCACCGTGCGCCGGTGACGCTCCATCACGGGTAGCGACGTCGGAGCAGGGCCGTGAGGATGACACGGTGGCGGAGGAGCGGGACTCCTGCGCGTCCGGCCGTGATCCGCTTCTGGAGTTTCAGGTCGGTAATGCGGCCTTCGTTGACGCCGGAGTTGAACGGGGTGGTGATGCCCTGTTCGACTGCGGGCTGGTCTTCGCGGATTGCCTTGGCGAGGCTGGCCAGGGCGGGAAGGCGGGAGGTTGCGAGCTGGTCGAGCCAGGCTGGCAGCGGGGTGGCGTCGCGGTTCTCGAGCATGGCGGCGAACTGACGGACCAGGTCGTGGCTTCGGTTCGACTCCGGGCAGTGCTCGAACAGCGTCGGAGTGCCTCGGCTGCGTGCAAGCTGCGGCGGGACGGTGTGGCGGTGATCCAGCGGGCGACTTCGCGAGGTGAGGGCGGCCGCTCGCGCGGGGTGTCGATCGGCAGGCCGCGGCGTAGCGGTGCGATGGCCATCTTGACGCGCTGGTAGTGGCCGCGGTAGCCCTTGGCGGCGATCTCCTGGTGCAGCACCGTTGCGGTGTGCTCGCCTTCCTCCCACCGCTGCCGCAGGTACTCCAGGTACGGATCGAGGCTGGTGGTTCGGCGGGGCCGGGTGCGCCGTACGCAATCCTGCCAAGTGGCGGCCCGGGCGTACCTGCCCACGGTGCGCCGGTTCAGGCCCGGCTCGCGGGCCGCGGCGCTGAGCGAACAACCAGTGTCGGTCACCGCGTGCACGTCTACCGCATCACCGAGCAGGTCAACCAGACCACCGGCCGATACGCCCCGCTCAAGCACCGCAAGCCGGGTGAGTACCGCGACGTTCCCCTGCCCCGGCGGGTCCGGCAGGCCATCGAGCGGTACGCCGACCGGCACGGCACCGTCGACGGAAACCTCCTGCGCCACCCCTCGATCCCACGCGCACGTTCCCGCACTACTACGTCAACAACCAGTGGCGGCGGGCGCATCAAGAAGCAGGACGGCATCGACCTCCCCGCGGGGATGGTCGTCTACAGCTTCCGGCACTTCTTCGCGTCCAACTGCCTCACCCACAACATTCCCATCACCGACGTCGCGGAATGGATGGGACACAAGAACATCGACGTCACCTTCAAGATCAGTTCTTCAGGTGTGCGAAGGCGTGTTCGCAGACGGCTCGTTCTGCGGCGATCAGCTGGTTGACCTGCTTTTTCGCGGGCGGGAGCTTCTTGTCCTCGGGCTTCTTGCGGCAGTGGCGGTGGGCGTGGTCATCGGGTGGTCCTCCGGTTCCGAAGGGCTGCCGCGGTGAAGTGCGTCATTTCTCGGCCGGGGTGGGGGCTTGGGGAAGACGTAGCCGGAAGCAAGCTCCGAGGGTCCGGGGCGTGAGGGTGAGGGTGCCTCGGTGGCGGTGGGCCAGGTCGCGGGCGATGGCGAGGCCCAGGCCGGTGCCGCCGTGGTCACGGGAGCGGGCGTCGTCGAGCCGGACGAAGCGTTCGAAGATGCGCTCGGCGTCCTCGGCGGGCACGCCCGGTCCGTCGTCGTGCACCGTCAGGACGACCCGGTCGTCCTCGTTCCGGACGGTGATCTGGATGCGGTGCGCGGCGTGGCGGGCGGCGTTGTCGACGAGGTTACGCAGCAGCCGTTCGTATGCGTCGGGGTCTCCGTGTACGTGTGCGGGGGCGGTGCCGTCACAGGTGAGGGTCAACGGCCGTTCGAGGAGGAGGTATTGCTCGGCCAGCCGGGAGGCGAGGGCTGTCAGGTCGACGGTCTCGGGGCCGGCCGCGGGGGAGCGGGTGTCGAGGCGCGCGAGGAGCAGCAGGTCTTCGGCGAGGGCCTGGAGGCGGCGGGTCTGTCGTGCGGCGGTGGTGGCCGCGGCGGGCCAGTCGGTGCGTTCCGGGTAGGCGAGTGCGACTTCCAGGCTGGCCAGCAGTGTGGTGAGGGGGCTGCGCAGTTCGTGGGCGGCGTCCGCGACGAAACGGCGTTGCTGGGCGGCAGCGTTGTCGAGGCGCTGGAGGGTGGTGTTGAGGGTGGTGGCCAGGGCGGTGATCTCGTGTCCCGTGGCGGGGACGGTGACGCGTTCGCGAGGGTCGCTCGCGGTGACCGACGCGGTGAGGGCGCGGATGGCTTCGACCGGCCGCAGGCGATACGGACGGCGAAGTAGGTCACGGCGGCGATCAGTACGAGGCCGACGAGCCCGGCCCGCAGCAGCAGGCGGTCGGTGGTCTTGGTGATCGCCTCCGCGATGTCCTCGCCCGCGTGCGGGAGCACCACCACGTAGACCCGCAGCCGGGCGTCGGCGGCGACGCCCAGAGCGGCGACTTCGTCACGGCTCAGTTCATCGGCCCTGACGTCGTCGTACATGGCCAGGTAGGTCCCACCGTCCTTGCCGAACCGGCCCCCGGGCTCGGAGTCCTGGCGCGCCGGTATACGGATGGGGCGGGTCGTGTAGCCCCAGGCCGCCCCGTCATCCGGTGGGGCGGGCAACTCTGCCTTCGGTGGGGCGGGCAGCACATGGCGGGTGCCGGGATCGAACTCCTCCATGCCTTCGCCGTAGGCGACAGCGGCGCGTCGGCCGGTCGCGACGATCTCGTACGGCACGGTGCTTCGGCGAGCGGGAACCGCGCCCTCCTTCAGCTGATCGACGAGAGCCAGGAGTTGTTCCCGCGCCTGCCCTTGGGCGATCTGTGTGCTCTGGCGGTAGACGTCGTGGTGGACCCACCAGCCGATGCCGACCAGGATGACAGCGGCAGCCGAGGCCGCGGCCAGGGCCGTGCGGGCTCGTACCGAACGCGGCCACCAGCGGCCTCGCCGCTCAGTCGCGTTCACGGTCGTCCACCAGCCGGTAGCCGCTGCCTCGTACGGTCTGCAGGGACTGCCGGTCGAACGCGGCGTCCACCTTCTTGCGCAGCGCGCTGACGCGCGCCTCCACCAGGTTGGGATCCCATGCCTCGTCGGGCCACGCGTGATACAGCAGATCCGCTTTGGAGACCGCCTGGCCCGCCCGGCGGGCCAGCAGCTCCAGCACGGCGAACTCCCGGGGCGTGAGGTCCACCCGGGCCCCGGCCCGGCGGCAGACCCGGCCGGCGACGTCCAACGAGAGGTCGCCCACGGCAAGAACGGGCGGGGCGACCGTGGCGGCTCGTCTGACCAGGGCCCGCAGCCGTGCGACGAGCACCAGGTAGGAGAAGGGTTTGGCCAGGTAGTCGTCGGCCCCCGTGTCCAGGGCCTCCGCCTGGTCCCAGTCCCCGTCCTTGGCCGTCAGTACGAGGATGGGGGTCGCGTTGCCCTCCCGGCGCAGCTGGGCGCAGACCTTGTAGCCGTTGAGTCCGGGCAGCATCAAGTCCATTACGACAAGGGCGTATTCGCCGGTGCGGGCCATCCACAGTCCCTGCCGGCCGTCATGGGCGAGGTCGACGCTGTAGCCCTCGGCGGTCAGCCCGGTGTGCAGGGTGTGAGCAAGGTCCACCTCGTCTTCGACCACCAGGATGCGCATGCGGTGCAGCCTCGCACAGCGCCGGCCCGCCTTCCTGATCGGCCGGTCAGGTTGGGTCAGCATCCGGTCAACGAGGTCCCGGCACGCTGGCGGAGCTTCTTCGCCACTGCTGAAAGGCCCCGCAGCCGATGTCCCTTGATGAACGTGCCCCCACCATGGTCAGGGCGGTCGCCCCTCCCGCACCGGCCCGTCGGCCGACACCGAACGTGGCCGCAGCCGTTGTCGTCATCGCGCCCCTGTCGCTGACCATCGCTCTGGGGCTCTGGGGCATCCGCAGGCAGAACACCATGTGGGGGGACGAGTCCGTCACCTATCAGCTCGCGCACCGCGATCCTTCGCAGATATGGCACACCGCCCAGCATGTTGATCTGGTCCATGCCCTCTACTACGCCGTGATGCATGAGATCTTCGGTCTCTTCGGCGGAGGGCTGCTGACGTTACGGCTGCCGTCCGTGCTGGCGATGGCCGTGGCGGCGAGCGGCGTCGGGCTGCTGGGGCTGCGCCTGGCGGGGCCCCGTGCCGGGCTGCTGGCCGGGCTGGCGTTCCCGCTCCTTTTGCAGGTGCAGAAGTACGCGCAGGAAGGCCGCTCGTACGCCATGGTCTGTGCCCTGGTCACCTGGGCCACCTATGCGCTCGTGGTCGGTGTCCCGCATCGCGCCCGGTGGCGGTGGGCGGTCTACGGCTGCACCATGCTGACGGCCTGTCTGCTCCATGAGTTCGCGGTCCTCGCCCTGGTCGCGCACGGCGTCACGCTGGTCGTCTCCCGTGTTCCGCGCCCGGTGCTGAGGGCGTGGAGTGTGGCTGCCGCGGGCGTGGTGGCCGGGCTGCTGCCGCTGGTGATCCGCAGTGCGGGGCAGTCGGGGCAGGTGTCCTGGATCGACGGGCCGGTGCGGCTTCGGTATCTGCTGGTGGTGGCGGTCGTGGGCGTGGTGTGTGCCCGAGCGCCCCTGGGGGCGAGGGGGCCGGTGCGGCTTTCCGTGGTGGCGGTGCCGCTTCTGGTGCTTCCGGGCCTTCTGCTGCTGATCGTCTCGCTGGTCAAGCCTCTGTTCGTCGACCGGTATGTGCTCCACAGCAATATCGGAATCGCCTTGCTGCTGGGCGCCTGGACGGACTACATCCTGCGGCGGCAGCGGTCTTCCCGCTACGCGTGGATCGCGGCGGTCGCCGTACTGGCCGCGCTCGTCCAGCCGAGCCTTTCGCTGAGGACGCCCCAGAGCCGGAGCAATGACGCCACCGCCATCGGCGCCGCCGTACGCAAGGAAGGCCGTCCGGGTGACGGGCTGCTCCATCTCGAGGGCCGGCAGCGGATCTTGACCGCGGCCAACCCCGAGGACACCCGCTCTCTGACGGATCTCGCCCTGGCACAGGATCCCGTTTCGTCGAACACACTTGCAGGTGTCGAGCTGCCCGCCCGGGACATAGCGGCACGCATGCTGGAATTCGACCGGATCGTCGCGGTCCGCGCGGTGGGTGTGAACTCGCCGGCCGACCCGCGGGAGGAAGCGAAGACAAGCACCCTGCGGCGCTACTTCCGTGAGTACCGAACAACCCGTGTCAACGGGGCGCGAGTCACGGTCTATGTCCGGGACCACGCCCCGTCTCCGAAGGCCGGTCCTGGATCCGACGGCCCGGGAGCGACGAGGTGACCACGATGGGTGCGGGCCCGGCCGGCAGCACCGCCGTCACGCTGGTCGAGGAGCTTGGTCTGATCGCTGCGCACCCGGGGCGCGCGTGCCCGCGGCGATCACGTCGATGTCCACTGCTGCGCCCCGGGCGGTTCTTCTTCCCCACCCTGCCCCTGCCGGAGGAGCTGACCGCGGGCACGGCGGCAGCGACCGGCAAGTCAAGTCCGTGGCGTCGGGGGATGCCGGCGATGACGATCCCCTCCCCGGCGTTTCCGGCGCATCTGGTGGGCGGCCTCTCACTGTGGCTTGCCGGTGCGTCCGAACCTTCGGGAGTTCGAGGCTTGGGCTCCACGGTCCCGGCGACCACGTCGGAGAGCCGCGACGGCCGACCGGGGCAGTTCCCGTTCCGAGGTGAAGGAGCTGGTGACCGCGAGGGATCGTGCGTGACGCACTCCCGGACCGCCGGTTCGAGAGGGCGACGCGCCTGGCGGGCGGAGCGGTGGTCCGGGTGGTCGAAGCCCGGCGGGGCCACGTCGCCGCGACCGGCCGTGGTCAGGCGTGGGAGAGAGCGAAGGAGACCAGGAAGCCGCACACGGTGATCAGCCCGATGGCGAGGTGGGCGTCGTCGAACGCCTCCGGGATCATCGTGTCGGCGATCATGGCGAGGATCGCCCCGGCGGCCACCGCCGTGACGGCTGCGATCACAGCCGGGGAGAACGCGCCGATGACCGTGTAGCCGAGAACGGCGGAGACCGTGCCGGCCGCGGCGATCGCCGCCCACACACCGAAGACGTAGGCCTTGCCGCGTCCCGCCCGCTTCATACCGGCCGAACTGGACAGTCCCTCGGGCACGTTGCTGATGAACACCGCCGCCACGGTCACCAGACTCACCGTCCCGCCGTCGAGCAGGCTGACTCCGATCACCGCCGATTCCGGGACGCCGTCCAGCAGTGCTCCCAGCGCCAGCGCGGTCCCGGACCCGCCCTGTTCGCTCTCCGACGGCTGTGACCGCGCCGACCGGTTGCCGGAGCGCTTGCGGTGCCGGGCGCCGCGACGGGCCAGCCAGACGTTGCCCAAGGTGTAGGCGATCGCGCCGGCGAGCGTGCCGATCGCCGCCGGGGCGAGTCCTGCCTCGTCGTAGGCCTCACCGACCAGTTCGAAGCTGACCGCCGACAGCAGCACCCCGGCGCCGAAGGCCATCACGGTGGCGATCACCTTCTGCGGCACGCGCAGCCCGTATCCGATCCCGGCGCCGACCAGCAACGCCGAGCCGGCCAGTAGTCCCCACAGCCCCGCCTGCACCACTTCGCTCATGGCGCTACCGGTACCCGGACCTTGCCGGGCGTCACACACGGAGCGGATCGGCCCGGCGGCCCGGCGTGCGGCCGAGGCGCGGGACGGACGTACGAGGGCCGGGGGCCCGAGACCCGGTCGGACATAAGGGCCCCGGCGCCCTTCGGCGCCGCTCGCTCAGCCGGCGGTGTCGCGACGGGCCCGACGATCCGACGTTCGCCGGATCGGTCGGGGACCGCTGTCTCAGCCGCGGACGCACTGTTCGATCACCGAGGCGACCTGCTGCGTCGCCGGCGAGTTGCGCTCCGCCCGGCGGGCCAGGACGAGATCGACGGATTCCGTCTCGGTGAGCGGCAGGTACGTCACGCCGTCGAGCCGCAGGCTTCGCACCGACTGCGGCACGAGGGCCACGCCGTGTCCGGCGGCCACGAAGACGACGAGGGTGGCGGTCTCGCCGACTTCGACGAGGGACGAGGGCCGGAAACCGGCCCGGTCGCAGGCGGACAGGACGCGGTCGTACATGGCGGACCGCGTCTGCGACGGATGGATGACGAAGGGCTCGTCGGCCAGCGCTCGCAGCGGGATCCGCTCGCGGGCGGCCAGCGGATGATGCGTCGGCACCACGGCGACCAGGGGCTCGGTGCGCAGCGGCGTGAGGCTCACCCCTTCGGTTCCGGTGAGGCCGGAGCGGAACACCGCCAGGTCGTAGGTGCCGGTGAGCAGGCCGTCCACGAGCTGCGGGGTGAGCAGCTCGCCATGCAGGTCCATGGTGATGCGGGGCAGCCGGGCCCGCACGGTGCGGGCGACGTGGGGGAGCACGTCGTAGGTGGCGGTGCCGATGAAGCCGACGGAGACCCGGCCCGAGTGGCCGGTCGCCAGCTCGCTCATGTGGACGCGTGCGCGCTCGGCTTCGGCGACCAGCGTGCGGGCGTACCCGGTCAGGTGCCGACCGGCCTCGGTGAGTTCGACGTGCCGGGTGGACCGGTGGAACAGGGCGGTGCCCAGTTCGTGCTCCAGCTGCTTGATCTGCTGGGACAGAGCGGGCTGGGCGACGTGCAGGCGGGCCGCCGCACGCCCGAAGTGGCACTCTTCCGCGAGAGCGAGGAAGTAACGGACCTGACGGAGCTCCATCCACCGATTTTATAACCTGCCCTTATGAATGGAGTCACATTAGGTCTTGGACATGATGAAGGGGGCGACCCTACCGTGACGACGTGACCGACAGTTACGTATACGCAGCGGCAAGAACGCCCTTCGGACGGTTCTCCGGCGCCCTCGCCGGAACACGCCCCGACGACCTCGCGGCACGCGCGGTCAACGGGGTCCTGGCCAAGGTGCCGGCGCTCGACCCGGGCGAGATCGACGACGTCGTGTGGGGCAACGCCAACGGCGCGGGCGAGGACAACCGCAACGTCGGCAGGATGGCCGTGCTGCTGGCCGGCCTGCCCACCTCCGTTCCCGCCACGACCGTCAACCGGCTGTGCGGCTCCTCCCTGGACGCGGCGATCATCGCCTCGCGCGCCGTCGAGAGCGGTGACGCCGACATCGTGCTGACCGGCGGTGTGGAGTCGATGACCCGGGCGCCCTGGGTGCTGCCCAAGCCGAACCGCGCCTTCCCCGCCGGCGATGTGACCGCCGTGTCCACCACGCTGGGATGGCGGCTGGTCAACGAGCGCATGCCGGAGGCGTGGACGGTCTCCCTGGGTGAGGCCAACGAGCAGCTGGCCGACCGGTTCGCCATCCCCCGCCGACGGCAGGACGAGTTCGCCGCCCGGTCCCACCAGCTCGCCGACGCCGCCTGGACCGCCGGCTTCTACGACGATCTCGTGGTGCCGGTCGCGGTGGACGACAAGGGCGCGACCCTCACCCGGGACGAGGGAGTCCGGCCCGGCTCCACCCCCGACAAGCTCGCCGTGCTCAAGCCGGTGTTCCGCACCGACGGGGTGATCACCGCGGGCAACGCCTCACCGCTCAGCGACGGCGCGTCGGCCGTACTGCTCGGCTCGCGGGCCGCCGCGGCGCGCATCGGCGCCGATCCGCTGGCCCGCGTCGCGGGGCGCGGAGTGTTCGCACTGGACCCGCAGATGTTCGGATTCGCGCCGGTGGAGGCGGCGAACCGGGCCCTGAAGAGCGCGGGCGTCACCTGGTCCGACGTCGGTGCGGTCGAGCTCAACGAGGCGTTCGCCGTGCAGGCACTGGCCTGCGCGGACGCCTGGGACATCGACCCCGGGATCGTCAACACCAAGGGCGGTGCCATCGCGCTCGGTCACCCGCTGGGCGCCTCCGGCGGCAGGCTCCTCGGCACGCTGGCCCACCGGCTCACGGAGTCCGGCGGGCGGTGGGGCGTCGCGGCCATCTGCATCGGAGTGGGCCAGGCGCTCGCCGTGGTCCTGGAGAACGTCACGGGGACGAGCCGATGACCACACAGCTGTGCGCCCACGCCGACGAGGCGGTGGCCGGGATCGAGGACGGCTCGACGGTGCTCGTCGGCGGCTTCGGCATGGCCGGCATGCCGGTCGACCTGATCGACGCGCTCATCCGCCAGGGCGCCGGGGACCTGACCGTGGTGTCCAACAACGCCGGCAACGGCGACACCGGGCTCGCCGCGCTGCTGGCCGAGGGACGGGTCCGCAAAGTGATCTGCTCCTTCCCCCGCCAGGCCGACTCCCACGTCTTCGACGGCCTGTACCGGGCCGGCCGGATCGAGCTGGAGGTCGTGCCCCAGGGCAACCTCGCCGAACGGATCCGGGCGGCCGGGGCCGGCATCGGCGCCTTCTACTGCCCCACCGGGGTCGGAACCCTGCTGGCCGAGGGCAAGGAGACCCGGGTCATCGACGGCCGCACCTACGTCCTGGAGTACCCGATCAGGGGCGACGTGGCGCTGATCGGCGCCCACCGGGCCGACCGCATGGGCAACCTCGTCTACCGCAAGACCGCCCGCAACTTCGGGCCGGTCATGGCCACCGCCGCGGCCACCGTGATCGCACAGGTCCGCGAGATCGTCGAGACCGGCACGATCGATCCCGAAACCGTGGTGACGCCGAGCATCTACGTCGACCGTGTCGTGCAGGAGGCAACCGCATGAACCCCGACCGACCCTCCGCGAGTACCGCGCACACCCCGCTGGACAACCACGGCATCGCCGCCCTCATAGCCCGGGACATCCCGCCCGGCGCCTTCGTCAACCTCGGCATCGGCCGGCCCACACTCGTCGCCGACCATCTGCCGGCCGACTCCGGCGTGGTGCTCCACACCGAGAACGGCATGCTCAACATGGGACCCGCGGCCCAGGGCGACGAGATCGACCCCGATCTCACCAACGCCGGCAAGATCCCCGTGACCGAGCCGCCCGGGGCGGCGTACTTCCACCACGCCGACTCCTTCGCCATGATGCGCGGCGGCCACCTGGACATCTGCGTGCTGGGAGCCTTCCAGGTCTCCGCGGCCGGCGACCTCGCCAACTGGCACACCGGCGCACCCGACGCCATCCCCGCCGTCGGCGGAGCCATGGACCTGGCGATCGGCGCCAAGAACGTCTTCGTCATGATGACGCTGTTCACCAAGACCGGCGCGCCCAAGCTGGTGCCCCGGTGCACCTACCCGCTGACCGGGCCGGGCTGCGTCGACCGCGTCTACACCGATCTCGCCGTCTTCGACATCACCCCGCGGGGCGTCACGGTGCGGGAGACCTTCGGCACCACCGTCGACGACCTGGCAGGCCGCCTGGACCTGCCCCTCCTGCCTGCTACGACCGACGCGGACACTCCGCTGACCGGCAGCGCTCCGGCAGGCCGCTGACCGGGTACGAGACAGCGACCGCCGACCGCCGACTGCTCGCCCCGCTCAGGCGGACTTCTGGCGCAGGAGCCGCAGTTGCCCGGTGAGCTGGTCCGTGGCCCAGCGGTACATCGGTGCGTACTCGACGGGGTCGTACGCGCGCACCGCCTCCTCGGTGACGAGGATGAGTCCGAGGTACACGTTGTACAGGGTCAGCCGTGTGCGTTCCCGGTCGGTGAGCGCTCGCCCGAGGAACCCGTCGAGCACGCCGGGTACCGCGTCGGGTTCGCGGAACATCAGAAGGGACACCAGCTCCGCGAGGGGGTCGGCGTACAGTGCCCGCTCCCCGTCGATGATCCCTTCGATGGCCAGGTCGTCGTCGACGAAGACGTTGCCGTCCCAGAGGTCGAAGTGCACGAGCGCCGGGCGAGTGACGTCGTCCAGCAACGGTGCGTGGCGGCGGACCAGCGCGGCGATGTCGTCCGCGGCCATGGGCAGCGGCCGGTCGTGTTCGACCGCGTCGGCCAGGATGTCCTCGACGAGGGTGAGGAACGAGGTGCGCCAGCTGGGGGAACGGGTGTGGCCGTCGCGGCGCGGGTAGCCGAACAGTTCACCGGTGACGGTGGTGATCCTGGCGCCGATCCGGCCGAGGTCACGGCGGATCCGGTACAGCTGCTCCGGGGTGAGCCGCGGAGCCAGGGCATGGAGGCTGGTGCCGTTCAGCCGGTCGAGCAGGAGGTAGCCGGCGTCGAGGTCGGCGTAGCGGAGGGCGGGCAGCGGTACGCCCGCCGCCGCGGCCCGCCGGAAGAACTCGTGCTCGGTGCGCATGAGGTCGGCCTCGCACCGCAGCAGCTTCAGATCCGGGGCCGGCGCGGCTTTGAGGACGAGCCGGGTGCCGTCGGCGAGATCGACGCCGTGGACGGCGTTGAAGAACCCGTCGGTGAACTCGTGCAGCGACGTGATCCGCGCCGTGGGACCGAGGGCGGCGGTGATCACCCGTTGGATCTCGGACCGGTCCAGGTCCCGCTTGGTCGCACTGTCCACCCGCAGATCATGGCAAGCGTTTTCCGGCAGGACAAGGCATGCTGCACCGGAGTCCACGGAGCATTTCTCGGCGCAGGCCCTGTCCTTCACGTCGACGCGGGGATGGGTGACGCCGCATCGCCCGGCCGTGGTGGCGCGGCTCGGCGATGCGGTGGGGTGGTCAGCGCGAGGCCTCCGCGACGACCGAGGTCACGAGGCGCTGACTCATCGCGGCAAGGAGGCTGCGGCGGCCGCCTGTCGGGCGTTCGACGAGCATGCCGCCGTCCGCCTTCACTCTCCTCCCGCGGGCTGCGGTCCCCCGCTCACTCGGCGACACCCTGCGTCGATCGCAGCAGCAGAGCTCTGCGGGCTGAGCCGACGTGGTGGCGCATCGCGGCGACGGCCGCGTCGGGGTTGCGGGTGAGCACCGCCAGGAAGATGGCCTGGTGTTCCTCGAGCGATCCGGTCCGCGGATGCGGCGCGGTGAGGTCGCGATACTGCCTCATGACGAGGGGGTAGAGCAGCGTGTCGTAGGCACGGGCCAGAGTCTGCTGGTGAGCGGCGCGCTTGACCTGCTGGTGGAAGGTCCGGTTGCCCTGGGAGTATCCCGCTTGGTCGCCGCTCGCCTGGCAGTCCGCCATGAACTGCACCGTACGGCGCAGCGCCTCGACCTCCTCCTCGGTCGCGCGTTCGGCGGCTTTGCCGGCCAGGGCGGATTCGAGCGTTTCCCGCGCCTCCAGGATGTCCAGAGCCTCCTCGACCGTGAAGTTCCGCGTACGGACACCCCGGTTGACCTCGCTGGTGACGTACCCCTCCTGCGTCAACTGCACCAGTACGGCCCGCATGGTGCTGCGTGAGACGCCGAACCTCTGGGTCAAGTCCGCTTCGGTGAGGCGGGTGCCCGGTGCGAAGGTTCCCGACTGCAGCAGTGAGCGCAGGCCGTCATAGGCCTGACTGTGCCGCGTCGTCGACGGGCTCTTGTCAGAGACGCCCGTGTCGTCGTGGTGCTTCGGGTTCACGTGATCACCTGTGGCTCGGGAGGGATGTCTTCCGCCTACCGAGCAGTATGGCTGGCAACCGCAGGGGAGTCTCCTCGCGGCTGCCGTCGCCCCGTCCCGGCGGTCGTCCGTCCGTCACGAAGGACCGGTGCCGGGCCCGTCCTCCCGTGTGCGGAAAGCGATGCTGTCGGGGTAGGGCACGGCGACGGAAGCACCCGTGTCCGTGAGGTGCCCGGACGCCCGGTCGACCGCGAAGAGGTTCACGCTCCCGCTCGCCTCGTTCGCGACGAAAAGCCACCGTCCGCCGGGGTGCAGGGCGAAACTCCATGGCGTGACGCCGGCGCAGGGGACGCGCTGGACTTCGGTGAGCAGACCGGTCGCGGGGTCCGTGGCGAAGACGACCAGGGCGTTCTCGCCGCGGTTGGACGTGTACACGTGCCGGCCGTCGCGGCTGACGGCCAGCTCGGCGGCGCTCGTGGCTCCTGTGTGGTCGGGGGAGTTGGTCGGCAGGACCTGCCGGGCTGTCAACGTGCCCCGGGTCGCGTCCCACCGCAGCACCTGGATGTCCGCGGTGAGTTCGTTCAGCAGGTAGAGGGTCCGGCCGTCCGGATGGAAGGCCAGCCGCCGCGGGCCCGAGCCCGCTGCGGTCGCGTAGGAACCCGGCCCGTCGGGTGCGCCGGCCGACATGCGGTGCGTGGCCCGGTCGTAGGCGTAGACGAACACGCGGTCCGCGCCGAAGTCCGCGACCAACGCGTACCTGCCGCTCGGGTCGACGACCACGTGGTGGGGGTGCGGACCCAGCTGGCGTGGAGAAGGGCCGGACCCGACGTCCTGGACGACCGAGGCCACCCCCCGCAGGCGGCCGTCCGGGTCCACCGGGACGGTCACCGCGGAGCCGGCCGCGAAGTCGGCGACCAGCAAGGTGTCCGCTTCCCCGGTCAATCCGATGTACGACAGGCCGCCGCTGCCCGTCGGGACGGTCTCGGTCACGACGTCGTCGAGTTGCCGCAGCGCTCCGGAGGCATCGTCGATCCGGAAGACGCGTACATGTCCGCCCTGCTCACCGCCGGCGACGTAGAGGACCGGGCGTGTGGGATGTGCGGCGACCCAGTTCGAGCTGACCTGGGCCACGGACCCCAGGGGGGTCAGGGTCCCGTGCTCGGGGTCGAACCTCACCGCGTACACCTGGCCCTGTCCCCAGGTGCCGATGTAGAGCAGGTCTCCCCGCCGGCCGGATGCGGCCGAGGCCGGAGTACCGGAGAGCAGGGGCGCGGCCGCCCCGAGCGACACCGTCATGGCTGCCAGCACGGTTCTCCGGGAGGGCTGTGGGGACGGGCTGCCGACCGGGGCCGTATGCGGGTGGGGCTGGGGGAGATCGTTCATCGAAGGACGCCCTTCTCATGAGCGGGGTGTCGGCGTTCCAGCCCTCGGCCGTGCCGGCGACGGTCCGCCGGGCCGGGGCGCCCGGGGGCGTACGAGTCGAGGGCGGTGAACACGCCGTTGAGGGTGCGCGTCATGGCCACGCGCACAAGGAGACCGTGGGTTGTCCGACAAGATGTGCCGGGAACATAACCCGCGAGATGCGCCTCGGCAAGGAGTTAGGCAGAAAAGCTCGCAGAAGCAGGGTGGAGTCCGGTGTCTCCGTGGGCACATTGTCCAGCAATCTGCTGTACGGGCGTCCCGTACGTCGACACTGCCGTCGCCCTCCGACGCCGCGGCCCGGACGCCGCGGCCACCTCACCCCGCGGGATCGACGAGTCGTGGGGCGCATCGGCCGGCTGAGGGTGGGGATGCGGCTTCGGGCCATCCGCGGCGCGGGCCGCGCGGCGAGGCGTGAACCCATGTTGTCCAACAATGACGAGGTGGGGAGAGGGGGCGTCCGCGAGGACAGGATGTTTTTCCGCAGCATTCTTGTCCGTCGGAGTCGGCGGTGTTACGTTCCCATTACCGCTTGTCGGACAATCTCGGAGTCGCACGGTGTCGCCGAGGCTGTCTCACCGGAAGGTTCCAGCCGACCCCGGCTGCTCTTCGCAGGGCATCAGTCACCCCGCCGTCAGCAGTTCACGCACCGTCACACACCAACGCCACCACCGGCACGAGCGCACGGCTCCCACCTCGTCTCTTCGCGGTGAGGGAGCCGAGGAGACAGCTATGTCGACCAGTCAGCGCACCTTTCACTCGGAGGCACTCCGTCTCGACGACGTCACCCTGCGGTTCCCCGGCACTCATCAGCCGGCGATCGAAGGCGTGTCGTTCAAGGTCGATCGCGGCAAGGTCGTCGCCGTGATCGGGCCCAGCGGGTGCGGGAAGAGCACCATCCTCAACCTGGCCGCCGGACTGCTCACTCCCACCCGGGGCGAGGTCCACTACGCCGGCGAGCGCGTCACCGGCGTCAACTCCGATGCCGCGTACGTGACGCAGCATTCGCACCTGCTGCCCTGGCTGAGCGTCAAGGCCAACATCGGCCTGGCGCTGAAGTTCCGCAAGGTCGCCAAGGACGAACGAGAAGAACGCGTCGCGCACTGGGTCGACCTCGTCGGGCTGGCCGGCTTCGAGAACCACTTCCCCCGGGAGCTGTCCGGCGGCATGCAGAAGCGCTGTGCGATCGCGCGTGCGCTGATCTACAACCCGTCCATCGTGTTGATGGACGAGCCGTTCGGGCCGTTGGACGCCATCACCCGGCTCGAACTCCAGCAGGAACTGCTCAACATCTGGCGGGAACAGAACGGGACCCTCATCTTCGTCACGCACGATCTCAACGAGGCCATCTACCTGGCCGACGAGGTCATCGTGATGTCGAAGGGCCCCGGTACGGTCCGCCGTATCATTCCCGTCCCCTTCGAACGCCCACGTCAGATCGGTTCGCTCGTCGAATCGCCCGAGTTCTCCGAGCTGTACAACGACCTCTGGGGTCTCTTCGCCGCCGAGCGGAAGTCCGCCGCGTAACGCGGCCGGGCCGCGCTCCGCCGCGTGACGCGGCCGAGCCGCCCGCCACGGAGGCGCCCGCCCGTCGTTCACGTCGGCCCACCGGTCCGGCACCCGCGGTCATCCGCCCACACCCCGAAGCCGCCATGCCGCCATGCCGTCATGCCTTCCTTCAGGTTTCCCGTGACGTCATGCCCCCCGCCGAGTAAGGTTCACGATTTTGATATCGATCAAGGAAGAGATCGCCGTACCGAGCCCTCCCGCACGCGTCTGGGAGGTCATCTCGGACCCCTCAGCCGTCGTTTCCTGCATCGGCGGCGCAGAGCTCGGAGCGTCGCACGACGACGGGTCCTTCGACGGAACCCTGGCTGTCAGATTCGGCGGTCTCCGGGTCAGGTTCGCCGCCCGGGTCGCCCTGGACCTGGACGAAACCACACGTGAGGGCCGTCTGACCGCCCGGGGCGCGGACGGGCAGGGCGCCACCCGCTTCAGCGCCGGCGCCACCTTCCGGGTCGCCGAGGGGCAGACCCCCGGCAGCTCACGGGTCTTCTGCGACGGCGAGATCAAACTCAACGGCAAGCTCGCCAAGTTGATCGAGTCGGGTGCGGGGATGGTGGTCTCCCGGATGACGAGGGAGTTCACCGACGAACTGGTCGCGCTGTGCGCGGCACCCGCCGAGCCCCTCACGGCAGCCGCCACCGGACCGCTCCCCTCGGCGACCACCGAGGCGCTCCCCTCGGCGTCCACCGGGCCGCGCACAGCGGCGCCCGCCGGTGCGCGCCCGGCCGCGTCCCGCCCGACCGGCCTGCTCGCCCGCCTGCGCGCCTGGTGGACCGGGCGGCGCGCCAGGCGCCGAGGAGGGGCGCCGCAGACGGCGGCCCGCCCGGTGAACACGTCCGGTGACGCTCTCGGCCAAGGAGGTCGGCGATGACAACGACCAGGTTCAACAAGGTGATCGGCGCCCTGGCCGCGGGACAGCACGTCTTCGCGACCTTCTCGGCGGCCGATCCGGCGTCCGCGACCGAGCTGAGCACCTCGGACTACGACGCGGTGGTGTTCGAGATGGAGCACAAGCCCTGGGACATCAACGCCCTGAAGGACAGCTTCCAGTATCTGCTGAGCCGACGTCAGATCTTCGAGGCGGACAGCCTCGCGCCGGCCGTCACCCCGCTGGTGCGCATCCCCGCCAACGGAGCGGAGAAGGCCCAGTGGCACGCCAAGCAGGCCTTGGACCTGGGCGCGTTCGGCATCATCTGGCCGCACATCGCCACGGTGGAGGAGGCCCGCAACGCCGTCGCCGCCTGCCGCTACCCCCGGCTGCCCGACGCTCCGCTCCACGAGCCCGCCGGCCTGCGCGGGGACGGCCCGCACGCGGCGACGCGCTACTGGGGCATCTCCAACATCGAGTACTACTCCAGGGCCGACGTGTGGCCGCTCGCCCCGGACGGGGAGATCCTCGTCGGCCTCATGATCGAGGACCAGCTCGGCATCAAGAACCTGCCGGACATCCTCGACCAGGTGCCGGGGATCGGGCTGATCCTCGTCGGCGAGGGCGACATGAGCCAGGAACTGGGAGTCCCCCGCCAGTACGAGCACCCGCGGGTCCTGGAGTCCAAGCGCCGCATCCTCGACATCTGCGGTGAGCGCGGGGTCGCCGTGGGCCACCCCCACGTCACGGCCGGCAACGTCAAGCAGGTGATCGACGACGGATACCGGTTCCTGATGTCGGCCCCGGTGCGCACCTATCCCGGCCTGGACAGGGCCCGCGAACTGACCGGCCGCGACTGACGGCGCACAGCCGACCCGGGCGCACCCCACGCCACCATCGCTACGCAAGTCTCGGAGCAATTCATGATCATCGACTGCCATGGTCACTTCACCACGGCGCCTCCCGCGCTGGGCAAGTGGCGAGAGAGGCAGATCCAGGCGTTCGAGGAGTCGGGCGCCCGCGTCTCGCCCGACGAACTGCACATCACCGACGACGAGATCCGCGCCGCCATCGAGAACGGGCAGCTGAAGCTGCAGATCGAGCGTGGCACCGACCTGACGGTCTTCTCGCCGGGCGCGGGCAAGATGGCCCACCACTACGGTGACGAGCGCACCAGCCTCGACTGGTCGCGCGTCAGCAACGACCTGATCTCCCGGGTGTGCGGTCTCTTCCCCGAGCGGTTCGTGGGCGTGTGCCAGCTCCCGCAGTCGCCGGGCGACGCCCTCGCCGCCTCCGTGCGCAACTCCGTGGCCGAACTGGAGCGCTGCGTGGAGGAGTTGGGCTTCGTCGGCTGTCTGCTGAACCCGGACCCGTCGGACGGGTACTACCAGGCCCCGCCGCTGACCGACCGGGTGTACTACCCGCTGTACGAGAAGATGGTCGAGCTCGACGTCCCCGCGATGGTCCATGTCGCGATGTCGCGGAACCCCGCGTTGCAGGGGACCTGCGCCCACTACCTCGCCGGTGACACCGCGGCGTTCATGCAGCTGTGCGAGGCGGACCTGTTCAAGGACTTCCCGACGCTGAGGCTGATCCTGCCGCACGGCGGCGGCGCCGTCCCGTACCACTGGGGCCGCTACCGCGGCATGATGCAGGACCGCGGCCGGCCGCCGCTGGAGGAGTCGATCCTGCGCAACGTGTACTTCGACACCTGCGTGTACCACAAGCGCGGCATGGAACTGCTGCTGGACGTCATTCCGGCCCGCAACGTGCTGTTCGCCTCGGAGATGATCGGCGCCGTCCGCAGCGTGGACCCGGAGACCGGGCGTCGGTTCGACGACACCAAACACACCCTCGACTCCATCGACAGCCTGAGCGACACCGACCGGCAGGCGGTCTACGGAGGCAACGCGCTGCGGGTCTTCGCACGGCTCGACGGTGTCCTGAAGGCCCGGACGACGGCGGCCGCGAACGTGAAGGAGTCCACGAAGTGAAGGTCTACGAAGCACTCGCCGAGGCGTTCGTCAAGGAAGGCACCACCGATGTCTTCGGCATGATGGGCGACGCCAACATGCACTGGATGGCCGCGCTCGCCGACCGCGGTGTGCGGCTGTACGAGGTGCGGCACGAGGGCTCCGGCCTCGGCATGGCGGACGGCTGGGCCCGCGGCGCGGGGCAGCCCGGTGTGGTCACCACGACCAGCGGCCCCGGCGTCTCCCAGCTGGCCACCTCGATGATCGTGGCGAGCCGGGCGGGCACCCCCCTGGTCGCCTTCTGCGGTGAGACGCCGCTGGGTGACGAGGGCGCCACCCAGTACCTCGACCAGCGGCGCTTCGCCGCCGCGATCGAGTGCGAGTTCCTCCACGTGACCCGTCCCGAGAACGCCCAGGAGACCGTGCGCCAGGCGTTCTACCTGGCCCGCACCGAGTCCAAGCCGGTCATGATCAGCGCCCCCTTCGACGTGCAGGTCGCCGAACTCGACGACTACGACGAGGACTACGTGCCGTCCACGGCCCTGATCCGGACGCCGCGGCTGCTGCCGGACCCGGCCGGCATCGAGGCCGCCTGCGCCCTCCTCCAGAACGCCAAGCGCGTGGTCGTCATCGCGGGGCGGGGCGCGCGCAAGGCGGACTCGGGCGAGCAGATCCTCGCCTTGCAGGAACAGACCGGCGCCCTGCTGGCCACCACCCTCCAGGCGAAGAACTGGCTGTGCGACCGCACCGACTTCCACGTCGGCCTGTCGGGTCTGTTCGGCGACAAGGCGTCGATGGAACTGCTCCAGGAGGCCGACTGCGTCATCGCGGTGGGCGCCAGCCTGAACCACTACACCATCGAAAGCGGCTACCTCTACCCCGAGGCCAAGTACATCCAGATCGACACCGCCCCGCACCTGGTGATGGGGAACGGCAGGACCGCGGACTGCTACCTCCAGGCCGACGCGGTCACCGCCCTCACCGAGCTGACCCGGGCCCTGCGGGAGCGGAACGTCCGGCTGGAGGGCTTCCACACCGACGCCGTCCGACAGCACCTGACCGCCCGGCTCCAGCCGCCGGCGGAGTACGTGCGCGAGCCCGGACGCCTCGACCCGCGCGAGGCGATCTGGATCCTCGACCACGAACTGCCGGGCGAGATGGGGCTGGTGCTGGGCAGCGGGCACCAGACCGACTTCGGCACCATGCTCTTCCAGCGCTCCCGTGACGTGCTCTCCAACTACGGCATGTTCGGCGCCATCGGCCAGGCCCCGCTGATCGCCCTCGGCCAGATGATCGCGCAGGGCAACAAGCCCGGCTTCGTGGTGGAGGGCGACGCCAGCTTCATCATGCACCTGCCCGAGTTCGAGACGGCGTGCCGGTACGACGTCCCGCTGCTGGTCGTGGTGATGAACGACCAGGGCCTGGGCGCCGAGTACCACAAGGCGAAGGCGAAGGGCCTGGACCCGGAACTGGCGACCATCTCCACCCCCGAACTGGGCGCGGTCGCCCAGGCGCTCGGCGGCGGCGGGGCCACGGTCCGCACCGCGCAGGAACTGCGCGACGCGCTGGCGGAGTACGTGCGCGCCCCCCGGCCGACCGTCATCGACGTCCGCATCACCCGTGAGGTGCTGAGCACCCCGTACCGGCGCATCCAGTACGGCGAGGACGTGTGAGCGGCATGAGCGACAGGCACCCGACCGCACCGCTGTCCGTCCTGCTGGGCGACTACCCGCACACCCGGCCGCTGAAGGACGGGACCGTTCCCGTGGACGGAGTGGACTGCCGCCACCTGGACTCCTCCCCCCTGCCCCCCGCCTTCGCCCGCATGGTCCGTGACCTGGCCTACGACATCTGCGAGATGCCGATGGCCACCTACCTCCAGGCCCGCGACGCCGGCATCCCGCTGACGCTGCTGCCGGTGGTGCTGGTGGGAAGCACCCACCACCGGTCCCTGACCCGGCTCCCGGAGGATCCGCCGATCAGCCCCGGGGACCTCGTCGGCCGGCGTGTGGGTGTCCGCGCGTACGGCCAGACCACCGGTCTGTGGGTGCGCGGCTGGCTGCGCGAGGAGTACGGGGTCGAGTCCTCCGACATCACCTGGGTGACCACCGAGGACGTCCACGTCGCCCAGTACGTCAACCCCCCGTACGTGGAGCGGTCGGCGGCCGGGCGGGTCGGGGACCTGCTGCGCTCCCACGACGTCTGCGCGGCGGTGCTCGGTCCGAAGGCGATCGGCGGACAGGGCGCGGGACTGGTCCCGCTCGTGGCGGACGCGCTGGACGCCGGGGAGGCGTGGATCGAGCGGCACGGGACGATCCCGGCCAACCACCTGCTGGTGGTGCGCGACGACGTCCTGCGCGACCGCCCCCATGCCGTGCTCGCCGTCCACCGGGCCCTGAAGCAGGCGATCGCGGACACCGCACACCTGCGGGACGACTCGCCGGCCGGGCGCGCGGTCGCGGCCGGATGGAGCGCGTCGCTGACCGCCTGCCTGGAGATCGCCGGACGGTACGCCCTGGAACAGGACCTCATCAGCGAGCCGGTGGACGTCGCGGCGATCGAGCGGGAGACGGCCTTCCTCGACAGCTGAGGAGGCGATCGGCGAAGGTGCGCCGCCCGGCGGCGCACCCGTGAAGGAACATCGAGAGAGGAGCAGCGGTGGGAGAGCCGGTAGGGCTGCGCAAGCGGGGCAACCCGCCCACCCGCAAGCCGGAGACATGGACACCCGACCTGCTCGACAAGGTCGCCTGGCGGGTGAAGGCGGCGAACGAGCCCTTCCGGGGAGTGGCCACGCCGGACGGCGTCCGGCCGGGACTGTTCCCGCTGCGCGGCACCGGCGCGGACGTCCGCCCGGTGTACCGGGCGGCGGAGGACTACCTGGCGGGCCTGACGGAGAAGCAGCTCGCCGAGGGCCGGTTCCCGATGGACGACGTGAGCTGGCGCCACTGGAACAACGGTGCCCGGTACTTCCTGCGGCACGGCATGCTGCTGGAGGAGTTCGACGACGCGCAGCGCGAGCGGGCCCTGACCGTCATCCGCGAGAGCCTCAGCGCGGACGGGTACCGCCAGATGGTCGACCTGATGCGCCTCAACCTCACCATCGGTGAACTGAGCGGCAACACGGACGGCCTCAACGAGTGGCTGTACTGGTTCTCCCTGTACGGCGAGCCGGAGAACGGCGGCCCGTGGGGCTGGCAGCTCGACGGGCACCACGTCAACATCAACTGCGTGTTCGTCGGGGACCAGATGGTCCTCACCCCCTCCTTCCTCGGCGCCGAGCCGGTGATCGCCGGATCCGGGAAATACGCCGGCACCGTGGCCTTCCGCGGCGAGGAGGCACTGGGACACGAGCTGTTCACCCAACTCGACCGCCGGCAGCGGGAGCAGGCCGTCATCGCGGACACGATGCCGGCGGAACTGTTCGTCGGGGCCTTCCGGGACAACTTCGAGCTCGACCACCAGGGACTGCGGCTGAGCGGGATGGCGCCCGGTCAGCGGGAGACGGCACTGCGCCTTCTCGGGCTCTACGTGAACCGGGCCGGCGACCACCACGCCCGGGTGCGCATGGAGGAGGTACGGGCCCACGAGGGTGACACCCGCTTCGCCTGGGTCGGTGACCCCGACGGCACCTTCTACTACCGCTTCCACAGCCCGGTGATCCTCGTCGAGTTCGAGCACATGCCCGGCGTGCTCTTCGACAACGACTACCACTCGCGCCGGCACATCCACACCGTCGTCCGTACCCCCAACGGCAACGACTTCGGCGTCGACCTGCTGCGTCAGCACCACGAACGCCACCACGGGACGCGCCCGGCGCACCCCGGCCGGCAGGCCTGAGACGCCCCGCGGTCTCCGTGCAGGAGACGCCGGTACCTACGCAAGAGGAGAGAGACATGAAGTTGGTGCTCGGCCGTGACGATCTCGCGGCCGCGGCCCTGGCGGCGGCCCGCGAAGCGGGCGCGGAGCCGGAGCGGGTCGACATCAAGCCGGTGCACAAGGCCTCCCGCGGTTTCGTGAACGCCTCGGACGTGGATCTGTGCGAACTGGCCATCGTGACCGTCCTCCAGGCCGTCGCCCACGGCAAGCCGGTGCTGCTGCTGCCCGTCACCACCCTCGGACGCCACCAGCACCAGACCCTGGTGACCCTCGGCGGGCTGTCGGTCGCCGAGGTGGAGGGACACAGCGTCGGAGTCCGCGCCTGGAGCCAGACCACCGGCGTGTGGGTGCGCGGCTTCCTCACCGAGCAGTACGGCATCGACCTGCGCAAGGCGCACTGGACGACCTACGAGGGGCACCACGTGGAAGGTGCCGAGGACCCGTCCTGGGTGCGGCGGGCGCCGGAGGGCACCAAGCTGCCGGCGGACTTCCTGGCGGGCAACGTCGACTTCGGCATCATGGGCAACGAACTGCCCGCCGACGACCGCATCCGCACCGCCGTCGACGACGCGCGGGCGGTCGCCGAACAGTGGTCGCAGGACCAGGGGTTCGTCCCGGTCAACCACGTCGTCGGTGTCTCCGAGGCGGCCGCCGCGGAGCACGGTCCCGCGATCCTCGCCGCGTACGACGCGATGCGGTCGGTGCTCACCGCCCAGGAGGAGGGCGGCCCGGTCGCCCTGCACCCCGTGGGCTTCGCAGGACTGCGCGGCGCGTTCACCAAGGCCGCCGCCTACGCGCTGGAGCAGGACGTGATCCCGCGGGCGGTGGACTACGACGAACTCGTCGAGCGGACCTGCACGGCACTCGGCGTGGCGCCGTCCCGGCTCGGCGGCTGACGACCGCGGCACGGACGGCCGGACCCCACGACACACACGTAAGAGGACAAGGCATGGACAAGCTCACAGTGGTTCTCGGAGACTACCCGCACGCGCAGCCGCTGCTGGACGGCGACGTCGCGATCGACGGGTACCTGGTGGAGCCGGTGGAGGTCACACCGGTCATCGGCGCCTACCGGAGGATGATCCGGGACCTGGAGTTCGACGTCTGCGAACTGGCACCGGTCTCCTATCTGATGGCACGTCAGGCGGGCGTGGCGCTGACAGCGGTTCCGGTGTCCCTCAACCGGCGCTTCCACCACGGCGACGTGCAGTGCGCCGCCGGCTCCCGCATCCGCGTGCCGCGGGACCTGGAGGGACGCCGGGTCGGCGTGCGCGCCTACTCGGTCAGCACCGGCGTATGGGTGCGCGGCGTGCTGCGCGAGGAGTACGGCGTCGACATCGACAAGATCACCTGGGTGGTCGACGACGACGACCACGTCGAGGGCCGTATCCCCGCCAACGTCGAACGGGTCACCGACGGGCGCTCGTTGGGCGAGCTGCTGCGCGCCGGGGAGATCGACGCCGCGCTGACCGGCAACGCCGGGACCGGACGGGCGGGCGCACCCCGGGCCGGCTGGACGGCGGCGGCCGAACCGGAGGCCGGCGGCGACGGCCCGTACCCGCTCTTCCCCGAGGCCGGCACGCTCGCCGTGGACCACTACCTGCGCACCGGGGTCTACCCGCTGCACTCGCTGATCGCGCTCCGCTCCGAGCTCGTGGAACGCGACCCCGGTCTGGCGACCGCGCTGTACGCGGCGTTCGCGGAGAGCAAGCGCCGCCACCTCTCCGCGCAGCCCGCATGGTCCGCGGCCCCCCGACTGGCCCGCCAGGGGCAGCAGATCGGCGGTGACCCCGTCCCCTACGGCATCGCGGCCAACGAGCCCAGCCTCACGGCGATGGTGCGCTTCGCCGAGGACCAGGGGCTGCTCGACCCGGAGTTCCCCGCCGACCTGCCCTCGCTGTTCGCCCCCGGCGACTACCCGGACGCCTGAGCCGGCCCGCACCGCACACACCGAAGACAAGGGAGCACCCCGACGTGGACATCGTCGACGCACACTGCCACATCATCTCCGAGGACCTGACCCGCTACCCCAAGGCGCCGATCGGGGGGAAGCAGTCGGAGTGGGCCGCGACCCGGCCCGTCACCGCCGAGGGCATGGTCGGCCGCATGGACGACGCCGGCATCACCCAGGCCGTCCTGGTGCAGGCCACCACCCACTACGGCTACGACAACGCGTACGTGCTCGACAGCAGCCGGCACCGGCCGGAGCGGTTCGTCGCCGTCGGCACCGTCGACCCGCTGCGTCCGGACGCCGCCGCCTCGCTCAAGGCCGCGGTCGGCGAGGGCGGCCTGGCCGGGGTACGGCTGTTCACCAGCGGCAGCACCGTACCCACCCAGGGCGAATGGTTCGTCGCACCGGAGACGTTCCCCTTCTGGGAGCAGGCCGGGGAACTGGACCTGCCGGTCTGCCTCCAGATGCGCCTCGGCCCGGCCACCCGGCAACTGGTGGAGCTCCTGGAGCGGTTCCCGGGCGTGAAGGTGCTGCTGGACCACATCGGCTACCCCGACATCGCCGCCTCGCCCGCCCGCGCCGGCGCCGAGGTCGCGGAACTCGGTGTGCACCCGGGCCTGCACCTCAAGCTCACCCACCGCAACCTGGAGCGGCTGCGGGACGCCGGGAACCAGGCGGGTGACTTCCTCGGGCCGGTCGTCGAGGCGTTCGGCGCGGGGCGCATCGCCTGGGGGTCGAACCTGCCGGCGGCCGAGCAGTCCCTGCCCGAACTCCGCGCCCTCGCCGAGGACGTCCTCGCCGCGCTGCCGGAACAGGACCGTCAGGAGATCTTCGCGGGTACGGCCCGGCGACTGTATCCGGGGCTCACCCGCGCCTGACCCTCCGACCGCAGCTGTCCTGCCGCCGCCTGGGCCCGGCCCGCACCGGACGCCTTCCCGCCGGCAGCCGTCCTCTCCGCACAGACCTACAGGGTGATCACGGTGGATTCCAACGGTTTCGACGACAACGCGGGCCGGACGCTGCTGACCCGGCAGAGCCAGGCCTATGAAGGGCTGCGCTCACTGCTGCTCTCGGGCAGCGTCGAACCGGGCACCCGGCTCACCGAGGCCGATCTGACCCGGATGTTCGGCGTCTCGCGCAGCACCATGCGGGCGGTCCTGGTCCGGCTGACCCAGGAGGGCTACGTCACCAGCGAGGTCAACCGGGGGGTGCGCACCCGCAGCTTCTCGGTCGAGGAGGCCGCGGACATCCTGGAGGCGCGCGAGACGCTGGAGTCCGCTCTGGCGGGCAAGGCCGCCGAGCGGGCCACCGAGGACGAGATCCGGGCACTGCGCGACACGCTGGAGGTGATGGAGGACTGCAAGTCCCGGGGGGACGCGACGGGTTACTCCCGGGGCAACCGGCGCTTCCACCAGCAGGTGAAGGAGGCCGCGCACCAGCAGACCCTGGCACGGGCGTACGACACCCTGCTGTACCCCCTGGTGATGCGCCAGTACCGCAACCTGTCCGCCCCGCACCCGCGCACCGGATCGCTGGAGGAGCACCAGGCCATCCTCCTGGCCGTCATCACCCGCAACCCCCCGGCGGCCGTCGCCGCCATGCTCCACCACGTCGCCTCCGCCCGCCGGGCGCTGCTGCTGCTGGCGCATCAGGAGCGCACCGCCTCGGCAGTGGACGGCTGAGAAAACCCTCCGGCCCTCCGCGCCCCTGCCGCTGCCCGCCGCGCCTTCGGCCACCTCGGACACCCTCCGAGCCCACCAGCCGGGCCGACCGACGAGTCGTCCCGCACCCACCAGGAAGAGAGACCATGCACCAACCGGTGAAGACCGAAGCGGGACTGGTCGGTGGCCTACCGGGGCGGGACCGCTCGATCACCGTCTTCCGCGGCATCCCCTATGCGGCCCCTCCGGTCGGCGACCTCCGCTGGAGGCCGCCCCAGCCCCCGGTGCCCTGGACCGGGGTGCACGAGGCCGTCAGGTTCGGCCCCATGTGCCCACAGGTGCCGGGGGCCGAGCCCGCCGGCGACGGCCTGCCGATGAGCGAGGACTGCCTGCGCCTCAACGTCTGGACCGGGGCGAACCCCTCGGACGGACAGCTGCGCCCGGTGCTCGTGTGGATCCACGGCGGCGGCTTCCGGGTCGGTACGGGGGCCGACGCCCGGTACGACGGTGAGACCCTGGCCCGCAAGGGCGTCGTGGTGGTCACCTTCAACTACCGTCTGGGCGCCTTCGGCTTCCTGGCGACACCCGAGCTCAGTGAGGAGTCCGGGCACCGTGCCTCCGGCAACTACGGAGTGCTCGACCAGATCGCGGTGCTGAAGTGGGTCCGGCGCAACATCGCGCACTTCGGCGGCGACCCCGAACGGGTCACGATCGCCGGGCAGTCGGCCGGCGCCGGATCGGTGAACTTCCTGAGCATGTCACCGCTGGCGAAGGGCCTCTTCCACCGGGCCGTCGCGCAGAGCCACGCCCGCCACTCACGCGACCCCGATCTGCGGTATCTCGGCACCTCCTACCGGACCCTGGCCGACGCCGAGGCCGCCGGCGCCCGCTATGCGGCGGGGCGTGGGGCGCGGACCCTCGACCAGCTGAGGTCGCTGCCCTGGCAGAGGCTGGTGGAGGGGGACGCCTCCGCGGTCGACAGCGCCGTCGAGACGGGCGGCCCGGCCCGGCCGCCGCTGTTCCGTCCGGTCGTCGACGGCTGGGTGCTGCCGGGCGGCTACGAGGAGACGTACGCCGAGGGATCGCAGAACGACGTCTGGTACCTGGCCGGGAACAACCTCGACGAGGGCGGGGCGGTGCCCGCGAGCGCCTTCGCGGAGTACCGGTCGCTCGGCAGGAAGGCATGGAGACCGGGCGCGCCGCCGGTGCACCTGACGTGGCAGGACTATGTCGACGCCTCCCGGGTCAAGTTCGGGGCGATGGCCGACGAGTTCCTCCGGCTCTACCCCGCGGCCACGGACGACGAAGCGGCGCACGCCCATTGCGCCGCGGTGCGCGACAATGCCAGGATCTCCACCTGGCTGTGGGCGAAGGACTGGACCGCGCACGCGGGCCGGCCGGTGTACACGTACTTCTGGACCTACGCCGCCCCGGTGGGACAGGGCGCCCGCCGCGCCTCGCACGGCTCCGAGATCGACTTCGTGTGGGGCAATCTCCAGCCCCACCACGCCGAGTGGACCCACGAGGACCGCGACATCGCCGAGACGATGAGCGGCTACTGGGCCAACTTCGCGGCCACCGGTGACCCCAACGGCCCGGGCCTGCCGCACTGGCCCGCGTGGTCACCCGACACCCCGGCCGTCATGGAGGTCGGTGCGGGCTTCGGCCCGATCCCTCTGGCGGATCCGCCCCGGTTCGACTTCTGGAAACGCTTCTTCCTTGCTCAGCATGCTTGGTGACAGGAGACCGCTCATGACGCACGACGACCTGACCATCCCCGCGGCCCGCAGAGGAACCCGGCTGCGGCCCGGTGGGAGCCACCGGCTCCTCGCCCTCGCCTCGGCCGCGCTGCTCGCCCCGGCGCTGCTCACCGCCTGCGGCGGCGACTCCGGCACCACCACGACCTCCGACGGACTCGTCCAGGTCACGGTCGGTGGCGGAGGCAGCATCTTCGACACCCCGCTGCAAGTGGCCGACGCCAACGGTTACTTCCGCAAGCAGGGCCTGGCGGTGAAGTTCGTGACGCTGACCGCGGCCACCGGCCCCTCGGCGCTCCAGTCGGGTTCGGTGCAGTTCTTCGACAGCAGCCCCACCGGGTTCGTGTCCGCCCTCGCCAAGGGGCTCCCGCAGATCGCGGTCTCCGCCGACGGTCTGGGCAACCCGCTCGGTCTCGTGGTCAGCAAGAAGTTCGCCGAAGCCCACAAGCTGACCGCGGAGTCTCCTGCCGAGCAGGTGGCCAAGGCGCTGGCGGGCTCCACCGGCGGCGCCAGCTCGGCCAACACCAAGGCCGAAGCCGGCATCTTCCTCGACAAGTACGGCGTCGATCCCGACAAGAAGGTGACATGGGTGTCGCTGCCGAGCCCGGCCGCGGACAAGGCCGCCATCAACAGCGGCCAGATCGACTGGTTCGTCACCTCGGAGCCGATCCCGCTGCAGATCGAGAACGACGGGGACGGTGTCGTGGTCGCCGACCCGTTCAAGGTTCCGGAGTGGGCCGCCGAACAGGCCGGCTACGGACAGGTCGTGGTCACGCAGAAGAGCTACGCCACCGCCCACCCCGACATCGTCAAGAAGTTCGTCACGGCGGTGCAGCAGGCAACGGCCTACATGGACACGCACCTCGAGGACAGCGACGACCAGACGGTGCTGAAGGCGGCGCAGAAGTCGCTCAAGGGCGTGCCGGACAGCGTCGTGCAGGCCAGCCTCCAGCAGGTCGACTGGCCCGCGAGCGGCGCGATGGACGCCGCCGGCTGGAAGAAGACCATGGCGTTCCTCGACAGCCTGGGGACACTGCCCGCGAACGCCGAGGTCACTAGTGACAACTGGACGAACAAGTACCTGCCGTGAGACGACCGGGCCCGCCACACCCGTGAACCGGAAGGAGCAGACAATGGCGACTGCTACCAGCAGTGCAGAAAGCAAGACCGAGGTGAAGGCGCCCCGGACGGGAAGCGTCGAGAACAACGAGTGGCGGGGTACCGCACTGGTGGTGGTCCTGCGCCTCGCGGTGATCGCCCTGACGCTCGTCCTCTGGCAGGTGATGAGCGGACCGGTCCTGCCGGAGTACGCCGTCAGCAAGCCGACCGACGTGTCGCACGCCTTGTGGACGCTGCTCGGCTCGTCGGCCGGATGGACCGACATCAAGACGACGGCGTTCGAGATCGTGGCCGGTTTCGGGATCGGTGTGGCGATCGGCACCGTGATGGGCCTGGTACTGGGCTCGGTGCCGCTCGCCGGCCGCGTGTTCGAGCCGCTGATCGCGGCCGTCAACGGCATCCCCAAGATCGCTCTCGCGCCGCTCTTCCTGCTGTTCTTCGGCATCGGCCCCATGTCGAAGATCACGATCGCGGCCGCGGGCGTGGCCTTCGTGGTCTTCTACAACGTCTACCTGGGCCTGCGGCTGCGGGAACGCGAACTCGTGGAGATCGTTCAGGTGATGGGCGGACGCCGGCACCATGTGCTCAGCTACGTGACGCTGCCCACGCTGGCCGCACCGTTCTTCGCGGCGCTCAAGACGGGCGGGCCGCTGGCGATCCTCGGCGTCATCGGCGGTGAGTTCATCGCCTCCACCGAGGGCATCGGCCACGAGCTCTTCACCGCGGCCACGAACCTCGACGCTCCGACCGAGTTCGCGGGCCTGATCATCCTGGTGGCGATGACGCTCATCCTCAACGGGATCCTCACCGGCCTGGACACGCTGGCCCTGAGGCGTCTCGGCCTGGGGGACCGGCGGTCGAGGGGCAAGAGCGGCTGAACCGGGTGACGGTGTCCCGCGGCCGTGCCGGACTCGGGGGTCCAGCGGATTCCCGGTCCCGCGGTCGCCGGACCCGCCGTCGAAGCCCCACCCCCGCCCATCTCACCTCCCGGGCCGGATCACTCCGGCCGGCCCCCGCCCGGTTCGAGACGAAGCCTCATGACGCACTCGCGGCTGACCACCGCCCCTCCTCCCGTGCTCGCGGCAGCCGGCGGAACGACGTGCCCCCGCCGGACGCACCGCCTCCCGCGCCGCACACCGCCACCGCCCTGGCCGGGACCGCCACCGCCCTGGCCGGGACCGCCACCGCCCTGGCCGGGACCGGCGATCCCGGCACCGGTGACCGGCCCCGCTCCCGCAGTGGGGCGGGTGCGCCGATGACCGACCGCCGTCGCGTGCCGTTCCGCACGGGACGCCACGCGCCCCCGCACGAAGGCACCGCCCGCCTCAGCAGCTTCGCGTCGCTCCGGATGAGGAACTACCGGCTGTACGCGCTCGGACAGACCACGTCCGTGGTCGGCAACTGGATGCAGAACATCGCCGTCGGCTGGCTGACCCTGCGACTGACGCACAGCGGGACGATGCTCGGCATCGTGACCGGTGCCCGGTACCTGCCCGTCCTGCTGCTCGGCGTCTGGGGCGGACTGGTGGTGGACCGTCATGACACCCGTACGCTGCTCACGGCCACCCAGGTCTGCTTCGCCGCCCAGGCCGCGGTGCTCACCGTCCTGAGCTGGGCCCACCTGATGACCCTGCCCCTGCTCATCCTGCTCATGCTGACGGCCGGCCTCACCAACGTCTTCGACAACCCCGCCCGGCAGAGCCTGATCAGCGAACTCGTCGACCGCGAACACCTGGCCAACGCGATCGCCGTCAACTCCACCTTCATCAACACCGCCAAACTCGTCGGACCGGGCGTCGCCGGCATCGTCATCGCCGCACTCGGGGTGACCCCCTGCTTCGCCCTGGACACCGTCTCGTTCCTGGCTGTCATCGTCAGCCTGCTCATGCTGCGGAGGGCGGACATGTATCCGGCGGAGCGCGAGGTACGCGCCAAAGGCCAGATCCGCGCCGCCGTCGCCTACGTCCGGCACACACCCGAGCTCCTCTATCCCATGGCCATGGTGTACGTGACCGGCATCCTCACCTGGGAGTTCCCCGTCAGCCTGCCGCTGCTGACCACATCGGCCTTCCACGTCGGCCCCACCGGCTACGGTGCCGCGATGGCCGTGATGAGCGCCGGCGCGGTCCTGGGAGGCTTCGCCGCGGTACGCCGCCGCCGACTCAGCGCCCGCTCCCTGTCCGTGTCGGCGGTCATCTGGGGAGCACTGATCTGCGCCGCGGCCCTGGCACCGACACTGGCGGTGTCGCTGGTCGCCCTGGTGTTCGTCGGCGCGGCCTCCATCACGTTCAACTCCTCGGCCAAGACACTGATGCAACTGGGGGCCGCACCGCAGATGCGGGGGCGGGTGCTGTCGCTCTGGTCGATCGGCTGGCTCGGCGGCACAGTCGTCGGCGCACCGGCCGTGGGAGCCGTCGGCGCGTCATGGGGAGCACGCGGCGCACTCCTCGTCGGCGGCCTCGCCGCCACAGGCGTCGGCCTCATCGTCCTGACGCTGTCGACGTCCGGCCGATCCGCCCGAGGCCGTTGAGCCGCACCCTCGCTCCTCCCGGTTCGGACCGGCCGCCCTTCCGGGGTCGCCGGCGTGCTGACATGAGCCGTCCCCGGCAGATCAGGGCGCATCCGACGCCGAGGAGGGCTGCGGGGATTTCGTCCGACAGGTGACAGGTGACAGGTGACAGGTGGCAGGTGGCAGGTGACAGGTGACAGGGGGACAGGGGCTCGGCTGGTCCCACACCGTCACCGTCCCGTGGTGACGGGGTTCCGTCCGGTGCCCTGTCCGCGACGGTGGACGGTGATCATCTGGAGGACGGCGAGCAGGGCGGTGCTGGTGAGGACGACGAGCAGGTGGGACGTGTGCGTTCCGGCGCTGTCCGCGGCGCGGGCGACGGGGTTGGGCAGTCCGAGGCGGTCGAGCAGCCAGCCGAGGGCCAGGCCGGCGGTGAGCAGCGCGCAGGCGCCGCGCAGGGCGGCGTGGCTCCGCGACCGGGTGAGGCAGATCAGGCCCGGCAGGGCGAGGAGGACGAGGAGGAGTTGCATGCACTCGATGCCGAGATTGAATCCCGCGAGGCTGAGGGCCAGTTGCGTGGTGGAAAGGTTCATCTCGGCGAGGGTGAGCGAGAAGGCCAGGCCGTGCCCGAGGCCGAAGACGCCGGCGATGACGGCCTCGTGCCCCGGGAAGAGCGGACGAACGGCGTGGACGGCGCCGACGAGAATGCTGAAGGCGATGAACGCCTCCACCGGCTGGGCCGGGATGTCGAGGCGGCCGAAAGCGCTCACGGCCAGCGCGAGGGAATGACCGCAGGTGAAGGCGAGGGTGGTGCGGGCGATGCGGATGACGGCGGTCCGGGTGTCCACCAGCCCGCGCCAGCGGTTCCGGGCCGCCAGCAGTGGTGCGGGGAGCAGGAGGATGAGCAGGAACAGCAGGTGATCGGTGCCTTCGAGGATGTGGTGGGCGCCGAGCCGGAACATGGCGTAGGTCCCGCTCCAGGCGCTGCCGCGGTCCAGGTCGACGGTGAGGGGGGCGACGGTCATGGTGCGGGTGTCGGTGCTGATGACACCGACCTGGGTCGTGGTGTCCTGGCCCTCCTCGCTGACCCGGCCGGCGGCCCAGTCCTGGCGGACGGAGACCAGGACGGTGTGGGTGACGACCTGGTGGACGACGGCGTCGTAGTCGAGGACGAAGCGGCGCGGGTTCCCGCCGGGCGGCGGTGTGAGAGTGGCCCGGACGGTCAGTTCGCGGTAGACACCGGTGGAGGTCTGCTCCGCCCGGCCGAGAGCCATGGCCCCGACGGTGACGTCCCATGCCGTGCCCTGGCCGGTGGCGGGGTGCAGATGTGCGGTCAGATAGCGGCGGACCGAGGCGGCGCGGGCCGAGAGCTGTCGCGCCGTGGTCGTGTCGTCCAGGGCGATGCCGCTGGCCCGGGAGAAGTCGGCGACCGGGAGGGCGAGTTCGGCGGTCACCGAGGCCTCGTGCACGTCGAGGACCACGACCGAGTGCGGCATGGGATGCGCGGCGGCCGGCGGCGCCGCGAAGAGCAGCGCCGCCAGGACCGCCACCACCATCCCGACCGCCCTGCGCAGCGCTGACCGCGGCGCCGGTGACATCGAGATCGGCGGACGGTTCATCAGAAGGAGAACTCCCCGCCGTAGTCGCGGGTGTGGTCGCGGTAGACGGTGTGGTAGTGCACCTGGTTGCGGTAGATGACGCCGTTCTGGCAGACGAACTCGATCCAGACGCCCGGCCCGTCGATGCGCACGTAGTCGCCCTGGCTGCTCAGGCCGGCGTTGCCGGAGTACGCGATGTAGGTCTGGTCGAGTTCCGACTCGTAGGTGGCCAGCAGCTCGGACGAGGTCGAGTCGTCGACGACCTTGACCCACGGGGTGATGGCCGCGAGGACCAGCTGCTTCTGGGCGCTGGAGAGCCCGCTGACCGGGAGGCCCACCTTGGTCGTCGGGAACTGTCCGTCCTTGCCCGGGCCGAGCAGCACGTCACCGAAGGACTGCGAGAGTTTGGCCTGGGTGAGCTGGCTGCTGCTCAGGCTGTTCAGCATGTTGAGCATGCCGTTGCGCTGTCCGCTCAGCGGTGCGTACGTGGTGCCGTTCGAGGTCCAGCTGCTCGGCTCCACCCCGACGAAGTACGGGCTGGCACCGGTGACCTCGCCGCCCTCGTAGGTGAGGTTCACCGCGAGGTGGTGTCCGCCGAAGTGCAGCTGCCAGGTGCCGGTCTCGCTCGGGGTGCCGAGGAAGGCCAGGTAGTAGTTGCCGCTGCCGTAGCCGCCGGCGCTCTGGCCCAGGACGTCGTCGGCCGCCAGGACCTGCGAGATCTGGTCGTACCCGGTGCCGCCGGCGGTGCCCGCGGCCGCCTGCAGCACCGCCTTGGCGGCGGTCAGCTGTGCGGTGCTGAGCGAGCCGAGCTGGATGCCGACCCGGCAGGAGGAGCCGCACGGCAGGTTCGACCAGGCCGTGGCGTTCGCCTCCGTGAAGCCGAGGAGCACCTGCCCTTGCTGACTCGTGGACAGGGTGTCCAGGAACGCGTCGGCCGCGTCGACCACGTCCGAGACCGCCGCGGACGACACGGCCGCGGCCGCCGACACGCTGGACGAGGAGTCGCTCTGGCCGGTCGCCGCGTTCGCGTGGACGTAGCCGCCTCCGAGGAGGAGGGCCGTTCCCGCGGCGAGAGCCACGCCCGCCCGCTTCCAATTGCTGTGTAACCCGCGATTGTTGCTGTCTTCTGGCATCTACCCGGTCCCTTCGGGATGAGGGCTCGCAGAACCCCCGGACACCACTCCCGCACTGCAATTGTCATGCTCCGGACAATTGGGAGGGCGTGGGAGTCCTGCTGTCGTTGCGTGGACGGGCTGAAGTCGACCGGTTGTTGCTGTGGATGGCATTGATGTGCGATCTGATTCTCCTGTGAATCCTTGATTCACCTGTGAGTCCCACAGCGTCGGCACGGGCGGGGGCGTAGGGGACGCGGGCGGCGTGTGCGGCGGCGCCGGACTGTTCGAGGACCCCGGCACCCCCGCCGGCGGCCGGGCGGACGGATGCTGCGCCGCCCCCGCCACCGCCCGTCCCCTGACGCCCGGCAGCGGCCTACAGGGACTGGCGGAAGACCCAGTCCCGTATCCCGGGGATGCTGTAGGCGTAACGCCACGTTCCCATGTGTTCGGAACCGGCGTTGCCGCTGCTCCCGGCGACGGTGCCCGTCAGGAACGTGGTGTACTGCACCGGCGCCTGCTGGGCCTCGACCGCCCGGACGGCCGCGGCGAACTCGGCCTGGGTGGACCGGGCGTCCCAGCCGGCCGCCGTGGCCACCTCGGTGCCTTCCGCCTCGATGACCTGCATGATGGCGTTCTCGCCGGGGAACGCCTTGGTGTCCCCCTCGGAGACGTGGACCCACATCTTCTTCGTGGCCAGCGGAACGGCCTGCTCGGCCGGCCACTGGCCGGCGACGACGTACAGGGCCGCGAACACGTCGGTGTGACGGATGCCGAAGCCCAGCGACATCATGGCGCCCATCGACTGACCGGTGGTGTAGCGGCGCTTCGGGTCGATGCTGTACGTCGAGGTCAGGTGTTCGACCAAGTGGACCGTGGCGTCGAACAGGGCGGTGGGCCGGTAGTCGTCCTCGACGACCACCGAGGGGTACTGCGGCGCCAGCACGAAGCACTCCCGCTTCTCCTGGTCCTCCTCGCTCGCCCAGCACACGGCGCCCAGCCCCTGGACGAGCGGGCCGAGCACGGGCGCCCCGACGACGCTCGCGTCATGCATGAACAGCACCAGCGGGTACCGCTTGCGCGGGTCGTAGTCGCGCGGGACGAAGAGGTTGTAGTCGAGGCTCTCGCCGGTCTTCGGGTCCTCGAAGGCGAGCTGGCGGAAGTCGTCCACGATCGGGTTGACGACCCGGTCGGTGCTCAGGACGGTGCCGTCGGGCTCGTAGCGGTGCCCGTCGGTGGTGGAGACGGTTCCGGTCTGGGTCAGGGTGGCCGACGGGGTGCGGATGGTCGGGCCGCTCTGCGCGGCGGCGCTCGCGGAAGCAGAAGCCGAAGCTGAGACAGAAGCCGAAGCTGAGACAGAAGCAGAGGCAGAAGTAGAAGTAGGGGCAGGGGCAGAGGCAGAGGCAGAAGCGGTGGGGCTGGGCGAGGTGGAGGGCGCCCCGCCGCCCCCTCCGGTCGCCCACAGCGCCGCGTCGGCGTCGTCGGGGGACAGTTCGACGATGACGAAGCGGCCGTTCCGGCCGTGGTCGGCGCGCTCCGCGGCACGGTTGGCGTACACGCCGGTGACCGTCCGGCCGTCGACCGCGAACGTGGACGTCGTCAGGTGACGGTCGGCGATGTCGCGGTCGTACTCGACCGCCACGGCCACGAACTTCTGGCCGTCTCCGTGGACCCGCGTGATCGCGGTGACACCGCGGACACGTCCGTGTCGTGCGGCGGCACCGCCGTTCTCCTCGGCGGCCGCCGAGGCCTGGAAGGCGGCTCCGCCGGCGGCCGCGAGTCCCGTTGCCATGGTTCCCGCTATGAATGCACGCCTGCTCCTCAAGACTTTACTCCTCGCATATCGATGTTCCGTGGTCGGCGACGGAAGCAATGAAAAGGCTGTGAAAATCCGCCGCCGAGTTTCCTGTGTGTTTTGTATTTCCTTTGCCTCCTCGCTCGGGAGGAGGTCCGGCCCACTTTGGATCGCTCCTCTCTCCTGCCGTGGTCAGAAGGGTCTGCGTGAGATCGTCGCACGTCAACACACGGCAGATGAAAGCTCAGCTTGCAGCCCGCGAATTGCTGCCGGGTGGAAACGCTGTGATGCTTCCTCGGTGTTACGGCGCTCCGCCGGCCGTAAGGGAATGACGGGCCGGTGGAATCGGAAATCCGCGCGGGCCGATCCGCTTTTTCGATGGAGGGTTTGACATGTCCGAGCGACACGGGAACGAGTCCGACAAGTCCGCGGAATCCGACTCCTCGGGGGAGGTGAGCCGGCGGGTGTTCGTCGCGGCGACGGCCCTCGCCGCGGCGGCCGGCACGGTGGTGGGCGGGGCGTCCGCGGCCGGCGCCGCCCCCCGGCCGACGACCGGCCTGCGGGTGGGCGCGGGCAAGGCCGCCTTCACCCCGGCCGCCTCGATCCTGCCGCTGGACGACTTCACCTCCGTCCACGACGACCTGTACGTCCGTGTGCTGCTGGTGGAGTCCGGCTCCCGCAGTTTCGCTCTGGCCGTGCTGGACCTGACGTCGATCAGCGCCGAGGCCGTCGCGCTCATGCGTACGGCCGTCACCGCGGCCACCGGCATCCCGTCGGCGGACATCATGGTCACGGTGACCCACTGCTTCTCCGCCCCGCACGTCGCGGCCGCCAGTTCCTCGGCCGGCGCCGCCGCCTATGTGCGGAGCATCGCCGACGCGACCGGGGCCGCGGTGGCCGACGCCGTCGCGAACCTTCAGGACGCGCAGGTCGGCTACGGCACCGGTGCCGCCGACGTCAACGTCAACCGCAACGTCGCCACCAAGGACGGTTACTGGCTGGGCGTCGACGAACACGGCGTCTCCGACGACGGTGTGTACGTGGTCCGCTTCAACGACCTCGACGGCGACCCGATCGCCGTCCTGACCAACTACAACGTCCAGTCCTGTGTCATGCAGGACTCCACCATGGCCGACGGCAACCTGCCGATCACCGCCGACCTCGCCGGAGCCGCCGTGGCCCACGTGGAGGGCCAGTACCCCGGCGCCATCGGGTTCTGGCTGGTGGGCGCCTGCGGCGACCAGTTCCCGGCGTACCGTTCGAAGCGCTACACGATCGACAAGGACAAGGGGTGGACCTACGGCGTCGACCTGCGGGACGCCGGTTTCGCCCTGCTGACCGCGCAGGGCGAACGCCTCGGCAACGAGATCGTGCGGGTGGCGCAGGCCATCACCCGTTACGAGAGCGGCACGAACGTCCCCGTGCGGCTGCTCACCGACACCGTCACCACCACCCAGATGACGACCGATCACCCCACCGGACCGGTCACGACCGCCACCTACACGCCGACCACCGGCGTCGACGTCCCGATCTGGGTCTTCCAGGTCGGCAAGGGAGTCTTCGCCGGGGTGGAGCCGGAACTGTCGACCAGCACCGCGAACGCCATCCGTGAGGCGTCGTCCTTCTCCAGCACCTTCGTCATGTCGATGTTCGAGGGCGGAGCCAAGAACATGCCCGACCGCTGGAACTACGACCATCACACCTACGAGGCCCGCGACGGCTTCTATGTCGAGGGCACCGCCGAGAAGGTCGCCGCCCGCATCGAACGCCTGATCAAGTCCCTGGGCTGACCCGCGCACCGGTCGTGGGAGCGCAGCGTCCGCAGGATGAGGTGCCCCTCGGGCGCCCGCAGCGCGGTGATGTCGGCGCGGGTGAAGACGGCCTTGCCGCCGGGCGTGCGGAACGCCCTGCCGTCGACCGGGTCGGGCAGGCGGAAGCCGCCCGGCGTCCTCGGTGCGCGGCGGTCAGACCGACTGCCGGACGACCACGCGCGCGGGCGGCGGGCGCAGACCGCTGGTGTCCAGGCCCAGGGCGAGGCGGGCGCTGAGCCGTCCGTGGGCTTCCGCGTCGACGTTGACGGTGGTCAGCGAGGGGGTGACGTACGCACCGTAGCCGTTGTCGTCGAAGCCGATGACGGCCACCTCGTCCGGCACCCGGCGGTTCAGGTCGCGCAGGGCCAGGAGCACGCGCAGGGCGACGTCGTCGTTGAAGCCGGCGATCGCCGTCACCTCGGGTGCGCCGGTGAGGAACGCCGCGACGGCTTCGGCGCAGGCGGCCCGGTCCAGGGGGGTGACGAACGAGCCCGGGGTGGCGACGTCCAGGTTCCTCGCGGCCTGCCCGGTGAACTGCGAACGGGCCGCGGCGAGCGGCGATTCGGTGTCGGGCAGGGCCACGGCGATGTGGGTGTGGCCGTGCTCCACCAGATGCCGCAGCTGGAGCGCGGAGTGGGCGGCGAGGCCGTCGCGCCAGCCGCCGCCGAGGTCGTCGAGTTCGCGGCCGGTGAGGTAGGTCTCGCCGAAGCGGATGACGGCGCGGGGGGCGATGGCGTCGAGGACCTGCCGGGTGGACTGCGGCGTGTGGTGTCCGTGCCGGACGAGCAGGACGTGGTCGTGTGCGGCCAGTTCCGCGTCGAGCCCCCGGACGTAACTGCGGGAGTACGCGCCTTCCAGGCCCGCGTCGATGTTCAGGACGACGACGCGGGAGGTGCCCTCGCGCAGCGCCCGGGCGACCCCGTGCGGTACGTAGCCGAGTTCGCGCGCGGCCTGCTTGACCCGGTCCCGGGTGGCGGCGGAGATCGTCTGGCGGGGGTCGTCGTTGAGGACGAAGCTGACGGTGGCGCGGGAGACCCCGCTGGCCGCCGCCACGTCGTTCAGCGTGACTCTTCCGGAAGTGCCCATCACCCCTGCTTCGACGCGGTCCGTGCACCGTACGCCCCCTGGGACGGCGCACCGCCATTCCAGGGATCCGGCCGGAGGCGGAACTTGCGGCCCCGGAGAGCATCGCTCATGTCGGATTCGGGCCGTGCGGGCCCTCCGGCTCGCTCCGTCCGCCGAGCGGACCGCATGGTTCCCAGGTTGTTCGAACGACGGCGGTCCGCGTGCGCCTGCGCCGCGGCAGGTGCGCACCCGAGAATGACTCCCAGCAAGGACAAGGGAGTGCCCCGGAAGGACGACCGACGACCGCGTACCCGAGAAGAGGCGATGAAGGCAGCATCCGTGTACCAGCCCGACGCACTCGATCTGCGCCTGCTCCAGGCACTGCAACTGGACGGCCGGGCGCCCTTCAGCCGGATCGCCGAGGTCCTGGGCGTCTCCGACCAGACCGTCGCCCGCCGCTACCGGCGGCTGCGGAGCGAGGTACGGCTCAGGGTGCTAGGCATGGCCGACCACAGCAGGCTGGGACGCACCGACTGGATCGTGCGTCTGCGCTGCACCCCCGACGCCGCCACGCCCCTGGCCGACGCCCTGGCACGCCGGCCCGACACCTCCTACGTCGGGTTGATGTCCGGCGGCACCGAGGTGATGTGCGCGATGAAGCCGCGCAGCCGCCAGGACCGGGACGAGCTGCTCCTGGAGCGGCTCCCGCGCACCCGGAGGGTCACGTCGGTCGACGCCTACTGCGTCCTGCACCACTTCTACGGCGGTCCGCTCGGCTGGCTGAACAAGATCGACGCGTTGGAACCGGCGCAGGAGGCCGCGCTGCGCCCGGCCCCGCCCGAGACGGTGGCGCGGCCGGTCGTCCTGGACAGCCTCGACGAGGCCCTGCTGGGACTGTTGCGTCACGACGGGCGGACGACGGCCCTCGATCTCGCGACGGCGACCGGCCGGACGGAGTCGGTGATCAAGCGGCGCCTGCACAGGCTGCGCGGGACGGGCGTGCTCTATTTCGACGTCGAGCACGACCACGAGCCGTTCGGCCACGGCACCGGGGCGGTGCTGTGGCTGAGGGCCGAACCGGCGCGGCTGCGTTCCGTCGGGCAGGCCCTCGCCGGCCACCGCCAGGTGCGTTTCGCCGCGATGGTCAGCGGCCAGGCCAACGTGGTGGTCTCGGTGCTGTGCCGTACGACGGAGGAGCTGTTCGCCTACCTGGCCGACGAGGTCGGCTCCCTGGCGGGCGTCCGGGCCGTCGAAGCCGTTCCCACCCTCCGCGAGGTCAAGGCCCTCACCTACGATCCCCGCCGCTCACCCGGACCGACCACGGCTTCGGCCGTGCAGAAGACGTGACACGCATGAGCAGGACGTCGTCCGCGTCACCCACGCCGACACCGCCGCCGACCTCACCCGGCGCGGCGCCGACGTCGAACGCGCCGTCCTCTCCCGCGCGGTGCTGTGGCACGCCGAGGACCGGGTCATCCGCAACGGCAACCACACCATCGTCTTCGCCTGAAGCGCCGTTCCTCCACGGACCCGACAGGCAAACCGCCCGGACCGGTTCGGCTCTCCCGGAACCGGCCGGGACTATGACGGCGCGCAGGCCGGGCACAGTCCGCGGTACGTGACCTCGACATCGGAGAGCGTGAAGCCGAAACGCTCCGAGTCGGGCAGGCCGGCCATCGGGTCGCCGCCCGGCCGGACGTCGCGGATCACGCCGCACCCGGCGCAGACCAGGTGGTGGTGCGGGCGGTGGGCGTTCGGGTCGTACCGCGTGGCGCGCCCGCCGGTGGCGACCTCGGTCACCTCACCTTGGGAGACCAGCTCCCCGAGCGTGTTGTAGACCGTCGCCCGGGAGATCTCCGGCAGCTTGGCGGCGGCCCGCGCGTGGACCTCGTCGGCCGTCAGGTGGACGTGCTCGCCGTCCAGGACCTCGGCCACCACGCGCCGCTGCGCGGTCATCCGCCATCCGCCGTCGCGCAGCCGTTCCACAAGGTCGCTCATGGACTTGATCCTAACAACAAGAGTGACTAGTTCCTGAATGAGTACGGCTCTGGATCTCTGCTTGACTTAGACATAGTCCAATGTAGGATCGGAACCGGCTCTGGTCGGGGACCTCGTATGCGTGAGGGAGCCCCCGGCCAGGGGACAGGACGGCGAGAACGACGCAGGAGGCGCACGTGACTCAGGGACCTCTCACCACGGAGGCCGGTGCTCCGGTCGCCGACAACCAGAACAGCGAGACCGCGGGCGCCGGGGGCCCGGTCCTCGTCCAGGACCAGCTCCTGCTGGAGAAGCTGGCCCACTTCAACCGTGAGCGCATCCCGGAGCGTGTCGTGCACGCCCGTGGCGCCGGCGCCTACGGCACCTTCACGGTGACCGACGACGTGACGCCGTACACCCGTGCCGCGTTCCTCTCCGAGGTCGGCAAGGAGACCGAGGTCTTCCTGCGCTTCTCGACCGTGGCCGGCAACCTGGGCGCGGCGGACGCCGTCCGCGACCCGCGGGGCTTCGCGGTGAAGTTCTACACCGAGGAGGGCAACTACGACCTCGTCGGCAACAACACCCCGGTGTTCTTCATCCGGGACGCCATCAAGTTCCCCGACTTCATCCACACCCAGAAGCGCGACCCGTACACGGGCTCGCAGGAAGCGGACAACGTCTGGGACTTCTGGGGTCTGTCGCCCGAGTCCACCCACCAGGTGACCTGGCTCTTCGGCGACCGCGGCATCCCCGCCTCGTACCGCCACATGGACGGCTTCGGCTCGCACACCTTCCAGTGGAACAACGAGGCCGGCGAGGTCTTCTGGGTCAAGTACCACTTCAAGACCGACCAGGGGATCAAGAACCTCACGCCGGACGAGGCCAACCGGATCGCCGGTGAGGACCCCGACTCCCACCAGCGTGACCTGCGCGAGTCCATCGAGCGGGGCGAGTTCCCTTCGTGGACCGTGGGCGTGCAGATCATGCCGGCGGCCGACGCGGCGCACTACCGCTTCAACCCGTTCGACCTGACCAAGGTGTGGCCGCACGCCGACTACCCGGTCGTCCGGATCGGCCGGCTGGAGCTCAACCGCAACCCCCGGAACATCTTCGCCGAGGTCGAGCAGTCGATCTTCAGCCCCGCGCACTTCGTGCCGGGCATCGGCCCGTCCCCGGACAAGATGCTCCAGGGCCGCCTCTTCGCGTACGGCGACGCCCACCGCTACCGCGTCGGCATCAACGCCGACCACCTGCCGGTGAACCGTCCGCACGCCACCGAGGCGCGCACCCACTCCCGTGACGGCTTCCTGTACGACGGCCGCCACGGCGGCGCGAAGAACTACGAGCCGAACAGCTTCGGAGGCCCGTTCCAGACGGACCGTCCGCTGTGGGGCGCCACCCCGGTCACCGGGGCGACGGGCCACCACGTGACCCCGGTCCACGCCGAGGACGACGACTTCGTGCAGGCGGGCAACCTCTACCGCCTGATGACCGAGGACGAGAAGGAGCGCCTGATCGGCAACCTGGCGGGCTTCATCGCCAAGGTCTCCCGCGACGACATCGCCGAGCGGGCGATCGACAACTTCCGCCGGGCCGACGGAGACTACGGCAAGCGGCTGGAGGCCGCGGTCCGGGCCCTGCGCGGCTGACACACCGGCACGGGACCGCTCGACGTGGGCGACGGGCCCGGTCCCCCTCGGGGGGCCGGGCCCGACGGCGTGCGTCCGGCGACGCCTCGGCCGGCGGCACCGGTCACAGGGACAGGCCGGCCCCGTGCGGGAAGACGGGGTCCGCCGTGTCGTCGGGGACGTCGGGCCGGGAGGCGGCGACCGCCTCCATGGAGCGGGGGAGTTCGAACGGCAGCCGGCCCTCGGGCCTGGCCCGGCCGAAGACCACGTCGAGGAGCGCGTCGTCGCTCGCGCCGTAGTCGGCGATCAGGGCGGCGGCCCGCTCCGCGATCTCCGGGATCACGGCCGCGCGCTCCAGGTTGATGCAGACGACGGTCGGGACGGCGTCGAGCAGGTCGAGGATCTGCTTCAGCTCCTCGTCGGGGAAGGCGAGCGAACCGGAGTGGAAGAAGGACTCGAACCTGTTGGCGCGCGGCTCGTAAGGCGTGCGCAGCCGCAGGATCGCCAGGTCCGCGTCGGCGGGGTCGGCGACCACCTGCCCGTACGTGCCGGCCGTCTCCTCCTGGACGTTCTTCACGTACAGCTTCGGCCGTCCGGTCACCGGCAGGGTCGTGCGGCCGTTGGTCAGCAGGGTGAGCGAGCGGCGCTGGGCCCGCGCGCCGGCGTCCTTGAAGTCGGCGCGGCCGACGGTCTCGGCGGCCCGGTCCACGTCGACGTAGGGGTCGTCGAACAGGCCGAGGACGAACTTCTCGCGCAGGACGCGCCGCACGGACGCGTCGAGGCGGTACACGGGCACGCGGCCCGACTCGACGACCTCCACCACGAGTTCGGGACAGGCCTCGCCGCCGAACTGGTCGCAGCCCGCGTCCAGGACCCGCGCCACCCTCTCGGCCTCCGACAGCGACTCCAGGCCCCAGGCGCGGGCCTGGTGCAGCTCGCCGAAGATCTCCGCGTCGGTGATCAGGCCCCAGTCGGTGCAGACGATGCCGTCGAAGCCGAGCCGGTCCCTGAGCAGCCCCTGGACGACGTCCTTGTTGAAGCCGAAGCCGACCTCCGCCCAGTCGGTGCCGATGGGCTGGCCGTAGTACGGCATCATCTGCGCGCAGCCGGCGTCGATCGCCGCCTTGAACGGCTCCAGGTGCAGGTCGCGCATGCCGCCCGGGTAGACCTGCTCCTTGCCGTGCGGGAAGTGCGGGTCCTCGCCGTCCTTCTGGGGGCCGCCGCCGGGGAAGTGCTTGACCATGGCCGAGACGGAGTGCCGGCCCAGCCGGTCGCCCTGGAGGCCGCGGACGTAGGCGCGCACGAGCCGGGAGGTGAGGGCGGCGTCCGAGCCGAACGTGCCGTTCTGCCGTGACCAGCGGGGCTCGGTCGCCAGGTCGATCTGGGGGTGCAGGGCGACGCGGAAACCGACGGCGAGGTACTCGCGGCGCACCGTGTCCGCGAAGTCCTGCACGAGCTGCGGGTCGCGCAGGGCGGCCAGGCCCAGCGGCTCGGGCCAGGCCGAGAACGCGCCGGCGTTGAAGGAGGCGCCGACGTTGTCGGTGAAGGCGTGGCGGGGGTCGGTGGAGAGGGTGACCGGGATGCCGAGGCGGGTGTCGGCGGCCATCGCCTGGAGCGTGTTCTGCCAGCGGGCGATGGCGGCCGGCTCATGGCTGCCCAGCAGGTTGAAGTGGGTCAGGTACTGGCCGTGCACCATGTGGGTGGTGTCCAGGGCCACCATGCCCGGGTCGCCCTTCTCCACCGTGGAGCCGTCGGGCTTCATGGCCAGCATGCTGTGGAAGAGCTGGCCCGCCTTCTCGGCGACCGTCATACGGGCGAGGAGGTCCTCCACCCGCTGCTCGACCGGGAGTTCGGCGTTCTGGTACGGGTGGCCCTCGTTGCGGACCTGGGACGCGGATGTCATGACCGGGCTGCCTTACTTGACGCTGCGGATGAACTGGACGGCGAGCGCGCCGAGCACGGACGCGACACCGCCGAAGAGGAAGAGCGCCCCGTAGTTCTGTCCGCCGCCGCCGATCGCGAGGAACGCGGGGGCGACGATGGGGACGAGGGACTGCGGGAGCGAGTTGCCGATGTTGAGCACGCCCATGTCCTTGGCGGACTCCTCCGGGTTCGGCAGGACGGCCGCCGCGAGGGCGACGTCGACCGACAGGTACAGGCCCTCGCCGAAGCCGAAGACGACCATGGCCGCGAGGAAGAACGGGAAGGAGTACGCCGTCGCGATCAGGAGCAGGCCGACGGCCAGCAGGAGCGAGGAGCCGAGCACGTACGGCTTGCGGCGGCCCGACCGGTCGGAGAGGACACCGCCGAGGAGCGAGCCGGCGACGACCGCCGCGACCATGACGACCGTGCTGACGAGGATCTTGCCGGAGACCTCGGACGCGCCGTAGCCGAGCCGGTCCATGAGGAAGTAGACCTGGTAGCTGGTCACGCAGGAGATGCCGACGAAGACCAGGAAGCGGCCGGCGAAGTTCCAGGCGAAGTCCGGGTGCCGCCGGGGGTCGACCCAGAACGACCGGAGGAACTCGCGCACGCCGTACGGCGCGAAGGCGCCCGCGGCGGCCGGGCGGTCCTTCATGACCACAGCCAGGTAGACCACGCCGGCCACGCCGATGACGGCCGGCACGACGAAGGCCAGGGCGAGGCTGTCGCTGAACACGTTCGCCAGGACGGTGCCCGCCACCATCGCCACCGACGTCATCATGCCGACGATGCCGGAGACCTTGCCGCGCTGCTGCTCGGGCACCAGGTCGGGGACGCAGGCGACGACCGCCGACAGGGCCGCGTTGCCGCCGAGCTGGGCGAGCGCCCAGCCGGCCATGAGCACCGGCACGCTGCCGCCGAGCGCGACCACGAGCAGGCCCAGGAAGCCGGCCGCCATGCCGCCGACCAGCCAGGGCCGGCGACGGCCGAAGCGGCCGCGGGTGCGGTCGGACAGGGAGCCGAAGACCGGGTTGCCGATCATCGCCAGGATCGCCCCGAGGGAGAGGACCTGCCCGAGGGCGGTTCCCCGGTCGGCCTCCGGGACGATCTGCGCGACGCGCAGCGCGAGCGTGACCATCACCGGTGTCAGCAGCGAGACCATCACGCCGAACTGGGCGAAGGCGAGGCCGAGAACCAGCGTTTTGGGGGCTGGGGGCGGTGGGGCGGGCGAGGCCTGAGCGGGGGACTCGGCGCTCTGCACGACGTCGGGGACGACGGCCATGGCGGCTCTCCAGTGGCAGGGGGGACGGCCTCCTCGCCGTCCCGGCGCCCTCACCGTAAGCAAAAAACCGAGTGGGTAGTAGGTTTTTGTTCGTGGCTTGAATCACATCCCCCCTGAGCGTCGTGTGTGCACGGATTAGGGTGACCGGCATGGACCGCAAGCAGGACACCAAGCCCCGTCGATCCGTCGCCCGCGGTGGCTACGCCGTGGGAGACGAGCGCCGCGCCCGGATCCTGGACGTCGCCGTCGGGCACTTCGCCCAGTGGGGCTTCCACGCCTCGTCGCTCGCGCGCATCGCCAAGGACGTCGGCATCACCCAGGGCGGTCTCCTGCACCACTTCCGCAGCAAGGAGGACCTGCTCGTCTCGGTCCTGCGGCACAGCGACGAGCAGGACGCCGTGCGGTGCTTCTCGCCCGGACCGCGCACCGTCGTCGAGGCCTTCGAGCAGCTGATCGAACTCGCCCGGTACAACGCGGCGCGGCCCGGACGCACCAAGATGTTCAACGTCCTCGCCGCCGAGGCCGGGGAGACGGGCCACCCCGCCCACGACTACTTCGTCCGCCGCTACCGTCTGGTCGTCGGGCAGGTCGCCGAGACGCTGCGTGCCGCGGTCGCCCGGGGCGAACTCGCGGCGGACACCGACTGCGAGGGCACGTCCTCGGAGATCGCCGCCGTGATGGACGGGCTCCAGCTCCAGTGGGCGCTCGCGCCGGGCACGTACGACATGGCGGGCCGGCTGCGCACCTACCTCGACCGCCTGCTGCGCGCCCTCACCGTCGACGGCTCCGGACTGCCCGCTCGCGCCTGAACCGCCGTCCGCGAGTACGTGCCGGCCCACGAGACGTGCCAGGATAGCGTCCTGACAGTCAGTCACCGCGGTGTTCTGCCGGTGGCCGGGTGCGAGTCCAGGACGGAGCAAGGCATCATGACCTCCCCCAGCAGCGGCGGCGGCCGCCCGCAGTCGATCGAGATCGACACGAGCAAGCCCCACCCCGCCCGGATGTACGACTACTTCCTCGGCGGCAAGGACAACTACGAGGTGGACCGGGAGGCCGCCGAGGAGTTCATGAAGTCCGCGCCCGAGGTACGCGTCGGCGTCCGTGCGAACCGGCAGTTCATGCACCGCGCCGTCCGGCACGTCGTCGCGGAGGGCGGCGTCCGGCAGATCCTCGACGTGGGCACGGGCCTGCCCACCGAGCCCAACGTCCACCAGATAGCCCACGCCATCGCGCCCGACACCCGGGTCGCCTACGTCGACAACGACCCGATCGTGAGCGCCCACTCGATGGCCCTCATGGCGGGTACCGACACCTCCGTCGTCCTGGCCGACGTGCGCGACCCCCGCGGCATCCTGGACCACCCCGACGTGCGCAAGGTCATCGACTTCGACCGGCCGGTGGCGGTGATGCTGGTGGCCCTCCTGCACTTCGTGTCCGACGCGGAGGACCCGGACGGCATCGTCGCCACCCTGCGCGACGCCCTGCCCACCGGCTCCTACCTCGTGCTGTCGCACGCGACGGGCGACGTCCACGCGGACCGTCGGGAGAACGCCGCGGCGGTCTACAACAGCGCCAGCGCCACCATGAACCTCCGGACGCACTCCCGCATCCTGGACTTCTTCGGCGACTTCACCCTGGTCGAGCCCGGCCTCGTCCCGGTCCCGGACTGGCGTCCCGACGCCCCTGACCCGCGCCAGGCCCCGCCGATCGGCATCTACGGCGCAGTGGCCCGCAAGAACGGCTGACCGAGCCCGGCCGAGTCCCCGGCAGTGCGACGGCACCCGGGGACGACGGCCCGGCCGGCCGCTCACGACGGACGGCGTTCCCGCACCGCCGGGGCCGCCCCTTCCCCGGCGTGGCCGAAGGGGCTACGGTGCGCCCCGTGCGGGGAGCCACGGCACGCCGTGCGAGTCCGGCGAGGTGGGGGGCGTGGCATGAGGGCGATCGTCGTGGGGGCGGGCATCGGGGGACCGGCCGCCGCGGTGAGCCTGCGCCGCGCCGGGTGCGAGGTCACCCTCGTCGAACGGGCGCCGCGGTTCACCGAGGCCGGCGCCGGGATCCAGCTCGAGCCCCACGCGACGCGCGTGCTGCGCCGGCTGGGCCTGCTCGACGCGGTCGCGGCACGGGCCGACCGGCCCTCCCACCAGGGCGGGGCGCCGGTTCGGGCCCGCGGGTCCGGGCACGGGGGCCGGGCTCAGTAGTTCCGCCACTCGTTCTGCACGTACTCCAGTACCGCCGGATCCATCAGCGTGCTCGGCCGTACGTCCACCCGGCGGCGGTCGACGGGGAACACCGTGGCCGCCTCCAGCACCGCGTCGTCGAGGTAGCGCAGCGGCGGGGCGTCGGACGCCAGCCGCAGCGGCGGGGGCGTGCCGTCGCCGGGGGTGGCCAGGACGAAGCCCCAGTTGCCGAAGCTCGGCACGTCGATCTGGAACTCCGTCGTCGCGTACCCCGCCGTCCCGATCGTCGTCGCGATCGACCAGAACGTCTTCGGGGCGAAGAACGGCGACCCGCTCTGCACCATCACCTTGCTCTGCGGGGTCAGCACCTGGCCGAGCAGGCTGTAGAACTCCACCGAGTACAGCTTGGCGAGCGCCGCCGTGTCCGGGTCCGGGAAGTCGACGATCACGGCGTCGTACCGTTGCCGGGCATCCCGCAGCCAGTTGAACGCGTCGGCGTTGACCACCTCGACCCTCGGGTCGTCCAGCGCCCCGTCGTTCAGCTCGCGCAGCGGTGCGAAGCCGCGTGCCAGCCGGGTCATCGCCGGGTCCAGCTCGACGAGCGTCACGTGCCGCACGTCGTCGTACCGCAGCACCTCGCGCAGCGCGAGCCCGTCGCCGCCGCCCATGATCAGCACGTTGCCCCGGCCGCCCGACAGCGCGGGGTGGACCAGCGACTCGTGGTAGCGGTACTCGTCGACGGAGCTGAACTGGAGGTCGCCGTTGAGGAAGAGCCGCATGTCCGGCTCGCCGGTGAAGGCGGTGGAGCGGGTGACGACGATCTCCTGGTACGCGGTGGTCTCGGCGTGCACGATCGGGTCCTTGTACAACTGCTGCCGTGCGGTGACCTCCAGGTCGTCGGCGAGCACGTACGCGGTGCCGAGCACGGCCAGCACCGCCGCGACGCCGCAGAGCAGGCCGACGCGGACGATCCGCCGGGTCTGCCGGCGGAAGATGAACACCACCACGACGACGCCGGCCACCGCGTTGACCGCGCCGACCACCAGCGCGCCCTTCAACTGGCCGAACGTCGGCAGGAGCACCAGCGGGAAGCACAGGCCGCCGACGAGCGCCCCGATGTAGTCGACGGCGAACATGTCGGCGACGGCGCTGCCCGCCTCCTGCCGCCGGATGCGTTGCAGCAGCGTCATGAGCAGCGGGATCTCGGCCCCGATCAGCAGCCCGACCGCGAGGGCGACGACGACCATCGCCGGGGTGTAGAGCCGCAGCCAGGCGAACGCCGCGTACAGCACCAGTACGGAGAGTCCGCCGACCAGTGCCAGCGCCCCCTCCACCAGCGCGAACGCCCCCACGGGGCGGCGGCGCAGGGGTTTCGCGGCGAGCGAGCCCACGCCCATCGCGAAGACCATCACCGAGATGACGACGGAGGTCTGCAGGACGGAGTTGCCGATGAGGTAGCTGCCCAGCGCGGTGAGCGCCAGTTCGTACACCAGGCCGCAGGCGGCGCAGAGGAAGACGGCGAGCAGGAGGAGGAAGCGGGCCCCCCGGGAGTGCCGGGCGGCCGGGGGGCGGGCGGGTGCCGCGGTGTCGCGGTCGTGCAGGGCGGTGGTCACGGGTGCGCTTACGAGAGTGCGGCGCCGACCATGAAGGCGGTCCCCAGGTACATGCCGCCCTGGACCCAGGCGGCGGGGTGCGGACGGCCGTCGTTGTCGTCGAGGACGACCGCGCCCATCTGGCCCGGGGTGAACAGCCCGATCACGATGCCGACCAGCGTCATCACCAGCACTCCGGCCAGCCCGTAGAGAAGCGTGCTGACCAGGCCGTAGCCCAGGCCCAACTCGGACTCGCTGGCGCTGATGGCCTCCATGACGACGTAGCCCACGGCGACGGACTGGCTGCCCAGCAGCACGGCCGCGCCGCGGTTGCGGTCCGTCCAGACCACGTGGAAGAGCTTTCCGGGCGTGACGAGGTCGAGGGCGAGGAAGCCGACGGCCATCACGACGAGGCCCACGACTCCGTAGAGCAGGGCCTGGCCCGTCGACTCGAAGATCTCGGTCACTGCGTTGCCTTTCTCCAGGTCTTCACGTCTTCAGGTCTCCACGTCTTGGGGGCCGCGGCGGGGCGTCGGGAGCGGGGTGTCACTTGCCCTCACCGGGGCCGCCGCCGCGGAAGCTCGAGCTGTCCGGGTCGGGCCAGCCGGTGAGGTACTGGCTGTGCCGGTGGTAGCCGTTGCGGTAGTCCTCGATCTCGATCCGGCTGCCGTTCTGCTGCGGCGAGAGGGTGACCATGTCGTCGCCGTAGCGCAGGAACACCATGCTGTCGCCGTACGCCCGGCCGAGCGCCTCGCGATGGCCGTGGATCGCGTCGGCGACCTGCGTCGGGGTGCTGCGGGCGTCGAGCCAGCCCGTTCCGCTCGCGGTGTACGTCTTCTCGATCCACTCGCGCGGGACCCCGTCGTCCGCGCCGTCGGAGGAGCAGGCGGTGAGCAGTACCGCGGACAGCAGGACCGCCACCGCTGCGCGGACGGGTCGGGAGCTCTTCATCGGGCCTCCAGCCGGGTGTACGTCGTACGTTCTGGCCGTGGTGCGGACGCGGGTGCCGGGTGCCGCGGGCGTCGTGGATCCGGCGTGCCGGCCGGTGGCGCGCCTGCCGTGGGGGCGCCTGCTGAGGGACGGCCCGCTGTCGAGAGGCTCATGACAGACCCCGGCCGCCCGGCCGCAGGAGGCGGGAAGCCGAGCCGACCCGCGTCCGGGCAGGGGGCGCCCAGGGAACAGGCGTACACACGGACCCCCCCGGTCGGATTGTGTTACAAGCGCGCTGAGTATGGCACATGAGGCGCAGGTGGTTTAAGAGACCAGTAAATGAATGATCGATTTCTGATCGCCCCACCCCGGCCCCCGACCGCGCGCGGCGGTGCGAGCCCGGGAAGACGGGGCACTCGGACGGGTGAAGGCGGTGACCCGGCGTCAGGGGACGGCGGGCGACCGCGAGGACCGGAGCGAGGGGGAGGAAGCGGTGGACGTCGACGCGTTCACGGACCGGCTGGACCCGCAGATGTGCGTGGTCACGGCCGCGGCGGACGGGCAGCGGGCGGGGTGCCTGGTCGGGTTCTCCTCGCAGTGCTCCATGCGGCCGGTGCGGTACGTGGTGTGGCTGTCCAAGGCCAACCACACCTACGGGGTGGCCCGTGCCGCGGACTTCCTCGCCGTCCACCTGCTGACCCGTCAGCAGCACGGACTGGCGGCCCTGTTCGGCGGGGAGACCGGCGACCGGGTCGACAAGTTCACGCGGGTCCGCTGGACGCCGGGGCACGGCGGGGCGGTCGTGCTGGAGGACGCCGCGGCCCATTTCGTGGGCGCGGTCGTGCGGTGCGTGGACGGAGGCGACCACGTCGGCTTCGTCCTCGAACCCGTGCGGTGGGGCGCACGGACCGGCGACGGCCCCCTGCTACGGCTCGGTGACGCCCTCGGCATCAGGCCCGGTCACCCGGTGGACTGACCCGGCGCACCCGACGACGGAACCCGGCGCCCGGCCGGACGGGCGCGGACCCAGCCGAGCAGCACCACCGAGCACACCGCCGCGAACGCGCACCACGTCGACACGAACTCCAGGCGCCACAGCGCCCAGCAGAGCGCCGCGCCCACCGCCACCAGGACACCCAGCCCCAGCAGCCGTCGGTCGCCGGACAGCAGCAGGGAGCCCACGGCGGCCAGGAGGTAGCCGGCGACGAGGACGGGCGGATGGGGGAGGCCGAGCGCGTAGCCGACCGTACGGCCGCGGATCTCGGCCGTCACCGGGCCGGTGGCCACACCGTGGGCGAGCACCGCGGCGGTGGCGACTCCCGCCGCGAGCAGAGCGGTCAGCCGGCGCCGGGCGTGCACGGGGGCGGCGCAGAGCACGCCCGCGGGCACCCACACCGCCGGCACCGGCAGCGCGATGACGGCCCAGACGACGGTGGCGGGCCCCCGGCCCCCGCCCGCGTGCCGGACCACCGCCTCGACGACCTGGTGCGCCCCGAGCAGCAGCGGCAGCGCGGCGAGCGGCAGGTCCCGGCGGTCGCGCACCCGCGCCACACAGGCCACCCCGACGGCGGCCACCCCGGCGCCCGCCACGAGATCGGCCGTCGCACTCCAGCACATCACGCCACGCTACGTCCCCCGCCGCGACCGCACCGGCTGACACGAGGACCACCCGCGGCCCGGACGGCCGGCGTCACGGCCGGCCGCGACGCCGACCGCCCCCGGTACGCGGCGGGCGGTGGCGGAGGCGTGCGGAGGGACGCGGGGACCGGAGGTCAGAAGTCCGTGCCCAGCGTCTGCGTCGCGTAGGCGCACTCCGTGTAGATGTATCCCGAGGAGAGCTTGGCGGTGTCCGAGGCAGGCGAGGAGAGACTGTCGCCCTGCGGCTTGTGCACGAAGTACGTGGTGCCGGGCGGCAGGCTGATGGTGCGCTCCGGGTAGTTCTTGCCGCTGCTGCACGGCTCGAAGCCGGGGGAGAGGGTGCTGCTGAGGGAGTAGGTCGTGCAGCTGCCGCAGGCCTTGAGGGTGAAGCTGCCGGTGACCGGGCCCGTGTAGAGCACGGTGATGTCGTCGGGGCTGTCGTTCTGCACCGTGACCGAGATGCTGCCGCCGCTGCGGGTCGTGGGCAGGCGCTTCCCGGCGGCCGGCACCGTCTGGGCGATCTCCGCCGCGATCGCGATCTTCTGGGCGAGGGCGCGGTTCTTGCTGTTCTTGTTCGCCTTGACGAACTCGTTCATGGTCGTCTGCGCCGCTTCGAAGTCGCCGTCCTCGTACTGGTCCACGCCGCACAGGTAGGTGCCCGAGTCGGCGTTGGCGGTGGCCCGTCCGGCGTCCTGGGCGAGGGTGTCGTCGACGCCCGCCTCCTCGCCGGGCAGGCCGTCGATGTCGGAGCTCAGGCTCCGCAGCCGTTCGACCGCCGTGCATGGTTCGCCGCCGCGCAGCTCCTTCGACGCCCGGGTGACGGCGGCGCCCACCGCCGGCTCGACCTTCGCGGCCTGCTCGGAGTCGGGGAACGTGGTCAGCAGCTCACCGAAGTGCGTCGCCCAGCCGGTCTCACCGGCCGTGAGGGCCTCGGAGGCGCAGGTGTACAGCGAGGTGGCGAGGCGGTCGTCGGGCCACTCCTCCAGCTCCCCCAGGTCCGTGCGGGGCATGCTGTCGGGGACCTTGCGCAGGAAGGTCAGCGGCTCGATCGCCGTGCAGTGGTCGCCCGTCGCGTAGGAGGCGCCGACCGTCGAGTAGAAGGTCTTCATCCGGTTCGGCACCCGGCCGGCGGCGCGGGAGTCCGGATGGTCGGCGCTCAGGTCCTCGTACATCTCCAGCGCCTCGCGGTAGCCGTCCTCGCCGATGCCGAACGCCTGCCTGCCGGACCGCTCGACCAGCCGGTCGGCCTCCTCCAGCCGGTCGAGCAGCATCTGCTGCACCGCCTCGTCGCGCGCGTCGTCGTAGAGCACGACGCCCCCGGCCGGCACGGCGAGCAGGACGAGCCCCAGCACGAGCGCCAGCGGCGCCGGCCCCGCCGTACGGGCGCGCAGGCCCACCCGCGCGCCGTGCGCCGCCACCAGGGCGAGGAACACGGCGTACAGGACGAGGGCGAAGCCCGGCACGCCGTCCGGGTCGGCCGGCAGCGCCACGAGGAGCAGGGCGGCGGTGGCGATCCAGCACAGCAGCATCAGGCCCCAGCGGCGTGCCCAGGCGTACCCGAGTCCCAGGCCGCTGAGGTTGAGCACCGCCACCGCGACGGCCCGCGCGCCGTCCGCCGGGGGCGGCGGCGGGGCCGACGGCATCGGTGGGACGACGAAACCGTGGTCGTATCTGCCGTACCCGTCACCGGACATGTCTGGCCCCCCGTCAACTGCGCCCTTGCGCCTGTGATTTGTCAGTGTACGGGCGGGCGCCGACAGCCGAACAGGGCCCGGTCCGGCCGCGGTCGGGGGCTCCTCCCAGCGGCGTTCCGTGTCGCCGCGCCGCGGATCAGGGCCTCGGAGGACTGGTAAATGAAAATGATTATCGCTAGCGTGTCGGTGCGCAGGGCCGGTCCCCCTCCCCTCCGAGGGTGCACGGGGCCGCCCGCGTCTCAACTCATGTACGGCGAAGGGGAGTCGTGGCTCATCTGCTGATGGTCGAGAGCTGGGTCGGGTCGATGAGCAGACTGCTGCCACGGGCCGTCCGGGAAAGCGGGCACGAGTTCACCTTCCTCACCCGCGACCTGCACCACTACCTGCGCGCGGCACCCGAGGGAGCGGCGCACCCGCTGCTCGGCGCCCGCAACGTGGTCACGGCCGACACCAACGATCCCGACACCCTGCTCGCCCAGGCCGAACGGCTGCACGCGGCGTTCGGCTTCGACGGCGTGCTCACCTCCTGCGACTACTACCTGCCCGCGGTCGCGCGCATCGCCGGACACCTCGGCCTGCCCGGCCCGGGACCCGAGGCGGTCCACAACGCCTGCCGCAAGGACGCCACCCGCCGGGTCCTCGCCGACGCCGGCCTGCCCGGCCCGCGCTTCGCCCTGCACGAGGAGTGGGCGCGACTCGCCCGCGCCGCACGGGAGATCGGCTATCCGCTCGTGGTCAAACCCGTCGACCTGTGCGCCGGCATGTACGTGCGCCGCGTGGACGACGAGGAGCAGCTCGCCGACGCGGTCCGCGCCCTGGCCGACTTCCCGGTCAACGCCCGCGGGCAGCGCCGGGAACCCGCCGTGCTGCTCGAGGAACTGCTCGACGGCCCCGAGGTGAGCGTCGAGACCGTGTCGCACGCCGGCGCGGTCCACGTGGTCGGCGTGACCGACAAGAGCGTCGGCGGAGCGCCCGCCTTCGTCGAGACCGGCCACATGTTCCCCGCCGCCCTGACCCCGGCCGACACCGAGGCCGCCGTGGACACCGCCCTCGACGCGTTGAAGGCACTCGGCCTCACCGACGGCGTCGTGGCGCACACCGAGGTCAAACTCACCTCCGCCGGTCCGCGCGTCGTCGAGGTCAACCCCCGTCCCGCCGGGAACCGCATCACCGAACTCGTCCGCCACGTCACCGGCGTCGACCTCGCCGCCGCCTTCGTCGACGTCGCCCTCGGCCGCGCACCCGACCTGCGGCGCACGGACACCGGGCTGCGCAGCGCCGCCATCGGCTTCCTCGTCCCCGACCGCGCCGGCACCCTCGACCGGCTCGACGGCACCCACCTCGCCCGGGAGGAGGACGTGCTGGAGGCCGAGCTCGCCGAACCCGGCCGTGCCGTGCGGGCCGCGGGCAGCAACAACGAGTACCTCGGCCACGTCATGGCCGGCGACCCCGACGGCCTCGGCGCCCGCGCCCGCGTCGAGCACCTGCTGTCCACACTGCGTACGGAGCTGGTGATCCGATGACCGCCGTCCGCACCCCCGCCCACCCGTCGCACGACGATCCCGCGCACGACGGCCAGGCCCACCCGTCGCACGACGATCCCGCGCACGACGGCCAGGCCCACCCGTCGCACGACGATCCCGCGCACCTGTCGCACGACGGCCCCGCGCACCCGTCGCACGACGGCCCCGCGCACCTGTCGCACCTGTCGCACCTGTCGTACGACGACCTCGTCGACCGCGTCCGGTCGGGGGCCCTCGGCCCCGACCCGGCCACCCGGCGGATCGCCGTCGCTTTCACCACCCGCCAGGCCGTACGGCACGACGGGCGCGGCACCGGCTACCGCAACGAGGTCCTCAGCCTGCGCCTGGCCGAGGCCGTCGGCTCCTGCGCGGTGGAGCCCGGCGAACTGCCCGACAGCGTCCTCGACGACTGCGTCGGCACCGACGTGCGCCGCCTCCTGGACCACCCCCAGCCGGCGGTGCGGGTCGCCGCGCTCGACGCCTACCTCATGCACGTCACCCCGCACGGCCCCGGCAGCGGGGCCCGCCCCCTCGCGCTGCCCGCCGGGACGTCGCTGGAGAAGTCCCGGGCCCGCGCCGAGGCCGTCGTCGCCCTGCTCGACCTGCCGGCCGGGTCCACCGTGCTCGTCGTCGGCGTCGTCAACTCCCTCCTGGCCGGCCTGCGCGCCCGCGGCCTGCGCTACGTCCCCTGCGACCTCAAGGGCGGGGTCACCGAGTGGGACGAGCCGGTCGTCACCGACGCGCTCACCGCGGCCGCCCGCTGCGACGCGCTGCTCGTCTCCGGCATGACCCTGGGCAACGGCACCTTCGAACCCCTGCGCCGGCACGCCCTCGCGCACGGCAAGCAACTGGTGACGTTCGCCCAGACCGGCAGCGCCGTCCTGCCCCGCTTCCTCGGACACGGGGTGAGCGCGGTGTGCGCGGAACCGTACCCCTTCTTCTGGCTCGACGGCGGCCCCGGAACCGTCCACCGCTACCGCAGCACCGGAGGCGGACGATGACCGTCACCGCCGTACGCCCCACCGCCCGCCCCGAGCTGCTCGCGCTGCTCGGCCGGACCCCCCTCGTCCGGGTCACCGCCGACCTGCCCGCCCCCCACCCCGGCTTCTGGGCCAAGCTGGAAGGGCTCGCCGCCGGCGGCATGAAGGCACGGGCCGCCGTGTCGATGCTGCTGGGCGCCCGCGAACGCGGCGAACTGCGGCCCGGCGCACCGGTGGTGGAGTCCACCTCCGGCACGCTCGGCCTCGGCCTGGCCTTCGCCGGGCAGGCGCTCGGCCATCCGGTCGTGCTGGTCGGCGACCGCGAACTCGAACCGTCCATGCGGCAGTTGCTGCGCTCCCACGGGGTGCGGCTGGAGATCGTCGACCGTCCCGCGCTCCAGGGCGGCTGGCAGGCCGCCCGCCTCGCCCGGCTGCGGGACCTGCTCGCCGACCTGCCCGGCGCCTACTGGCCCGACCAGTACAACAACCCCGACAACACCGCCGGTTACGCCTCCCTGGCCGCCGAACTCACCGACCGGCTCGACCACCTGGACATCCTGGTGTGCAGCGTCGGCACCGGAGGCCACAGCGCCGGCCTCATCGGCCCCCTGCGCCGCCACTGGCCCGCCCTGCGCCTCATCGGCGTCGACGCCACCGGCTCCACCATCTTCGGGCAGCCCGCCCGCCCCCGTCTGATGCGCGGCCTCGGCTCCAGCATCCACCCCCGCAACGTCGCCCACGACGCCTTCGACGAGGTCCACTGGGTCGGCCCCGCCGAAGCCGTGGACACCTGCCGCACCCTGGCCCGCACCAGCTTCGTCACGGGCGGCTGGAGCACCGGGGCGGCCGCCCGCGTCGCCGCCTGGGCCGCCCGCGTCCACCCCGGGGCGGTCGTCGCCACCGTCTTCCCCGACGGACCGCACCGCTACCTCGGCACCGTCTACGACGACGACTTCACCACCGGCCACGGCCTCGACCCGGCCGCCGCGGCCACCCGGCCCGTCGAGATCCCCCACCCCCGCGCGGCGGAGGCGACCGGCTGGGCGCGCTGCACGAGGGTGACCGATCCGCTCACCGGCCTCCCGTCCTGGAAGGGCGCCCCATGAAGGCCCGACTGCGCACCGTGCGGCTCGCGCTCGCCGAGCCGCTGCGCATCTCCCGCTCCACCATGACGGCCCGCGACGCCGTCTGGCTGACCGTCGAACACGACGGACTGAGCGGCCACGGCGAGGCCGTCACCAGCGTGTACTACGGCCTCGACACCGACACGCTGGTACGGCACCTCACCGCCGTCGACCTCGGCCGCCACGCCGACCCGGAGAGCGCCCTGGACGCCCTGCGGCACGGGGAGGCCACCACCCCCGGCACCCCGCCCGCGGTGACCGCCGCCGTCGAGTCCGCGCTCCTCGACCTGGCCGGCCGGCGCGCGGACACCCCCGTCCACCGGCTCCTCGGCAGCCCCGCGCCCCCCGCGGCCGCCACCGCCCGCACCCTCGGCATCACCGCGCCCGCGCACGCCGCGGCCGAGGCCCGCCGCCTCGCCGCCCGCGGCTTCCGGACCGTCAAGGTCAAGGCGGGCTCCCCCGACCCCGAGGACGACGTGCGGCGCGTACGGGCCGTGCGGGACGCGGCGCCCGGCGTACGGCTGCTCCTCGACCCCAACGGCGCCTGGACCGCACGGCAGGCCGAGGCCCTGCTGCCCCGGTTCGCCGAACTCGGCGTGGAGGCCGTCGAACAGCCCCTCGCGCCCGGCGACCCCGAGGCCCTCGCGGCCCTCGCCGCGCGCTCCCCGCTCCCCGTGATCGCCGACGAGGACGCCGTCGGCCTCGACGACGTCCGCCGGCTGGCCGGACGCGTCCACGGCGTCAACGTCAAGCTCGCCAAGTGCGGCGGGGTCCACGCCGCGCTGCGCATCGCGGAGGCGATCGAGGGCAGCGGCACCGAGCTGATGCTGGGCTGCCTCACCGCCAGCACCCTCGGGCTGGCCCCCGCCGTCCACCTCGCCGACCGGGCCCGCTGGGCCGACCTCGACGGCCATCTGCTGCTCGCCCACGACCCGTGGACCGGCATCGGCGGCGCCGACGGCACCGTCCGGGCGAGCGGCCGCCCCGGACTCGGCATCGAGGAGGTGGGGACACGTGCGGACCTGGCATGAGATGCGCCGCTTCCCGCTCGCGGTCCGGCTGCTGCTGGTCAACCAGTTCGGCGTCAACACCGGCTTCTACCTCCTCGTCCCCTACCTCGCCACCCACCTCGGCGAGAACCTGGGCCTGTCCGCCGCCGTCGTCGGCCTCGTCCTCGGCGTGCGCAACCTCAGCCAGCAGGGCCTGTTCCTGATCGGCGGTTCGGCCGCCGACCGGCTCGGCGCCCGCGGCGTGATCATCACCGGGTGCGCCCTGCGCACCCTCGGCTTCGCGCTGTTCGCCCTCGGCGACGGGCTGCCGGTGCTGCTCGCCGCGTCCGTCCTCAGCGGCCTCGCCGGGGCCCTGTTCAACCCGGCCGTGCGGGCGTACCTCACGCAGGAGGCGGGGGAGCGGAAGGCGGAGGCGTTCGCCCTGTTCAACGTGTTCGCCACCGCCGGCGCGCTGATCGGCCCGCTCCTCGGCGGAGCCCTGCTGCTGGCCGACTTCCGCACCTCCGCGCTCACCGCCGCCGGGATCTTCGCGGTGCTCACCGTCGCGCAGGCCCTCGTCCTGCCCGCGCGGAAGGCGGAGCCCAGCGCGGGCAGCGTCCTCACGGACTGGCGCGAGGTCGTCGGCAACCGGACCTTCCTGGCGTTCGCCCTCGCCATGGTCGGCCTGTTCACCCTGGAGAGCCAGCTCTACCTGCTGCTGCCCGACGGCGTCCGGCGGGCGACCGGCTGGGACGGCGCGGCCGGCCTGGTCTTCCTCGTCGGAACGCTCGCCAACCTGGCCCTCCAGCTGCGCATCACCCGCTCCCTCAAGGCGCGGGGCAGCCGGGCGCGCTGGATCGCCGCCGGCCTCGCCCTGACGGGCCTGGCGTTCCTGCCCCCGGCGGCGGTGGCGGACTCGCCGCCCGGCGGGTGGCTCGACGCCGTCCCCGTGCTGTTCGGCGCCCTCCTGCTGTACGTCGGTCTGATGGTCGCCACCCCCTTCGTCATGGAGCTGATCCCCGACTTCGGCCGCCCCGGACTCACCGGCACCTACTTCGGGATCTTCTACGTCGTCTCGGGCGTCGCCGCCGCCGTCGGCAACACGGCCGTCGGCTGGGCCATGGACACCGGCGAGCAGGGCGGCTCCGGGTGGCTGCCCTGGGTGTGCTGCGCGCTGTTCGGGCTGGCCTCGGCGGCCGGGGTGGCGGGGCTGCACCGGCGCGGCGCACTACCCGGCCCTCCGGTGCCGGCCGCCGCCGCGGCGCCGGCCGAGCAGAGGAGCACCGCGTGACGACCGGGCAGCCTTTCCCCGGCGGGGAGCAGTGTGTGCCGACCGGGGACCCTGCCATCGGTGGGGAGCAGTGTGTGTCGACCGGGGACCCTGCCATCGGTGGGGAGCAGTGTGTGACGACCGGGGACCCTGCCATCGGTGGGGAGCAGTGTGTGACGACCGGGGACCCTGCCATCGGTGGGGAGCAGTGTGTGCCGACCGGGCAGCCTTTCCCCGGCGGGGAGCAGTGTGTGACGACCGGGGACCCGGCCACCGGCGGGGAGCACCGCGAGTCGACCGGGCAGCCTCCCACCGGCAACCTCCTCACCGACCACCCCGCCCTGTACGAGGTCCGCTTCCCCGACCCCGGCCGGCTCGCCGGCCGCTGGGCCGAGGACTGCCTGCGCCGGCACGGCGCCGGACCGCGGGTCCTGGACATGGGCTGCGGCACCGGCCGCGACGCCGCCCACCTGCACACCGCCGGCCGCACGGTCACCGGCGCCGACCTCTCCGACGCGATGCTGGCGCACGCCCGCACCCACCACCCGGGCCCCGCCTACGTCCACGCCGACCTGCACGGGTTCGACCTCGGCCGGGCCGCGTTCGACGCCGTGGTCTGCCTGGACAGCTCCCTGCTGTACTGCCACGCCAACGCCCAGCTCGACGGTTTCCTCTCCTCCTGCCGCCACGCCCTCGCCCCCGGCGGGCTGCTCGTCGCCGAGATGCGCAACGGCGCCTACCTCCTGGGCCGTACGGACCTCCTCGGCCCCCCGACGGTCCACACCTTTCACTGGCAGGGCGTCCACCACCGCTCCACCACGAACCTGTCCCTGGACCGCACCGCCCAACTCCTGCGCCGGATCCGCGTCTGGACGACCGACGACGGCTCCCCGCCCGTCGCCCAGCACTCCGCGTGGCGGCTGCTGTTCCCGCAGGAACTGCGGCACTTCCTCACCACACACGGCTTCGACGTCCTCGACCTCCACGACGGCCCCGGCCCGCGCACCGAACCGGCGTGGCAGGAGGGCGACCCGCCCGGCGCGACGGCCGACGGCGACCGGCTGCACGTCGTGGCCCGCCTGCGCGGCACCACCCGCTGACCCACCCCGCACTCATCCCACTCATCCCACCTCATCCCACTCGTTCCAAGGGGCACGCATGGACGACGCACGCTTCCCCGGCCCGCACCGCCGAGGCTTCCTCGCCGCCACCACCGGCGCCGCCGCCCTCGCCCTCACCGGCTGCGGGAGCGGCACGGGCGACGACCCGAAGACCGGTGGCGACGGCAGACCCAAGAAGGGCGGACGGCTGCGCGCCGCCTTCGCCGGCGGCGGCGCGAGCGAGACCCTCGACCCGCACCTGGCCAACCTCTTCGCCGACGCGGCCCGCGCCAAGGCCCAGTACGACAAACTCGCCGACTACGGCCCCGACCTGTCCGCCCGGCCCCGCCTCGCCACGGGCTGGGAGCCCAACAACACCCTGGACCGCTGGCAGGTCACCCTGCGCGAGGCCACCTTCCACGACGGCAGCCCCGTCACCGCCGACGACGTCCTCCACAGCTACCGCCGTATCGTCGACCCCGCCAAGGCGTTCCGCGCCAAGGCGTCCCTGGAGCCCATCGACCTCGACGCCAGCCGCGCCACCGGCGAGCGGAGTATCGAGTTCGTCCTCAAACGGCCGACCGCCGAATTCCCCAACGTGCTGGCGGCGTTCGGCGCGTACATCGTCCCCGAGGACGCCGACGACTTCGACCGGAAGCCGATCGGCTCCGGCCCCTTCCGCTTCGTCTCCTTCACCCCCGGCCGCTCCGCCGTCTTCCGCCGCCACGACGCCTACTGGGACGGCGCCCCCCACCTCGACGAGATCGAGTTCGTCGTCGCCAACGAGGAGTCCGCGCGCGTCAACGCCCTCCTCGGCGGCCAGGTCGAATACGCCCACGAACTCAACCCCACCACCGCCCGCGCCCACGAGAACCAGGGCCGGATCGAGATCGTGCGGCTGCGCAACAGCGCCATGCAGGCCTTCTGCATGAAGACCGACCGGCCCCCCTTCGACGACGCGCGGGTGCGGCAGGCGTTCTTCCTCATCGCCGACCGGCAGGAACTCGTCGACAGCGCCCTCTCCGGCGCGGGCGTCGTCGGCAACGACCTGTTCGGCAAGGGCTACGAGTACTACGCCGACGGCCTTCCCCAGCGCGAGCAGGACCTCGACCGCGCCCGGGCCCTGCTGAAGCAGGCAGGCGCCGAGAAGCTGAAGGTCACCCTCGACACCTCGGCCGTCGCCGCCGGGTTCACCGAGGCCGCCACCGTCTTCCGCGACCAGGCCGCGAAGGCGGGCGTCACCGTCGAGGTGAGGACGGGCAGCAAGGACTCCTACTGGGCCGACATCCTCGACAACGGCACCCTGTGCTGCTACCGCTCCGGCGCCATGCCCATCGAGGCCCACCTCTCCCAGCGGCTGCTCACCGACTCCACCACCAACGCCACCCAGTGGCGGCACAAGGACTTCGACGCCCTCTACCAGCAGGCCCAGTCCACCCGCGACACGACCGGGCGGGCCGCCGTCTACGAGCGGATGCAGCGCCGCCTGTACACCGAGGGCGGATTCCTGGTCTGGGGCTTCGCCGACTGGATCATCGGAACGGCGACGAACGTGAAGGGCGTCGAGACCACGGCGCCCGCCAACACCCTCGACTGGGCCCGCTTCGACCGGGTGTGGCTCGCGTGAGCATGAGCGGCCCGCGCTCCTTCGCCGCCCGGCGGCTCCTCCTCGGCGCCGTCCAGACCGGGGCCGTGGTGCTGCTGGTCTTCGCGCTCACCGAGGCCCTGCCGGGCGACGCCGCCGTCGCCCTCGCCGGCGACCAGCCCGACCCCGCGCGCGTCGCGGCGATCCGCGAGGCGATGCACCTGGACCGCCCGGCCCACGAGCGGCTCGCCGACTGGGCGGCGGGCCTGGCCCACGGCGACCTCGGCACCTCCCTGACGTCCGGCCGCCCGGTGAGCGGGTACCTCGCCGACGGCTTCGGCCCCACCCTGCTGCTGGCCGCGCTCACCCTCGCCCTGCTGATCCCGGCCGGCTTCGGGCTGGGCGTCCTCGCCGCCCGCCACGAGGGCTGGCTCGTGGACCGCCTGATCAGCTCCGTGACGCTCGCCGTGTACGCCGTCCCCGAGTTCGCCCTCGGCGTGCTGCTGGTGACGGTCCTCGCGCTGAAGCTGGCCTGGCTGCCGCCGACCGCCGTCGGCTACGGCACCGACCTGCTCGGCCACCCCGCCGCGCTCGTCCTGCCCGTCCTCGTCCTGCTGGCCCGGCCGGTCTGCTCACTGAGCCGCCTGGTCCGCGCCGGCATGGTCGACGCCCTGGCCTCGCCGTACGCGGCGCACGCCCACCGCTACGGCGTCCCCGGCGCCCGCGTCCGCTACGCCCACGCCCTGCCCAACGCCCTCGCCCCGGCCGTCCAGCAGCTCGCCCGCACCGTGGACTGGCTGCTGTGCGGTGTCATCGTCGTGGAGGCCCTCTTCGTGATCCCGGGACTGGGCACCGTCCTGCTCGACGCCGTCGCCGAACGCGACGTCCCCGTCGTGCAGGGCCTCGCGGTGGTGTTCGGCGTGCTGACCGTCGTCCTGAACCTCGGGGCGGACCTGGTCGCGCACCGGCTGACGCCCCGAGCGGCGGTGGCCGCGTGATCCGGCGCCGCTTCCTGCCGGGCCTGGCCCTCGTCTGCGTGCCCCTCGGCCTGGCCCTCCTCGGGCCGCTGCTCGCCGGCGACCCCGGGCCGCGCGCCGCGTCCTTCGTCCTCGCCGACGGGCACCGGCTGGGCACCGACTTCGTGGGCCGTGACGTCCTGCACCAGGTGCTGCTCGGCGGACGGACCGTCGTCGTCACCGCGCTCGCCGCGACCGCCCTCGCCTACCTGGTCGCCGCTCCGGTCGGCCTCGCCGGCGCCCTCACCCGCGCACCCCGGCTGGAGGAGCTGCTGATGCGGCCGCTGGACGTGCTGCTCGCCGTACCGTCGCTGCTGCTGATCCTCCTCGTGGCGTCCGTGTTCGAGCCCGGAGCGGCCGGGCTCGCGCTGCTCGTCGCGCTGGTCAACGTGCCCGACGCGGCCCGCATCGTACGGGCGGCGGCCGGTGAGGCGGCCGCGCGCCCGGCGGTCGAGGCACTGCGCATGCAGGGCGAGAGCGTCTGGCGGATCGGCGTCGGCTACGTCGCCCGCGCCGCCCTGCGCACCCTCGCCGCCGACGCCGGCATCCGGCTGACCGGCGTGCTGTACCTGGTGTCCACGGCGGCGTTCCTCGGGGTCGGCGTCGCACCGGACGCCGCCGACTGGGCGGTCATGGTCGACCGCAACCGCACCGGCCTGTGGGTGCAGCCCTGGGCCGTGGTGGTGCCCGCCCTGTTGATCGTCGCGCTGACGACCGGCACCAACCTGCTCTTCGACGCCGCGTCGCAGAGGCCGCCGAAGAAGTCGCAGAGGACACCGAAGAAGGGAGGACCCCGCCCGTGAGCCCCGGCAACGACCTGCTCGCCGAACTCCGCGACCTGCGGGTGGAGGTCGACGGCCGCGCGCTCGTCGACGGCGTGCGCCTGCGGGTGCTGCCCGGCACGGTCACCGCCCTGGTCGGCGCCTCCGGCAGCGGCAAGACCACGACGGGCCTGGCGCTGCTGGGGGAGTTCCCGCCCGGCGCGCACGTCACCGGGGAGGTACGCCTGACCTGCGACGGCCCGGTCGGGCACGTGCCCCAGCACCCCGCCGCCGTCCTCAACCCCGCCCGCCGCGCCGGCGCGCTGCTGAACGACCTGGCCCGCCTCCGGGTACGCCACCTGCCGCGCGGGCAACGCCGCCCGGCGGCCCGCGAGCTCGTCCTGCGCGCCCTCGCCGACGCCCAGCTCCCCGACGGCGAGGCGCTGGTGCGGCGGCACCCGCACCAGCTCTCCGGCGGCCAGCAGCAACGCCTCGTCCTGGCCCAGGCCCTCCTGCTGGGGGCGCGCGTCATCGTCGCCGACGAACCCACCACCGGCCAGGACGCGCTGACCAAGAGCCGGGTCGTCGACCAGCTGGCGGCTCTCGCCGCCCGCGGCATCGCGGTCGTCCTGCTCAGCCACGACCTCGACGTGGTCCGCGCCCTCGCCGACGACGTCCTCGTCCTGCGGGCGGGCCGGGTCGTGGAGTCGGGCCCGCCCGAGCGGCTGTGGCTCGCCCCCCGGCACGCCTGGACCCGGGAACTCCTCGACGCCCGGCGCCCGCCCACCGGCGCCCGGCCCGCCCCCGACACCGGCCGGCCGCCCGCCCTGCGGGTGCGCGACCTCACCGCCCGCCACCACGGCGCCGTGGCACTGCGCGCGCCGGAACTCACCCTCCACCCCGGCACCTCGCTGGCCGTCGTCGGCCGCTCGGGCAGCGGCAAGACCACCCTGGCCCGCTGCCTGGCCGGCCTCCACCGCGACCACGACGGCGAGATCCTCCTCGACGGCACCCCGCTGCCGCGCAGCCTGCGCCACCGCACCCGCGCCCAGCTCGCCGCCGTGCAGTACGTGTTCCAGGACGTGCGCGCCGCCTTCGACGAACACCGGCCCGTCCTGGACCAGGTCGCCCGCACCGCGGTACGCCTGCGCGGCACGGACCCGGCGGACGCCCGCGCGGAGGCCCTGACCACCCTGACCCGTCTCGGCCTCCCGCCCGACCTGTCCCGCCGCCCGCCGGCCCGGCTCTCCGGCGGCGAACTCCAGCGCGCCGCCCTCGCCCGGGCCCTGCTCGCCCGGCCCCGCGTCCTGATCTGCGACGAGATCACCTCCGGCCTCGACACCGTCACCCGGCGCGGCCTCCTCGACGTCCTCGCCTCTCTGCTGCGCGAGCGCGAGGACCTGTCCCTCGTCCTGATCACCCACGACCTGGACATTGCCCGCCTGGCCGACCACGTCGCCGTCCTCGACGCGGGCGAACTGGTCGAACAGGGCCCCGCCCACCGCGTCCTGACCGACCCGCGCCACCCGTTCACCGCCTCCCTGACCCGGACGACGGCACGCCTGGAGACGGGCACACGGCCCTGACCGGCGGAACGTCCCCGGGGCGGGCGGACCACGGGCGGGTGCGCGGGTGATCGCGGGCCCCCGGGCCTCCGCCCCCGGGCCTCCGCCCCCGGGCCTCCGGCCTCCGACGCCAGGCCTCGGACCCCGGCCCCGGACCCCGGACCCCCGACCCGGGCCCCCGCGCCAGGGGGCCAAG